>JAPOTI010000142.1 GCA_026709265.1 Paracoccaceae bacterium | reverse complement strand
TCGAATAAACCAACACCACCCACACAAGGCCCCCCAAACCAGGGCCTTGTGTGACTCTGCTCTCATAATTTAACAGGCTCTTCACATGCCGGAAGCAGCATTCACTCAAGGCGGGTTTGGTGCTTGGATCCTTGACCCGAAGCGGCGTGGAGCACTGCTCGTTACGCCTGCACTTGCCATCCTCTTTGTGATGAACATATTCCCGCTTCTCTGGTCGTTCGGCTTGAGCTTTTTCAACTATAAAGCTTCCAGCCAACGGATTCCTAAATTTCGGGGTCTTGACAATTACGCTGATGTGCTGACCGACGACAAGGTGTGGGAGCGATTTCAAACCACCGCGATCATCGTTGGATCATCAGTGGTCATGCAATTGGTTGTCGGTTTCCTTTTGGCATTACTACTTGCCAAGACCTTTCCACTTCGCCGCATCATTCTGATGCTAATCCTGACGCCGATGATGTTGTCTTTCGTGTCCGTCGGCGTCTTCTTCAAACTGTTTTATGAACCGACTTTCGGTGTTGTCAGTTACGTCATGAACATATTCACCGCGGAGCCATTTGTAACACTGGCCACGCCATATGGTGCGATCGCCGGAATCGTCATTGCAGACGCATGGATGTGGTCACCTTTTGTCATGCTCCTCGTGCTTGCAGGACTTGTCTCGGTTCCGAAATATCTCTACGAGGCAGCTGAAATCGATCGCGCAAGCAGGTGGCGGACATTTCGTACCATCACATTCCCCTACATCAAATCCCTGTTATTGCTTGCTGTGCTTTTCCGGACAATCGAGACCTTCAAACTCTTTGATATCGTATATATCATCACGGAGGGTGGCCCTGGCTCTTCGACAGAGACAATTGCCGTCTTTCTTTACCGGACTGCCTTTCAGTTTTTTAAAACCAGCCAGTCTTCGGCTCTCGCTTATATTGTACTGTTCATCGTGATCGTGCTGACCAATCTCTACCTGTACGCCGTCAATCGGCGTGTCGCCGAGGCCGAGGTCGAATAATGGCAAGAAAATACCGCGAAATCGGTCAGGCAGGTTGGGGACATACCTTATTCGCCGGGTTCATTGGGCTGGTTTATTTCTTCCCGGTATTCTGGATCATCTTAACCGCCTTTAAGACCCGACCCGATGCCCTGGCGGTACCGCCTAAATTGTTTTTTACGCCGACCTGGGACAATTTTATCGGTGTTTTTTATCGCGCTTCGATAACAACCGGGACCAGTCAGGCGACTGATATGGGACTCTATTTTTTTAACTCGATCTTCATTGCTTTCACTTCGGTTGGACTGGCTCTGATTGTTGGGACGCTCGCATCCTACGCTTTTTCCCGATACCCCCTCCGCGGCAACGATATTTACCTTTTCATTATCCTGACGACACGAATGATGCCCCCGATTGTTGTCATCATTCCGATTTTCCTGATGTTTCGGCTGAGCGGGTTGGCGGGAAGCTACTGGGGTATCATTCTGCTCTATACAGCCTTCAATATTCCTTTCTCGATTTGGTTGGTGAAGTCGTTCTTTGACGAATTAAACCCGGAAATTGAAGATGCTGCCCGCATGGACGGCGCTACCGAAAGACGGGTCTTCTTTAACTTTTGTATCCCGCAGATTCTTGCCGGCCTTTCTGCAACTTTTGTCTTTGGATTGATCCTGACATGGAATGAATTCCTGTTTGCACTCCTCCTGACCGGCGTCGAAACACGTACGGTGCCTGTTGCCATGGCCCGAACGCTCGGCGGTGAAGTTGGTGTGGACTACGGGCTCCTCGCGGCAATTGTCACGCTTTTCTTGATTCCGATCTTTTTTGTGACCTTCATATTGCAAAATCAGCTTTTGCGCGGCGTCACATTTGGAACAATTAAAAAATGACCATTGAACTCCGTCAACTCACGAAACGATTCGGTGCGCTGACAGCGGTCGATGCGATTGACCTGCAAGTCGGTGACGGCGAGGTGCTTTGTCTTCTTGGTCCTTCAGGTTGTGGAAAAACCACCACTTTACGCATGGTAGCTGGTCTTGAAATGGCGACCGAAGGTGACGTGATGCTTGATGGAAAGCGCATTAACGATTTGAGTCCACGTCAACGCAACGTCGCGATGTCATTTCAGTTTTATGCGCTGTATCCCGCACTCTCGGTGGCGGAGAATCTCGCCTACCCTCTTCATGCTGACAAACTCTCCAATTCCGAGATCGAGACACGCGTTGCTCAGGTTGCAAGTACGCTACAGCTTGATCGTATCCTGAAACGCAAACCGAGCCAGTTGGCAGAAGGTGAAAAACAGCGCGTTGCGGTCGGTCGTTCAATCATCCGTAACCCAAACTGTTTTCTTTTTGACGAGCCTTTATCTCGCCTTGATGTTCAGCTCCGCGAGGAAATGCGCGGTGAAATCAAGCTTGTCTTGCAAAATCTCTCACGCCCGACTGTCATCGTGACCCACGACCAGCTTGAAGCTCTGACAATGGCAGATAGAATTGCTGTGATGCGTGATGGCCGAATAGAGCAGGTGGATACGCCTCACAATGTTTTTCAGACACCGTCAAATCTGTTCGTTGCTGGTTTTATTGGGACACCCCAGATGAACCTGATTGCGGCACAACTCAAAGATTCTGACAGTCATGGACAGGCGAATTTCATTTTTGAGGGTGGGCAGGCATTGAAAATCAAGGTTGACCCGGCGATATCACGGCTTGCACCCGGATCAAAAGTGACATTGGGGATCAGGCCACGAAACCTTAAAATGATCGATGAACCAGCGGAAGACAGTCTTTCAACCCAAGTCGATTTGGTTGAGCCAATGGGAGCCGAAACGCTTGCCCATATGCGAGATGGGTTTCAGAATCTGAGATTGGTGACCGATTGGCGCGTACCGTTATCAGAAGGCAATAAAATTCATGTGCGCTTCCCACCGGGGGTCACTCATGTCTTTGCCAAAGACGAGACGGTCATTAGGAGAAAATCGTGACCGCAGCGCAGGCAAAATTGATTGAACGATGCATAATCGGGATCTGTGTGCTTTCAATTGTGTTTATCTTTCAACCGTTTTCTATCCATTTGTTCTCAGTTGGGAGCGTCACAGTGGTCATTGGTGCGCTCGCTTTCAACCTAGTGCCGCTCTGCCGTGAAGGCACACCAATTCGTGATCTCCGCAAAGCCATCATCATTATTCTTGTCATTCTGACCGTTGCTGCTGCACTTGGCATTTTGACAGCCATACTGTACGTTGAGTATTTGGAGAATTTGCGGTGAGATGGCTGAATGAGGTCTGACTTATATTGTTTATCTAATTGATTGATAACGATTATTATCCTCCCCGTCTTATTGTTCTCACAATTCACAGCAAGTCAGATCCGATGAACCCACGGCATTGTTCCCGCATAAATTTATAAAATCTTAATATTATGCTACAGGTCCATTTCCGACCTGGTCTGAAATTGGCAACTCGAGCCAGATATTGCCACTCTTGACAGAATCGATGACGTTCCCATGCGCGTTTCAATGTCGGCGACATTGAAACGCGCATGATCAGTCCGAGCCCCGGAGATTGACGGAGCAAATTGTGTGATCTCACAAACAAAGTTTCTCAAAAGGGCATGCAATGGCGTCAACCTCCGGCGAAACCCGAGATCGGATTGAGGTCAGTCGGTGCGGGGTGAAACTGATCATACGGGCGCAGAATCGTCCATAGCGATCAATGACAAGGATTTATGGTTTCTCCCACTGGCCGGTTTCAGCGGATTTGAGGACCGCATCGGTCACAAGGTCCGTCTCATGAGCGTCGGCAAATGTTGGTGTCGCCGGATCACCGTCGAGACCCTTAATGAAATCTGCTGCCTGGTGAATAAAGCTTTCACCGTAACCGATTGACAAACCGGGTACCCACCACTTGTCCATATAGGGATGTTCGCCATCCGTGACGTGTATTGATCGCCAACCACGTTCTGTTCCTTCATCATGATGATCGAAGAATTGAAGTCGGTGCAGATCGTGCAAGTCCCAAATCAAGGATGCATTTTCGCCGTTAATCTCAAAAGTGTAGAGTGCCTTATGGCCCCGCGCAAAACGGGTCGCTTCAAAAAGTGCAAGAGATCCATTGCGAAACCGTGCCATGAAGGCGCTTGCGTCATCAATCCTGACCTTTTCGATCTGTCCTGTCAGGTTATGCTTTCGTTTTTTGATAAATGTTTCGGTCATCGCAGTGACATTCTCGATCCTGCCATTCAACCACATGGCCGTGTCAATGCAATGCGCCAGCAGATCGCCGGTCACTCCGGATCCAGCCACCGACTTTTCGAGTCGCCAAAGCGCCTCCCCGCCCTGCGGTAAATCTTCAGAAATCGTCCAGTCCTGAAGAAATTGTGCGCGATAGTGAAATATCCGCCCAAGTTTGCCGGAATCAATCAAGTTCTTGGCATGGGTTACCGCCGGGATTCGGCGATAATTGTACCAGACCATGTTGGGAACCCCGGCCTTCCTGACCGCATCAACCATCGCCCGAGATTCAGTGGCTGTCCGACCCAGAGGCTTTTCGCACATCACCATCTTGCCAGATTCTGCAGCAGCAATCGCAATATCATGATGCATGTCATTCGGTGCAGCAATATCAATAAGATCAATGTCATTTCGTGCAACAAGCTTCTGCCAGTCGGTCTCAACACCGCCATATCCCCATTGGTCGGCAAAAGCCTGCGCCCGCTCTCGATTTCGTGCGCAGACAATCGAGAGCTCGGGTTTGTACCCGAGATCAAAAAAACGGGATGCCTGCATGAACGCGTTTGAATGGGTGCGTCCCATGAAGCCATAACCGACCATTCCTATCCGAAGTTGTTTCTTGCTCATCTTATTCGCTCCAGCCATGCGTCTCGCGCACGCGCAACATTATCGCAAGAATATCATTCCATGTCTGCTGGCTCTCGAGAACCGCGTTTGGAAACATGCATCCATCCCAGCAAATATGACGCATTGCTCGCGTCGCCGTACCTTCTGAATCATTCATCCAGAAACCGGAATGTCTGATGACGTCGAGCTTTCCCTTCGGGTCGGTTGCCAGGCAATGTCGACCCGTCTTGTCATGGGTACCGGTTCCGTGCACAGTGCCGTCGTTCTGGGCGACGTGAAAATCAATGGTATAGCCGCGTAATGCGTCAGTGATTGTACGAAGGGCATCGTCCAGCAGATCTTGGTCGTCCAATTGTTGCGACGTCATCAACGCGTACTCCGGCGCATTGACCCCCAAAGCATAAAGCATGGTATGGGCAAGATCAGCCTGAAAACCCAGCGCTTCGGGGCGGTCAGTGGCCTCAAAAAGATCCACCATATGTTTCCATGAATGCATACCACCCCAACAGACCTCACCTTCAGCAGCAAGGCGCTCGCCATGGTCAACAGCAATATCACAAGCTTGTCGAAAGGTTTCAGCTATCGCGGCCGTATTTCTGGCCGGATCTTGTGCCCATGTTGCAACATCCGTCGCCGTATCTATGCGAACAACACCCCCCTCCCGTACACCCAAATCCTTTAAACGCCTCATGATGCGGCAGGATTTTTCAACGGCCGTGAGAAAAGCCTGACGTCCCTCACCGGGATCAATTGCAGAACCACCGCCAACGGGTGGCCAAACAGGCGCAACGGCCGAACCAACCGAAAGCCCGCGAATTCCAATGTTATCTGCCAACGACTTGATTCCATCATCGTCAATATCGATGGATGTGTGCGGCTCTGCCAGAAACAAGTCAACGCCATCAAATTTTTGACCATCGACGTCTGCCGCTTCGGTTAAGTCCAACATCCTTTCAAGACTGATGGGCGACTCTTCCTCACCCTTACCGACAAGACCCGGCCACATCGCATTATGAAGTTTAGGAAAAGTGTTGTCTGGCATAATATCCTCCTGAGATCCGTTTGTCCCCACCTGGTTTCAGGTCAAAGTTTCAATTCAACTCTCTGTTGGCAAACGGTAAGGTTTGTTCCATAATTTATTATTGGGGTCTATGCCATGTTGAAGCCGAATTAGGAGTGACTCAATGAAAATTGGATTCTGCATGCTACTTTGGACCACCTCGATCGGTGCAGAACATAAGAGATTGCTCGAGGAAATCAAAGCCACAGGCTATGATGGGGTCGAAGTTCCAATTTTTGACGGAATGCCTGAGGACTACTTTCAGATCGGGAGGATGCTTGACGACCTTGAATTGGGTCGAACGGCAATCTCGGTGATTCCGACTGCCGACAAGAATATTCTCAGTCACGACGCTGCAGATCGTCAGCGTGGAGAAGATTATCTCAAATGGCTCGTGGACTGTGCCGCTTCCCTCGGCGCTGATGGTATTGGTGGCCCACTTCACCAGACTCTTGGTCATTTTTCTGGCACGGGGACAACACGGGATGAATTCGAATATGCGCGTCAAGTGCACCAAACTGTTGGCGATTATGCAAAAGCCAATGGCCAGGTCATTGCGCTTGAAGCAGTGAATCGGTTTGAGACTTATTTTGCGAATTGCATGGCGGATCTTTGCGCCTATACCCGGAGTTGTAACCATCCTGCGATCAAGACGATGTACGATACATTCCATGCCAATATTGAAGAGCAGGATCCCATCGATGCCTTCACGCGTCATGCTGACGAAATCGTGCATGTTCATATCTCTGAAAATGATCGCGGTGTTCCAGGACGTGGACACATTCCATGGACCGAAACATTAAAGGCAATCAAGGCAAGTGGTTATGACCGCTGGTTGACAATTGAGGCATTTGGTCGAGGATTACCTGAACTTGCAGCGGCGACCCGGGTCTGGCGCGATTTCGCCGAATCCCCCGAAGCCTATGTTCGCGAGGGTTTTGAATGTATTCGCCAGAACTGGGACGCAGCATGAACGATTTTCATGGAAACATCGCCGTTGTGACCGGCGGGGCCCAGGGGATTGGAGGGGCCGTCGCAGACATCCTGCATTCCCGCGGTGCACGCGTGGTGATCTGGGACATCGATATGTCACTGGCTCAAGAAAAAGCGGCTGAATTGGGTGGTGGATCAAAGGCGTTGGAGGTCGATGTGAGTGACTGGGACTCGGTGTCCGCGGCCTCCCGTCAAACTCACGATTTAGCAGGTCGGATTGATATTCTGGTTCACTCTGCCGGGATCGCCGGACGCAATGATACGGTCGAACAATACCCTGTCACCGAGTTTCAAAAAATCATGTCAATCAATATGTTGGGGACTTTTTATGTCAATAAGGCCGTGATTGCTTCGATGCGGCGATTAAATTACGGGAGAATTGTCAATATCGCCTCAATCGCTGGAAAAGACGGCAACCCTCAAGCCAGCGCGTATTCCGCCTCAAAGGCTGCGGTGATTGGATTTACCAAGTCCCTTGGCAAAGAGTTGGCCGACCTGGACATCGCCGTGAACTGCGTGACACCCGCAGCGGCACGGACACGCATTTTTGACCAAATGAAACAGGAGCATATTGATTATATGCTGTCGAAAATTCCGCGTGGTCGTTTTCTTGAACTCAACGAAGCGGCAGCTTTGATAGCCTGGCTTTGCACAGCAGAAAACTCGTTCACAACAGGAGCTGTATTTGACCTGTCAGGAGGCCGCGCCACCTACTGAACATGCGCAGTTTTTGACATGGTGGATAATATGAAAGGTGAACGAGTCAGATTTCAAGCCGGTAAAATTCAATTGCTGTTTTGCCAAAAATCTGTGCTCTTTCCGCAATCGACAGATGTGAGGTCAATTCAAGTGCGGCATGATGCCATCCGCCATATTCACTGCGCAGCCTGCATACAGGCCAGTCTGAGCCCCACATGATGCGATCGGGCCCGAATATATCGATGACATGTGAAATATAGGGGCGCAACTCATCGATGGTCCAGTTCTCATTGGCTTCCGTTATGAGACCAGAGAGCTTGCAATATGCGTTTGTTTCTGTGGCAATACGCGCGATACCGGTGGACCAATGCACGAAATTCTCCGCTGAATGTTCGGCGATCTGCGGCTTCATGCAATGGTCAATCACCACACGCATGTCGGGATGACGCAAGAACAGTTTCAGAAAATTATCGAGATGTCGGGGGAAACCCAATGCATCGAACGCCAAGCCCAGCTCGGTCATGGTTTCATATCCCCATCGGATCTCGTCCCGCAGCATCCAATTGATATCCGGAATGTTTTGAATCATCGGGCGAAAGCCCTTGAGTTTGGGATGACGTGCAAGTCGTGTCATCTGGGTTTGGTGCTGCCGATCTTCAAAATCAATCCAACCAACAACACCAGCGACATGTGGAGTCACATCCGCAATGCCCAGAATATACTCGGTTTCCTCGAGACTCGCTGCAGCCTGTACAATCACGGTATGGTCAATGCCTGACTTGTCAAGATGCGGTCGAAGATCGTGAGGCCCATAAACGCGTGACAGGATGGGGTCAGACGGTGGCATCCAACCGTAATCACCACGTGCAGGATTCCAGTAATGCTGATGTGCGTCGATACAGGCCATCGCAACAAGTCTCACGGAAAGTGAATCACTGATACCAACACCTTAAAGCTCTGGCTACGACTATTTTGTGCGATATCAGAATGGCTGTCGGTTTCTCAGATGCATTGAGCAATGCCCGCCCATAACGGCAGTGGACGTGGGCAACCCTCTCGTGTCACCTGCAACGAATTCGCAACGTGATATTTTGATTTCATTCAGGTTTGCATATTGGAAGAAACTGGTGAATTAAGGACTCGTTGGCAGACCTGCGGGCGTTGATCTGGACGATGGCAAAATTCTTGAAAAAGATCAGAACATCCAGCATGAGCACTGTCGGCTTGACCTGCTTTGCGATCCTGCTTTACGGCTATCTTTCCTTCACTGCATTGCAAGGTCCATACGGTATCTTCCAGCGCATTCGGATCGATAACCAGATGATCGAACTCGAAAGGGAACTCGGTCGTTTGCAGTCGGAAATAGACCGCATGGAGAATCTGACTCACCGCTTGTCCGATGATTATCTGGACCTGGACTTACTTGATGAGCGCGCCCGCATTGTTCTAGGATATGTCGGTGCCGATGAATTGATCATCGAATGACAAATAACTGATGTGTAGAAGTCACCAGACACTTACAATATGAATGGTGGGGGAATTTGATGCGTGAGGGCCTCGCTGCATGACTGACAGAAAATCGAGAAACAAGAAACCGGCAAGAAGAAAACCGCGTGTCAATAAGGATGAGCTGTTTGCGCATTTCAGGACCATGCTGCTTATCCGTCGCTTCGAGGAGAAAGCCGGACAACTCTACGGTATGGGTGAGATCGGTGGTTTTTGCCATCTGTATATTGGCCAGGAGGCCGTTGTAACCGGCCTCGAAGCCATTGCCGAGGACGGAGACAAACGAATCACCGCCTATCGTGATCACGGTCATATGCTGGCCTGTGGCATGCATCCAAACGGCGTGATGGCTGAACTCACCGGTCGATCAGGGGGATATTCACGCGGCAAGGGTGGCTCGATGCATATGTTCAGCAAGGAGCGCAATTTCTACGGGGGACATGGAATTGTTGGTGCGCAGGTGCCGATTGGAACAGGGCTCGCATTTGCTGACAAATATCGTGAAAACAGTCATGTCACTTTTACCTACTTTGGCGACGGTGCCGCCAATCAGGGTCAGATCTACGAGTCGTTCAACATGGCATCATTGTGGAAATTGCCGGTCATCTTCGTCATTGAAAACAATCAGTATGCGATGGGGACATCGACCCAACGCGCCTCTTCCACGCCTGAATTCTACACCCGTGGCACGGCGTTCGAGATCCCCGGTGAAATGGCCGACGGAATGGATGTTCTGGAGGTGAAACAAGCGGGCGCCCGTGCCGCAGCACATTGCCGTGCCGGAAAGGGGCCTTTCATACTTGAACTTTTGACCTATCGATATCGTGGACACTCGATGTCCGATCCGGCAAAATATCGGACCCGTGAAGAAGTTCAGAAAGTCCGTGGTGAACATGATCCGATTGACATGGTTCGAGCCCGGCTCCTCGGTTTGTCAGGAGTTACAGAAGACGATGTGAAGAAAGTTGATGCAGAAGTTCGTACAATCGTCAATGAAGCTGCAGAATTTGCGCGTTCAAGTCCAGAACCCGAAGCGCACGAATTATACACGGATATCTGCCGCTAGATGACGCATCAGTTATTCAAGTCCATCGCCGCATTGTAAGGAGAAGATATGAAATCCGAACTGCTGATGCCAGCCCTGTCCCCGACCATGGAACACGGGACATTGGCAAAATGGCTGGTATCTATCGGTGACCACGTGTCGGCAGGCGATATCCTTGCGGAAATCGAAACTGACAAGACCACGATGGAAGTGGATGCGCACGAGGACGGGACAATTGTTGAGCTTCTGGTTGCTGAGGGGGCTACGGATATTCCCGTCAATTCAGCGATTGCGATACTGGAAGTTGAAGGAACAGCGGTCACAACATCTGAGACTCCGAGGCCGGTATCTCCTGTGGCCAAGGCGGAAACTGCGCCAATCCCCCCGACTGCCGTGACCATCACTGAACCCGAATTCACCGGGGAAACAGAAAAGACGACATTGCGCATTGCCTTGCGCGATGCGATGGCAGAAGAAATGCGCCGCGACGAAAGTGTTTTCCTGATGGGAGAAGAAGTCGCAGAATATCAGGGCGCGTATAAGATTTCGCAAGGATTGCTCGAGGAATTTGGTGCGCGACGTGTGGTGGATACGCCAATCACCGAACATGGGTTTACCGGCCTTGGAGTCGGTGCCGCCTTTGCCGGGCTCCGCCCCATCGTTGAATTCATGACCTTCAATTTCGCGATGCAAGCCATCGACCAGATTATCAACTCGGCCGCAAAGACTCTTTACATGTCAGGTGGACAGATGGGGTGCCCAATCGTGTTTCGGGGGCCGAATGGAGCTGCCGCGCGTGTTGCGGCACAGCACAGTCAGGATTATGCCGCATGGTATGCGCAGGTTCCGGGACTTAAAGTTGTGCAACCCTATTCAGCTTCGGATGCGAAAGGCCTGTTAAAATCGGCGATTCGTGATCCGAACCCGGTTATCTTCCTGGAAAATGAAATTCTCTATGGCCATGAATTTGATGTGCCCAGAGACAAAGATTTCACGGTGCCGATCGGTAAGGCACGAATTTGGCAGGAAGGCAGCGACGTCACGCTGGTTTCTTTTGGCATCGGTATGTCTCATAGCTTGCAGGCGGCATCACTTCTGGCTGATGCCGGTATCAGCGCTGAGGTTATTGACTTGCGCAGTCTGCGGCCAATGGACACGGAGACCGTGATCACTTCGGTCAAGAAAACCAACCGCTGCGTGACCGTGGAGGAAGGCTGGCCTGTCTGTTCTATTGGGAGCTATCTCAGTTCAGTCATCATGCAGGAAGCGTTTGACTGGTTGGATGCGCCTGTCATCAACTGTACGGGAAAGGATGTTCCGATGCCCTATGCTGCCAATCTCGAAACACTTGCACTGATCACGCCTCAGGAGATTTTTGAAGCCGCACGTACAGTGACTTACAGATAGGTAATGACGCCATGGTGCAATTGATTCGACTCCCCGCCCTGTCTCCGACAATGGAACAGGGATCCCTTTCAACCTGGCATGTCAGTGAAGGCGACTCGGTCGATGCAGGCGATTTGCTGGCCGAGATCGAAACCGACAAAACAACAATGGAGTTTGAGGCAATTGATCCTGGAGTGATTGGCAAAATTCTTGTTCCTGCCGGTCCGGATCCGGTGGCGGTCAATGAACCGATCGCCGTTCTGCTCGAAGACGGGGAATCCCTTCCTGATGACTTGAGTGCCTTGACTGACAGTATCGCTGATTCGGCACCAGCGCTGGCTGCAAGTGAAATGACCGCGCCGGTACAGCTGGCAAGACAAGAGACAGGTGCGGCATCATCTTCTGCCGACAGCGTCACACCACTTTCTGGAGACATATCACCGACAAATGACTCGACGCAGGCAATACCCACAGCAACACGAATATCTGCCTCACCGCTCGCCCGCCGGTTGGCACAGGAAAAAAATATCGACCTCGCAATGATCACGGGGACAGGCCCGCGCGGACGCATTGTGAAGGCAGATATTGATCGTGCGCCCGTGGCAACAGTTTCTGCAATTGCGCCACCAACAACTGCACCTCAATCCGATATTGCCGCACAATTTCATGAACGTGAGATGGTTTCAGTGCCACTTGACAATATGCGCCGGACAGTGGCCGCCCGCTTGACCGAAGCCAAACAGACCATTCCACACTTTTATCTCCGCCGAGAATTTATCATTGACCCGTTGCTTGATATCCGGGCCGCGGCCAATACGGCGCTTGCGGAGCAGAATATTCGGATATCAATCAATGATTTTGTCATCCGTGCCTCAGCGCTTGCCTTGCAGACCGTCCCGGAAGCCAACGCCATTTGGGCGCATGACCAGATTCTGCGCCTTAAGCCCTCGGATATTGCAGTTGCTGTAGCGATAGACGGTGGATTGCTCACCCCCATTATACGCGATGCCGAATCCAAATCGGTACAACAGATTTCAATCGAGATGAAAGCCTTGGCCGCGAAAGCGAAATCGAAAAAATTACTGCCGGGAGAATATACCGGTGGTGCATTTTCAATTTCCAATCTTGGCATGTTCGGAATTTCAAGTTTTGATGCTGTTATCAACCCGCCACAGGCATCAATCCTCGCCGTTGGTGCGGCGCAACGCAGAGCCATCGAAAAAGATGATGGGTCAATTGGATTCGCAACCCTGATGCCGGTCACACTTTCGTGTGATCATCGGGTTATTGACGGTGCCGTCGGAGCCCAGCTGCTTGAAGCGATGGCGACAAAGATCGAAAACCCGATGTCGTTGCTGTTGTAGACCAACTGCCTGGCAGGCGTACAATGGAGCGGTTTCGCTCACAAATGAGTGTGGTGGCAATCTCAGGTGGTCTCTCTCGCTATCGAGGGATGAAAATGCTGATCCATGGTTTCCGACGGTTGGTCACAACCGGCTTCACCAACGACGCGAGCCGGTATTCCGGCAACCGTTTTGTATGGTGGGACATCCTGCAAAACCACGGAACCGGCAGCAATACGTGAGCAATTGCCAACATTGATACTGCCCAGCACGATCGCACCAGCACCGAGCAAGACACCTTTACCGACCTTTGGATGTCGGTCACCACTCACTTTACCGGTCCCGCCAAGCGTGACCGAATGCAACATGGAGACATTGTCTCCAACGACAGAGGTTTCCCCAATCACAATTGCATGTGCGTGATCGATCAATATCCCCTGCCCCAGACGTGCGTTTGGATGAATATCAACGCCAAATAATTCCGATACCCGGGTTTGAATCAGGCAGGCAAGATCCTTCCGTTCCTGTCTCCACAACCAATGGGCAATCCGATAGCATTGCAAAGCCTGAAAACCCTTGAAGTACAGGAGCGGTTGCAAAAAAGTATGGCAGGCAGGGTCACGATCAAAAACAGCAATAATATCGGCCCGCGCCGCTCTTCCGATTCCCGGATCAACTTCATGTGCCCGCAATGCTGTCTTCCGCAGGTCATCTGCCATCAGATCACTGGAGGCAATTTTTTCGGCAAATCGATTGACCAGTGATTCTTCGAATGAGTGATGTCGCAGCACAACCCGGTCGCAAACCGGGAGCAACAAGGATTCCCGGCTTCCCATCGCTTCTGCTTCTTCACGAATACGCAACCATACCCGGTCTGAATTAGTACTCATCAGATTGGTTCCCCCGCTGTGCCAATCAAACATCGTGCTGGCCAACCGACAAGCGCTTTTGCCATGGTAATCTCGTCAACCCGATACAGCGATTTCCTGTGGTCTTGAGACATAGAGATGTGACGGCAAATCAAAACTCACCCCAGTCTCAACATGGTATCGATCGGCTTCAATTGCCAGCCTCAATCTTTCGCCAGGCACGAACATTGACCCGGTGGTCCTGATATGTCTTGGCAAAGGCATGACCACCAGTCCCGTCGGCAACAAAGTAAAGATAATCCGAATGGTCGGGATTCACTGCAGCCTGAATGGATTGCCGGCCGGGATTGGCGATGGGTCCAGGCGGCAGACCGGGATGCAGGTACGTGTTGTAGGGCGTGTCACGCTCAAGTTCGCTTTTTCGCAATCCACGTCCAAGCGGGGCCTTGCCATCGGTCAGCCCATAGATCACCGATGGATCAGTCTGCAACGGCATATCTTTGCGCAAGCGATTGACAAATACTGAGGCAACCAATCCGCGCTCATCCGCCAAGCCTGTCTCCTTTTCAATGATCGATGCAAGAATCAAGGCCTCTTGCGGATTCTCAATCGGAAGATCCTGTGACCTTCGACTCCAATTGTCCGCGACAATTCGTGACTGTGCCTGTGCCATACGGGCAAGCAGGTCATCGCGCGCCAACCCACGCGCGACTGAATATGTATCAGGGGCCAGGCTGCCCTCTGGAGGAATGACCGGATCATCACCAGCAAGAAATGCGGCAAGCTTGAGTGATTCGACGACCTGCCAGGAAGTCAACCCCTCGGGAATCACGACACGATAATCGACAGAACTGCCGGATTCCATCATCGATGTAGCAATTTCCCGAATATCCTCGCCGGGAAGAATGACGGCCCGTTCAACATAGTCAAGGCTCCCTGCCTGCCGCTCCCCAAAAACCATTCTTCCGCCATTGATACTGGCGACCAAGGTGATACGGAAACGTGGCTTCGAAGCCTCCGCATCAGTAATGATTTCAAGAATTCGGTCCATTGATGCACCGGCGGGAATTTCAAATGTACCAAAACGAATGATCTGGGCACGTTCGGTACGTCTGGCACCTTCGCGGAAGATCAATGGAGCAGGAATGGGGCCACTTGCCGCAATCAATCCTGCTTCTGCAAGACTGGCAGCAACATGTGCCGGTGCAGCGCCGCGCTCGATTTCAAAGAATGAGGTCGTCGTATGCGGACCGGGAGCATAAAATTGCTGTTGCGCCGATGTTATGACAACAATGACCGCACCAACTGACAACAGGATTACTGAAATTGCGGCAATGGTAAAAAAACGCCACTTTGTCATGGCCTGAACCGGGAAAACAGGATTGATGCATTGGAACCACCAAAACCAAAGGAATTCGACAGGGCGAATTCGATTGGACGCGGCTTTGCGATCATCGGTGCGAGATCAAACAGGGGGTCGACAACAGGATCTTCGAGATTGATCGTTGGCGGTGCAATTTGGTCAATAAGTGCCAGGATACAAAATATAGCTTCAATCGCACCAGCGGCTCCGAGAAGATGTCCCGTTGCAGATTTGGTGGAAGAAATCGTCACTTCAGATGCATGGTTTCCCAACAATCGGCCAATCGCGGCAATCTCGATCGGATCTGCCATCGTCGAAGTGCCATGCGCATTGATATAGCCAAGCTGCTCCGGTAAAATTCCGGCTCTATCAAGAGCCATCTTCATTGCACGAAATCCACCATTGCCATCCGCTGCCGGTGCCGTGATATGGCTGGCATCACCTGACAAACCATAGCCAACGACTTCTGCGTAAATGGTAGCGCCACGATCGATCGCATGATTTCGCTCCTCGAGCACGATGATTCCGGCGCCTTCACCCATGACGAAACCATCGCGGGCCGCATCAAAAGGACGGCTGGCGCGAACCGGTTCAGCACTCCATTTTGTCGACAATGCTTTACAGGCACAAAAACCGGCAATTCCCAGTTCACTGATTGGACTTTCAGCCCCGCCGGCCAGCATGACATCAGCATCACCGAGGGCAATCAGTCGCGCAGCATCACCAATCGCGTGCGCACCTGTCGCACAAGCGGTCACCACAGCATGGTTGGGCCCCTTGAATCCATGGCGGATAGATACCTGCCCAGATGCCAGATTTATCAGGCAGGAAGGAATAAAGAATGGAGATATACGCCGCGGGCCGCGCGTGCGCAGCGTTTCTGTGGCTTCCGCGATGGAGGACAGTCCGCCAATCCCCGAACCAATCAGGACTCCTGTGCGGTCACGTTCGTCTTCATTGCTGGGCTGCCACCCCGAATCGGCCACTGCCTGTTCTGCTGCCGAAATGGCGAACAGGATGAAATCGTCGATTTTTCGACGCTCACGCTCTGGCATCCAGTCTTCAGGGTCAAAACTGAATTCTTCATCACCAAGTGGAACTTCACAAGCATAATCCGTCGCCAAATGGCTGGCATCGAACCGGGTGATCTTTCCAGCTCCGGAGTCGCCCCGCAACAAACGTTTCCATGTGGCCTCAACATCACACGCCAATGGCGTGACCATGCCAAGGCCCGTTACCACGACTTGGCGCAAGGTTTATTCTCCAAATTGGGGCAGGCATCCTGCCATCGACGCACCGGTGATGTCCTTGGGAAAGCAATGAAATCGCAAGGCCATCATAAAAAGGTCCAATAGCAATGAATTACCGACGGCCCGGCTTTGCCTTGTCCGGAGACTCACATCGGTCTGTGGGACCCCGTCTGATTGAGATTTCTGTCTGGTTACAAATCAAACCGTGAAGTTATCATGTGTCGGCATGTTTGGTGATGAATTCGACGGCGTCACCAAACGTGTTGATGGCTTCGGCATCTTCATCCGTGATTTCGATACCAAATTCTTCTTCAAACGCCATAACGAGTTCGACAGTGTCAAGGCTGTCAGCGCCAAGATCACCAATAAATGACGCGCCAGTGCTGATCTTGTCATCGTCAACTCCTAAATGGTCAACAACTATTTTCTTCACACGGGCCTCAATATCGCTCATATCAGTTCCTTTTTTCCACGCCTCGTTTTGGAGATCGCTTCCGCACAGTCCAGAACCATGCGTGACTTAACTTTCATATCGGTACGGCTCACAGCATTCGCCAAGCAAACAGTTCCCATAGTCTGGAAATCCGGCCATGACCTTAATGTATTGGTACCACATTCACTCATATTTTTGCAAATACAAATTGTGATATACAGGGTTCATAACATCGTCATTCCACCATTGATATCCAAAGTTGCACCGGTGATGTAAGCTGCCTCTTCCGATGCAAGAAACAACACGGCAGAAGCCACTTCATGCGGAAGGCCGGCGCGAGCCAGTGGAATCCGTTGAAGAATCTGCTCCCTTTGGGAGTCATTCAGGGATTCCGTCATTTCCGTCGCTATCAATCCCGGTGCAACGGCATTGACAGTTATTCCACGCGATGCGGCTTCCAAAGCGACGGATTTAGTCAAGCCAGTGAGACCTGCTTTTGAAGCCACATAGTTGGACTGGCCCGGGTTTCCCGTGGCGGCAACAACCGAGGTGATATTGATAATCCGCCCCCAACGCTGGCGCATCATCTGCTGCATGGCACGGCGGGTCAAGATCATCGCCGCAGTCAGATTGACAGCGAGCACATCGTCCCATGCCTTTTCGGTCATGCGTAGCAGCAGACCATCTTGTGTCACCCCGGCGGCATTCACCAATATTGAGATCGACCCCAACAATTCTGTCGCGGATGACAGCATCGGCTCCAGTGCTGACTTGTCCAAAAGATCACAATGAATGGGCACAAAATCATCACCCAGCTGATCATGAATCTCTGCGAGATTTGCCTGGCGCCGCCCGGTGCCGGCAACGCGGGCCCCACGGGCACAGAGTGTCTGTACAACAGCTCTGCCAATTCCACTTGTCGCACCGGTGACGAGAGCAGATTTGCCACTGAGATCGAACATCTACCCATCTCCAATGTCATCAACCAGAGCATGAATCTCGTCCGGCGCAATGCAGGCATGTGTTGAAATTGCCGGCGCCGTTCGCCGAATCATTCCACAGAGAGCCTTGCCGGCACCCAGTTCGATGATCGATGTCACACCCTCTTGCTCCAGTCGCATGATCGTTTCTCGCCATCGCACCCGGCCTGTCACCTGTTCAACGAGCAGGCGCTGCACAGTATCCGCGTCGGCCACCGGTTCAGCCGTCACATTTGCGATGATCGGAATTGCGGGATCATGAATCCTGACCTTTGCCAGCTCATGTCGCATCGATTCCGCTGCGGGCTGCATAAGGGAACAGTGAAAAGGTGCCGAGGTGTTAAGACGAAGAGTTCGGCGTACACCATGAGACGCAGCAATTTCAATCGCACGAACAATTTGTGCTGCATGTCCTGAAATCACCGCTTGCTTCGGATCATTGTCATTTGCAACCTCGCAGACTCCCTGCTCTGCTGCCTCTCCGGCGATCATCTCGACGACCGGAAGGTCAACCCCCAACACAGCCGCCATGCCCCCTTCCCCAACCGGGACAGCCTTCTGCATGGCTTCACCGCGCCATCGTAACAATCTTGCCGTGTCGGCCAGCGACAACGCACCGCTGGCACAAAGTGCACTATATTCACCGAGGCTGTGACCCGCCAGAAAAGCGACCGAACCGAGACTGAATCCCACGGATTCGAGCGCCCGAAGTATGGACATCGAAGTGGCCATGAGAGCCGGTTGGGCGTTAATCGTCAAGTTGAGCCATTCCTCGTCTCCGTCTTGCCACATGAGTTGAGACAAATTTTGTCCGAGAGCTTCGTCAACCTCCTGAAAAACCAATGATGCGGCTGGAAACTGTTGAGCAGCTTCACGCCCCATTCCAATAAATTGAGATCCCTGGCCCGGGAAAACCAACGCATATTTCACAGAAACCTCTCCCATAAGCTCATAGCGGGTGACGACATAACGGATGGCTCTGCGTGTGGAAATTGGACTCGCCACATTTGGGTCCTGTTTCCCGATACCTGATCAGCAGATCAATAATTCGTAACCCGGAAGAGGCAGCCATGATCATTTCCGGTGATAGGTAATCTGCGCCACATCAGTTGTCCCGGCAGCAAATCCGGCAGCACTCGCCGCCAAATAAAAATTCCACATCCGTTTAAATCTGTTGTCAAATCCCAAAGTCGAAATCTGTTCCCAACTTGCATTAAATTGTCGCCGCCAGACCCGCAGGGTACGTGAATAACTATCGGCCAGACTCTGTTTTTCAACAACATGCAACCCGGCCGCTCGCCCCTGTTTGACCAGGGAGTCAGGGCTCAGCAACATCCCTCCCGGGAAGATATATTTTTGAATGAAATCGGCACCTTGGCGATATCGAGGAAAGAGACGATCGGCGATCGTAATGGCTTGCAACGCGGCACGACAATTGGGACGCAGGCGGGCGCGTAGCGACGAAAAGAACAACGGCCAGTATTTCTCCCCGACGGCTTCAATCATCTCTATTGAGACAATCCCATCATAGGTTCCGTCTTCATCACGATAATCGCGCAAACGGATTTTGACCCTGTCGGCAAGGCCTGCGGAAAACAATCGCTGTTGCGCAAATTTCTGTTGTTCCCGTGAGATCGTCAAGGCGGTGATATGCGCACCGCGCTCCCTGGCGGCGAACTCAGCGAATCCACCCCACCCGCATCCGATTTCAAGGATTTGATCCCCCGGCGAAATCGCGAGACGATCACAAATAGCCGCATATTTGTTACGCTGTGCCTGCCCCAGACTTTCACGATTGCTGCAAAACAAGGCTGACGAATAAGTCAATGACTCATCCAGCCATAAACTGTAAAATTGATTTCCAAGATCATAATGGTGTGCGATGTTACGCTGAGATCCCGCCTTGCTATTATTTCGCATGAGATGACGAACGCGTTCCCGCAGACGAAACAGGCCGATCCCCGGAAGTTTGCGGGCAAGATTTTCATTATTCATAAGAATGACATCAAGCAGATCCTGAAGATCCGGGCTTGACCACCATCCATCCATGAACATTTCGCCAAAGGCTACTTCTCCGCCGACAATCAATCTCCGATAGAAATTGGGATGATTGATCTGCAATTTACCGGTTGGACCGGCAACTCGTCCCTCGGCGCGGAACTCACTGCCGTCGGGCAGACGCATTTCCATTGATCCAAGTTCAATCTGGCGAATAACCGCCTGAACGAGGCCAAGCGTCTTGTGATCGATTGCCGTTGGCCTGCGCCCTTTCTGATCAACCCCTTTCAGGTGCGACCTCTTCGGGTCTGACTTTTTTTGACCGCTGTTCATGTGTGAGAAAAAGCGGAGACGCTCCAATTGTCCAATCACTGTGGCGGCTCCAATTGACTGCTCGCGCGGGAAATCAGCAAGAAATATAAAGATCTGGGCAAGAATGCGAGACATTTGAGAAAGCCCTGCATGACAAAGGGAAAAGCGATTTCAAACTGACTCCGTTGCATGCCACGGACAATACGACCTGCGGCCTCGGCTGTGCTCATGATAAAGGGCATCGGAAAATGGTTCTTGTCGGTCAGACGTGTGGCAACAAATCCAGGATTGCAAACCTGAATCCGGATGTCGGTTCGGCGCAGATCGCAGCACAAATTCTCGCCAAGATGAATGAGTGCTGCTTTGCTGGCCCCATATCCCCACGCATCAGGCAGACCACGATATCCTGAAATCGACCCTAATAACAGAATGTGACCTGTACCGCGGTGCCAGAAGTCCGGTACGCAGGCGGCCAGGACGCGCAACGCTCCCGTAACATTCACGTCGATCATTGTCTCCAAGGATTCAAGATCAGGTTGTCGGGCCGACATTGGCTCATAAGCCCCCGCACAGTAGATCAGGCCATCAATAGGACCAATTTGTGTATAGGCTTTGTTCACGTCGCTGTTTTCAGTCACATCGCAACCAATCGCCATATGGGTCCCTGCCCCGCCCGAGACCGGTTCCAATTCCTTCAATAATTCTCCGAGTGCATTTTCATCTCTGGCAGAAATGGCCAGGACGGCTCCTGCCCGCGACAAAGACTTGGCCAATTCACGCCCAATTCCCGTGCTCGCACCGATCAGCCAATAGCGTTTACCATCAAGTTGATTCACGGTGATGACGGATCCACGGATTCCGCGGTGGGCTGATGATAGTAAGCCGCTGTCAATTCGCCAACTTTCAGGCCAAATTTTGACATGCGAACGCGGTTGATCATCACGTTGTTCTGCATCAGATAAAACCAGTCATCCATCGAAACAACAATATCAGCTTTGCCACTTCTCTTGATTCTGTAACGGTAACGCATCACCGCTGCATTTCCACATTGCCCGCCTTGTGCCTCTCCCTCGACATCTTCCGAAGTCGCCGTGAATGTCGAATTGTCAACAAAACGAAAATTCCAGTTTCGCTGACCGCGGGTTCCGTCATTGTAGTAACAATCCTCTTCCAGCAAACCACTTTCACCGGACCAGCTCGCGCGCATATCGAGCGAAAAATGTTGTTCCACGCGACCCGAAAGTCCAACAAAGACGCCTGCACCGACCAGCGGGCCGTTCAAAAAAGTTCGCAGGTCAAGGATCGGTTTTTCAGCTGAATAATCCTCAAGACGTTGCGACCCGAATTCAAAAAACAAGCTTGCCAATGGAAAAAATCGTGACTTCAATTCCTGTCTCCTTCATCGCTGACAAAAATCCACAAAACCGGAATGGCAACCAATTTCAATAGACACGGCACCAGCGCATAGGCGACTGCCAGAACGTCATGCCCGTCAACATTTGAGCTCCCTGGTGTATATCCGGCCAACGCCAATATCGGCATGGTGATGCCGGCTGCAACTGCGAGCGCTGACTTTTGTAAAAAAGTCCACAGGGAGAAAACTTTCCCTCCACCTCCGCGAATCCGTGCAGCCAGCATTGCCGGTGCCAGAATCATATCGGCCCCAAGTGCCACCCCCGTACACCCGGCAATGATATAAAATGCAAGAAGGTCGCCTTCTCCCAGGGTCCATGCCCACATGAAAATCGGTACGGACAGCGACATTCCCCAGAGAAGTGCGGATTTGCGGCCGATATGACGTGCAAGGCTTGCCCATATGGGTGCCGCGCATGCGGCAGAGGAAAAAAAGACCATCAAGAGCAGACCGGCATGAGATTTGGCAACAAGGATGTCAGTCACAAAAAACAGAAACAAGGTCGATGTCACGGCTGTGGGCAATGCATTGCAAAAGCCGAAGATCAGGAGCGGGCGTACCGCTACGCTACCCAGTGCCGCAGCAAAGCCGGCATGCGTGTGCATTGACCGCGAAGCCTGCCAATTGCCACGCATCCACGAGAGAGACGCCAGCATGACGACAAAAAAAAGCATAGCATAGCCAACGTATTCTGTACTTGCACCCAATATCATCCCAAAAAGTGCGGGGGCGGCAGCGGCAAGGCAAATGCCCATCAATCCCCCGGCCTCCCGCCACAGCGCGATCCGCGTATAAAATCCACCGGCAGTTTCCGCCTGTGCCAGACCATGGTCATAGAGAGCAATCTGCAAGGCACTTAAACCCGTAAAGGCAGCCAGCAATCCAAAAATAAGACGTGGCAAAGCCTCTCCCCAATCTGGTGGTGTAAACAGAAGGAGAATACCGACTGACAGCAGAAGGCCCGACAGAATGGTCCAGTATTCGCGTTTCTGTGGCCAGCGATCAGCCAGTTTGCCGATCAGTGGATCCTGTATCGAGTCGACGGCGCGTGATGCCAGCAGGACAAGTCCCAGGAGACCGAGCCCAAGCCCCATCTCCTCCGCGAAATAAAGCGGAACATGAATATAGAGCGGCAATCCGGCAAAGGCGAGTACGGTTGCGACCATGGCGGGTGGGAGAAGTTTGCGCCAGCTGAGCCCCATGTCGACCCGCAGATTCATCGCGTGACGCTGTCCTCTGGCGGTTCGGCGCGCGGGCGGTAGCGAACACCCCTGAACCATAATCGCAGTGCCTGCATGTGAATCAGTCCGGTGATACGTGATGCCCCCAATGGCCGCCGCAGGAGTGAACGTACCAGCTCGCGATTACAAAACGGTCGGCGGACCCCAACGATGGATGTTTGCAACCCACCCCCTTCATGATCGTCATAATGGATCCGGATCGAAATTCGATTCCCATCGATCAAAAAACGGAAGCGATACGCACCGACGATGTCAAAGAAAGGGGAGACGTGAAACGTCTTGCTGGCAGCGATCCAGGATGCGCCATTCAGTTCAGAGCGTGTTTTGTTCGTGCAGAGATAGGCATGGCGATCACCAAAAGTATTATGAACCTCCGCCACAACCGCCGATAATTGATCCCGCTCATCAAAGGCAAGCCAGAAACTGACAGGGTTGAAACTGTAGCCCCAATAGCGTGGATGGGTGAGCAGCAACACCTGTGACGGACAGTCGCATCCTTCGGCCTCAAGCAACTGCCGAATTCCCAGGATCCCTTCAAATTCACCGACACCGTGATCACGCGGCTGCAGGGAAATCAGATTAGGGCGTCCGTACGCGAAGAGTCGTGGTCCGGCACCAGCGGCGAGCATCCGCTCATTCAAGAGAAGATAATCCACATTATAGACAAATCGATTGGCCACGGGAATTTGACGCGCATGGCTGACCCGGGCACGTACGACCGATGACGCCGTTATTTCCAAGGTGCCGACACTCCAAGCTTGGCAGCCACATTCAAAGCGCTGGCAAGTCCATCCTCGTGGAATCCCATACCGACCCATGCACCGCAATAGAATATACCGCCGCGCCCCTGAATCGCACCAAGCTTCTGCTGCGCCTTGATGGCCGCAAAATCAAACTGCGGATGGGCCAGCGCATGTTCAGCAAGTATCGTATTCTCATCAAGCCGCGCCGGGGGATTCAAAGTGACAATCAGGGGGGTGTTGCTGGAAATTCCCTGAAGTGAATTCATCCAATAGCTGACCGCTGCCTGTGCACCCTCTTTCTCCGCCTCGGCGTCAGCCAGATAGACCCAACTTGACCAGCAGGCGCGACGTCTTGGCATCAATGTCGAATCGGTATGAAGGATGACGCGATTCGGTTGATACGGGATTGCCGCGAGAATATCGTTCTCCTCTTTTGTGGCATCCTGCAAGAGCGACAACGTGGTGTCGGCGTGACAGGCGAAAATTACATTGTCATAGGTTTGACTCTCGTTTCCAACGGCCTTGACATGAATTCCGTGTGGATCGCGCCACACCGCTTCAATCGGTGAACCCGGGCGTATTTCGGCGTTCATTCTTGCTGCCATCCTGGTGACGTAGTTCTCCGAACCGTCCTTGACGGTCCACCATTGATGCTGGTTGTGAAAGGACAATAATCCGTGATTGTCAAAGAACCGTGCCAGTGCCTGCGCCGGGAACCGAAGCATTTGATTGCGCGGAGTGGACCAGATGGCACCACTCATCGGCAACAGGTACCTTTGTTCAAACCACTTCCCAAGACGCCGGTAGGCGATGAAATCACCCAACGAGAGATCGGGGTTGGCATCGGTATCGGCCAATATGTTGCGATTAAAGCGACGAATATCACCAATCATTTGCCAGAATTTAGGACGGAGCATATTCTCCGTCTGCGCAAGCGCGGCGCGTAGATTGCGGCAGCCGAATTCGAACCGGCCTTTATCCAGAGAAACGGCAAACGACATGTCGCTTGGCTGTATTGGAACGTCAAGCTGTGAAAATAATGATGAGAGATGCGGATAATTGACGTGGTTGAAAACAATGAACCCAATGTCGACCGGAATTTCTCTTCCGTCAATTGCAACATGAACCGTCTGTGCGTGCCCGCCGAGTTGCGGTCGGGCTTCGTAAAGCACGACATCTGAAGAGCGCGACAGGAGCCATGCAGCACCAAGTCCTGAAATACCCGCGCCAATCACTGCAATTCGACGAATTTTGCCGGATTCTGATCTGTGACTGCGTGTCATCGTCGATTGTACACGTATCCCAGCAAAATATCTGTATCACATGACTTTGTCATGCAGAAGCCGCACAGTTCACTTGACTTGGCACCTCAAGGGGGTTTGATCAGGCCGCCGGACAGATATCCTTTGGCACCATTTGCACCGCAGCAGAACAGGAAATTTCAGTATTCTTGATTTCATCGTTGTTCCGAGTTGCACCAACCAACAAGAAGCCTATATATACACCGGTTTCACGAAAGGTGCGCAAGTCCACCTGACGCAATTGGCTGCAGCAGCGCAAGGCACCTTGGATCAATCATTCGTGGCAGGGAATTAAGAGAAGAAAGATATGCCTCTTTACGAGCATGTGCTCATTGCACGACAAGACTTGTCGCAGACGCAAGCGGACGAGTTGGCGGATAATTTTGTCGGAGTCCTGACCGAGGGTGGCGGCAATCTTGTTGAAAAAGAAAGCTGGGGCCTGCAGAGAATGGCCTACAAGATCAATCGTAACCGCAAGGGGCATTATTTTCTTCTGAAAACTGATTCACCGGCGGCGGCAGTTCAGGAAATGGAGCGACTGATGCGGCTTCATGACGATATATTGCGTGTCCTCACGGTGAAGGTCAAAGAACATACTGAGGGACCATCGATCGTGCTCAGACGGCGCGAAGAGAGATCAACCAGGAACCGTTAAGCCACATCCGGCAAAGGAAAAGAGATGGCCAGGAAAACATTTTATCGTCGCAAGAAGGTTTGTCCCTTCTCCGGCAACAACGCTCCTGAAATCGATTACAAGGATGTCAAACTCCTGAAAGAGTTTATTTCAGAACGCGGCAAGATCACACCGAGCCGGATTTCTGCGGTGTCGTCCGGTAAGCAACGCGAACTCGCAACAGCGATCAAGCGTGCGCGCTATCTTGCCCTGCTCCCCTATACAATCAAGTAGGAATTTCACAATGGATATTATCCTGCTGGAACGGGTGCCCAAATTGGGCCAGATGGGAGATGTGGTTTCCGTCAAGAATGGATACGCCCGGAATTTTCTGCTGCCGCAAGGAAAGGCTTTGCGTTCATCCCCAGTCAATCTTGCCGAATTTGAGTCCCACCGCAGTGAATTGGAGGCGAGGAATCTTGAGCTGAGAACTGAGGCTGAGAATGTTGCTGAAAAGCTGAGAGAACACGAATTTGTCTTGATTCGTTCGGCCTCTGACATCGGTTCGCTTTATGGTTCGGTGACCACCCGTGACATCGCCGAGACAGCCGGCGTTGACGGGGTTTCGGTGAGCCGTCAGCAAATTGCACTTGAACGTCCCATCAAGACCTTGGGTGTCCATGATGTGACAATCATGCTCCATCCGGAAGTGAGTGTTAACATCCAGGTCAATGTAGCGCGAAGTCAGGAAGAAGCCGAGATGCAGGCGCGGGGGGAAGATATGACCGTCAGCACCAGTGATGACGATGAAAAACCTGCTAACACGGCACCTGCAGGCGCTGTAGCCGAAGATACGGCCCCAACAACGGATGCGGGCACGCCCGATGAAAACGAAAGTCATCCGGACGCTGGTGTGGTCGAGGAAAGCAATCCGGAGGTGAATGGAGAGCAGAACAAGACGACATCATCCACATGACGAATGGGGATGGTGCATCAGTCACCGCTGCACGGCGGCGGGCCGGATTGATAACCCCCGGTGTCAACGGCTCCCGTGATCAGAAGCCTGTCTTCCTACCGTGGCGATATTTCATCTTTCCTGCCCCGCTCAAATGATCCGCTTTCTGGTGTCTATCCTGCGCCGTGTTCGTCTGCATTCATAGCAAGACAGCTTTTACTCGAACTGCCGGACAGAAACTCCCGCCTGATCGAGTCGATTGCGCACGGCGGCAGCGATTTGTACGGCTTCAGGTGTATCGCCATGAACGCAAATCGTCGATGCATTCACCTTGACCTTGACGCCATTGCGTGAAGTGAGAGTGCCGGTTTCCACCGCTCGCAAGATATTATCCGCACAGATTTGCGGGTCGCGAATCAGGGCATCGGGTTCATGCCGAGAAACCAGGGTCCCATCATCTTCATAGGCGCGGTCGGCAAAAATCTCGGCAGCATATTTTGCTTCCGCAGAAAGCGCCGCTTGTTCAAGACAGGTCGACGCAATGACAATCAATGTGAGCGAAGGGTCATAATCATGAACGGTACCCACCAGCAATTCAGCAAGTGACAGGTCACGGCTTGCCATATTGGCAAGCGCACCATGCATTTTGACATGTCTGACTGCCTGACCCCTGAACCGAGCAATTGCTTGCAGCGCACCAATCTGATAAATCACCATGGAACGCAACTGCTCCGGTGGGATACCCTTAATCTCGTAGCGCCCAAATCCAGATAAATCACCAAAGCCCGGATGGGCTCCAATCCCAACCTTGTTTTTGTCACAGGCAATCACCGTTGTCTCCATATGCAACGGATCACCTGCGTGGAACCCACAAGCGATATTGGCCGATGTCACGGTTTGCAAAAGCGCATCGTCATGTCCCATTTTCCAGGGGCCAAAACTTTCCCCAAGATCAGCATTCAAGTCAATTTTCATCAGTCTTCTCCGGAAACCACACCATCAATGAGCGAATATGACATCAAGTCCGAGATATCTCTTGGGTCACGCAATGCCGGCTCCAGTTTCGTTGGAAGGGTCGCAATTTCCCGTCGCAATTCTGACAGTTCCCCGACAGCCCGATCAAGCCCCACCAACCGCATTCTGAATTTCATATCTTGCGGGATTTGCGCAAATATATGGAGGTCCGCACTGATCACAGTGGCGATTCGTGGATAACCACCAACAGGCTGGCAATCCGCCAACAAGATCACCGCAATTCCGTCCGCAGCAACTTGAATATCTCCGGCGACGATTGCATCCGAGACAATTGACGTGCCCAGTTCCGCATCCATTGGCCCATGCGTGCTCTCAAGACGAACGCCAACACGATTACGTGTTGCTGTCACGGTAAACTCAGCCTCTTCCAGCGCACGTCTGTCATCCTCACGAAACAACCCGGTTTGCGGCCCCGCCATGATACGAATCGTGCGTTGTGAAAAGTAATCGGGGGGCGGAAGGCGCAGAGTATCGTCAGACCACTCCGCGGCGACCGGGTCGAGCCGGTCACCGATCTGAGGTCGCCAACCGAGTTCCGCCTGGGCATGGGCGGAACGTGATCCAAGCAACACGGGCCCCTGAATCCCTCCGGGCAGGTGCAGATAGCCATAAGTTCCTTCGCGAAACGCGCCGAACTCCAGATAATCATCATTTGCAAGACTGATGGTTTGGCGCCATGGCGCACGGTGGCCATTAACGGTCAGCTTCATCTCGGCGCCGGTACAAACAACCAGATTGCACCCCAATGAGCGAAACCTGCTCCCGGCAGAAGCCATTTCAAGCGCTGCAGAGCCGTTCTTGTTTTGGAGAAGAGCTTGCCCCTCAGCCAATGCATAAGGATCCATCGCACCGCCTTTGGTCACTCCAAAACGACGATAACCGGGCCGTCCTTCATCCTGCAGTGCCGCCCCTGGCGGAATTTGTTCAATCCTGAGACCGGGCATGTTCCAGGCGATCCCAGAAGGTCTCGGGTGAAATCTTTTCAGCCTCCTTCGCACTGACAGGATAGAAACGCACGCAATCACCAGGTGCCAGCAGGAAGGGTATTTTTCTGTCGGGCAGGAATGTCGGCACAGGAGTCATGCCAATGCGCCTCCAGCCAGTGGGTATGGGCGTTGCTGGCAGGACTGTCTGGCGGTTGGCAACGAGTATGGAACCGGCGGGAACCGGGCGTCCATAGGATTGCCGACGTGGCAGGTCAAAAATCTTCGGCAATTCTGCAAGATATGCGAGGCCAGGTGAGAAACCCAGGCAGACGACGTCAAGATCCAATGACGTATGGGAATCAATGAATTGGCGTTCTGTCTGGCCTGAGAGCCCCGGAATTTCGGTTAAGTCGGGGCCGTGCTCGCCACCATAAACCACCGGAAGTTTCCAGCGAAGGCCTTCCCGCAATCTCTCGGTTTTCGTATCCCAATCGATTTCGGCAAGTTGGTCCCGGCACCAATTTTCAACCTGTCGAGCAGGAATCAGTTCGGGATCAAAATGAATCAACACCGATTTCAAGGTTGGTGCCGTCTCGCAGACACCACGCGGTGCTCGGTTCATCACATTATCGAAAGCCAGAACCTGGCGACTGGTGCGCCGCGAATAAGACGCACCGAATTCAACAAGAAGCGCCTGATCACCGACCGGACATATGCGGGGATAGCGCACCCGTTCAATCATTGTCAAATCCAGATACCACGCAAAACCCGATTGAAGGCAATTCTGTCGACAGAGAACCAAATGTCCATGTGACATCTGCCGGGACTGCCGCATGTCTCTCAGTCTATACGCTCAATCACATGACGAACAGGCCCGACCCTTCACGAATATCTGATCATGTGTTCACCATGCAATATTGGCAAAGACCCTGGTATTGTTAATATGCTGACTCTATCCGTGTCATCACAATCAGCATATCGCAACTCCTTTTGCCCATTTGACCGCGATAATCTCTTGGCACAATCAAATGTGTCAATATAGCATCCGCTACGTATCCTTCTGACACGGAACAAGCGGCTTATCATGCTCTGACTTTATGCCGTGAGCCAGATTGTATAGAGGATGCAGTGATGATCAGCTGCTGTGGCTTGGGAAATTGCCCAGACCTGACTGGTTTCAGTCGTTCCTGCGCCGCAATTTGTACCCTTCCCTGCATCGCCAAGGCCATGCAGGGTCCGTGGAAAGCCGTGGGTGAAAAGACCTCCCCATCACGAGGTCTCGGTTAAAGGATGGTTTTTTGAAGACTGAAGCGCCGTCTGTCAAAATGGTTATCAATGGTGATCTGCATATACCTTCCTGCCTTGGATTCATCGCACTTTATGTGCAGCGCCTTGACCTTGACAGTCAGGTCACTCACGCCAACCGTCACAGCATTGCCCTGGGATTGCAGGGACATGCGGAATTGATCGATATGCTTGAAATGGCCTGCTGGCTCGGGCCTGAAACAAGTCAAATTCAATCGGTGACAGTGTCAGTCGCCAGATGCGCATCAACATGAACCACACGACAAAGAATATCCCAACAGATCCGAAAAACTGCCTGACAGATTGGGTGCCCGTCGGTTTGACCAACCATATTCCTCGCGGCGCGGTTGTTCGCGCATATATCGATCAATTCGACATCGCCATATGGCGCGGCGAAGACGGCTTTGTCCGGGCTTGGGAGAATCGCTGCCCCCATCGTGGAATGCGTTTGTCCTATGGTTTTGTCCAGGGAAACCGATTGACATGCCTGTATCATGGCTGGACATTCGGCGGTGACGGAATCTGCCACCTGATCCCTGCCCATCCCGATCTCACACCGCCTGAGACGATCCACACCCATATCTATCCTACATGTGAAACGGGCGGTTTGATCTGGGTCGCGCTGGCCTCAATGCCAGCGCCCGCCCCCGTGATCAAGGGTGCGTGGACCCCTTGTCGCTCATTACATTTTGTTCAGCAGATCACGTTGGCCGCGCTATTGGCTGATTCTGGATTGAGCTCCACACCGCTCACCGAATACGCAGTCTGCGCGACACGCAAAAATCAAACCCAGGCCGTCCTCGCCATTCAACCGATGGGAAAGCACGGAATGATGGTGCATTGTTCCATAGCCTCGTGTGATCATGAAGCTGCCCTTCATGACACCAGTCGCTGGTTAATGACCCGCCGTGCAAAAATTGAAGATACAGTTCCAGAATGACCAGGACGACCATTGACCAACCTGAAATGCGCATCGACCCGTTCACCTATGCGCATTGGTATGCTCTGGGGCGGAAAGAGGATTTTCCTGAAGGTTGTGCCCTCAACACCCGTCTTCTGTCACATTCGATTGGCATCCGGCGAGACACAGACATTATGAGCATCACCGGACCGCAGGGACGTGCATTGCCCATCCAACATCGCTACGGTCATGTCTGGACAAGCTTGAGTGACAGTCCCCGTCCCCTGTTTGATATACCGGAATTCGCCGAACCGGGACGGCGCCTGGTAACGGTGGGCGGCGTCCGGGTTCGATGCTCGGGTCTTCGCGCCGTCGAAAATTTCCTTGACATGGCACATTTCCCCTTCGTGCATACCGACATTCTTGGAGTCACCGAACATGCAGAGGTCAAAAAATACGATGTGAAAATGGATGTTGAGAAGGATGAAATCTGGGCCACCCAATGTCAATTTTTTCAGCCGGTTGCGGCCGCCGCTTCCGTCGCTGGAGACATGGTCCATTATCAATACCGAGTCCCGCACCCTCATTCCGTTATCCTTTACAAGAGCTGTCCGGTCGACCCTGACGCCTGGGATCTGATCGGACTCTTTATCCAGCCGTTGGAAGAGGAGGAATGTCTTGTTCATTCCTTTCTTCTGGTCTTCGACGACAATAATACAGACACAGCATTGTTGCATTTTCAGCAGAATATTTTCCTTCAGGATCGTGTCATTCTTGAAAATCAGGTGCCTGCACGGTTGCCGCTTGATCCCCGTCAGGAAACACCGACCCGGGCTGACGCATCTTCAATTGCCTATCGCCGCTGGCTCAAGAGGAATGGCGTGACCTGGAGTACAACGCGAGGCGCGGAGATCGCATGATCTGTGATCTCTTCCAATGCACCATGTCTGGTACTGGTAGCGCAGAAATGGTCTGACATGAAACTGTATGATTACGTCTTGTCCGGCAATTGCTACAAGGTGCGGTTACTGTTGCATTTTCTTGACATTAAATGTACTCTTGAACCGGTCGATTTCTATCCCGGTCGGGCCCACAAGTCGCCGTCTTTTCGGCGTATCAATCCACTGGAGCAGCTACCGGTTCTTGAGCTTGATGATGGAAAAACCCGAATCTGCGACAGTCAGGCCATCCTCATCTATCTGGCTCACAAATTCGATCCAAGTCGGCATTGGTTTCCTGTCAATGAGCCTGAAAAACTGGGCTGCGTCGTCCAGTGGCTCACATTCGCCAATTGTATCACCGCTGCATCTTCACGTGCACGGCTCCATGACATGCTGGGATATACGTGCGACATCACCGCCGCACGTGCACATGCGCACCGGGCTTTTCGGCATCTTGAAGATCATCTGTGCCATCAGGAGTTCAATGGAATCAACTGGTTGGCAGGAGCGCAGCCAACCCTCGCAGATGTTGCCTGTTTCCCCTACACGTGCTTGGCGGGTGATGGTGGGATCGACATTTTTATCTATCCAGCGATCCAACGTTGGCTTCGCCGATTTGCGACTCTTCCCCGATTCCACCCCATGCCAGGAATTAATATCCGCTGATAAAACCGTGTGAGTTGGCCGGATACGCCGACCTTTTCACTTAAGTTTCAGTGAATTTCTGTGTATGGTCCTGAGGCCGGAGATCCCTCCAAAAGCGACAATGATATCCATGAAACGGGCGATACGATGAGCGATATCCACAAGCCAGATCCCGAATTTGTTGCCACGGCGCATATTGATGCAAAAGGTTACGAGGAGATGTATTCTCAATCGATAACTGATCCCGATAAATTCTGGGCCGACGCTGCCCGACGACTGGATTGGTCGCAAGATTTCACGCAAGTCAGATCGGTTAATTTTCAGATTCCTGATGTATCGATCAAGTGGTTTGAAGATGGACGAATCAACGCCGCCTGGAACTGTATCGATCGCCATTTGGAAAATCAGGGAGATCAGACGGCCATCATCTGGGTTCCCGATGAGCCAGACGATCAGGAACAATATATCACCTATCGCCAGTTGCATGAAAACACCTGCCGAATGGCCAATGGTCTGAAGACACTTGGGGTCTCTCGTGGAGACCGCGTCGTGATCTATTTACCCATGATTCCGGAAGCTGCGTACGCCATGCTGGCCTGTGCACGTATCGGTGCAGTGCATTCAGTGGTTTTTGCCGGCTTTAGTGCCGAAGCCCTGGCAAGCCGGATCAAGGATTCTGATGCCAAACTGATCATTACTGCTGATTGGGCACCGCGCGGCGGCCGCAAAACGGCATTGAAGAACAATGCCGATGAAGCCCTGTCAATGTGCGCCGATGACGTTCACGCCCTGGTGGTGCGCCATACCGGAGAGGAAGTGAATTGGCAGGAAGGAAGGGATATTGATTATCACGAATTGACAGCATCAGTCAGCGATGAATGTCCTTGCGAAGATACCGGGGCTGAGGACCCGCTTTTTATCCTTTACACCTCCGGCTCCACCGGAACACCCAAAGGCGTTGTTCATACAACCGGTGGATATCTTCTGTATGCGGCGCTGACCCATGAAACCGTCTTTGACTATCATAAAGGTGACATCTTTTGGTGCACAGCAGATGTCGGATGGGTAACTGGACATAGTTATATCGTCTATGGGCCTCTCGCGAACGGCGCGACAACTCTGATGTTTGAAGGCGTCCCAACATATCCAGACTATTCCAGGTTTTGGCAGATTTGCGAAAAATTTCAGGTCAACCAGTTTTATACAGCTCCCACAGCGATCCGCGCATTGATGGGACACGGTCAGGAATGGGTCGAGAAATGCGATCTTTCATCCATTCGTGTTCTTGGAACGGTCGGCGAACCGATCAATCCTGAAGCCTGGTCATGGTATCACAACACGGTTGGCAAAGGGCGTTGCCCAATTGTTGATACCTGGTGGCAGACTGAAACCGGCGGCCATCTGATCACGTCACTGCCCGGAGCGATACCGACGAAACCCGGATCCGCCACCCGGCCATTTTTTGGAGTGGTACCCGCCATTCTCGATCCCGCATCCGGCGAAGAAATCACCGAGACAGAAGCCGAAGGTGTGCTCTGCATCAAGTCGAGCTGGCCGGGTCAAATGCGCACAATCTATGGCGATCATAAACGATTTATGGATACGTATTTTAGCCAGTATCCCGGCACTTATTTTTCCGGTGACGGCTGTCGGCGGGATAAGGATGCCTATTACTGGATCACCGGCAGGGTTGACGATGTCCTCAATGTCTCGGGGCATCGTATGGGCACGGCGGAAATCGAAAGTGCACTGGTGGCCCATAATTCCGTTTCAGAAGCGGCAGTTGTCGGCTTCCCGCACGATATCAAGGGACAGGGAATATATGCATATGTCACCCTGATGAAAGGAGTTGTGCCCAGCGATGAACTCAGAGCCGAACTGATGCAATGGGTGCGCCATGAAATCGGGCCGATAGCCCGCCCCGATTTCATTCAATGGGCCCCGGGCCTGCCAAAAACAAGATCAGGCAAAATCATGCGCCGTATACTCCGCAAGATTGCCGAAAATGATTTTACGACACTCGGTGATACGAGCACTTTGGCCGAACCGGCAGTGGTCGATGAATTGATTGTCAATCGCATCAAGTGATGAATGCTGTCGTATGGAAGCGGCAGAGTTGATGTTGACAAGACTGAAACTGTGATTGCCCCCATCATTGCACCGTCCTTGCTGAGTGCAGACTTTGCTGCCCTCGGCGCTGCCTGTCGATGTGCCGAAGACAGTGGTTGTAATTGGCTGCATCTTGATGTGATGGATGGACATTTCGTTCCGGCCATCACTTTTGGCCCCATGGTGTGCAAAGCGCTACGCCCGCATATTCGGGGATTCATGGATGTACATCTGATGATCTCACCGGTCGATGATCAACTTGCCGCATTCGCAGATTCAGGGGCAAATCATATGACCCTGCATGTCGAAGCTGGCCCACATCTCTATAAGTCCTTGCAGACGGTACGGGAACTTGGCTGTTCAGTTGGCGTTGCCATCAATCCAGGAACACCGGCAGTCGCAATTCTTCCAGTTGTGGAAATTATTGATCTGGTCTGTGTGATGACCGTTAATCCAGGTGCGGGTGGACAGGCGTTTATCCACAGCCAGCTCACCAAAATCCGTGAAATCAAGTCAATGATCGCTGGCCGCGCGATCAAGATTCAGGTCGATGGAGGAATTGATCCAAAGACCGGATACGAGGCAGCCCGGGCGGGCGCTGATATCTTCGTGGCCGGGTCACAATTATTTTCCGGAGAACCGACCGATATGGGTGATCGGATTCGATATTTGCGGCACGAAATTATGCGCGGTCAGGCGTGATACGCTTTGGCGAGTCCTTACGGGCTGAAAACAAACAGGAATAGTAACTATTCAGCTACTAAATGTTGTTCTGATGTGGGGTTTTTGTGGACATCTGGTGGTCGTGTACGGGCTTCGTATTCAATTTATTGGACCTGACAGTCGCCGATGACAGACTTTTGTCTCGGAAACCACAACATTTGGTTTCATATGAGCGTTGGGAACAAATTGTAGTGCTGAACAGTTACCAGGAATAATTTGATCAGTCAGGAGAATTTACAATGGCAGTACGACCTCCCATTTGCAATTTTGGCTGGAAGGCCATGGATTTTGCTCTTCCCTCAACTGACGGGGCGACATTATCGCTGCGTGATATTGCTGGCCCTCGGGGGACGCTTATCATGTTTATCTGCAACCACTGTCCTTATGTCACCTCGGTCCAGGATCGCCTCGTCTCAGAGGCAAAGGCGATGCAGGAACTTGGAATCGGTGTGGCCGCGATCTGCTCCAATGACGCCGCAACCTATCCGGAGGACTCCTTCGAGAAAATGGTGGCCTTTGCACGCGTAGCCGGATTTACCTTTCCTTACCTGCATGATGAATCTCAACAGACTGCACGCGCCTACGATGCGGCCTGCACACCTGACTTCTTTGGTTTTAATTCACGTCTTGAACTTCAGTACCGTGGGCGCCTTGATGATGCCGGACGCGGTGCCGCCCATGCCGGCACACAGCGCGACCTGTTTCTTGCGATGGAACACATCGCCAGGACTGACAGGGGTCCAAAATCACAGATTGCTTCTATGGGGTGTTCGATCAAGTGGAAAGCTGCCGCCTGAGAAGCCGTTGCTCATGACCGCAGAACTGTAAGGTGGATATTCTGTGTTTTTCACGGGATTCCACCCTCCCCCAACAACCACTCACTCTATCGAAGCTGACTCATTGATTTGATGAACCATGAGATTTTCAAGTCATGTCGCCATCGGCAAATCCCAATTGCCATGACGATAAGTGGGTGTTATTCAAGTGGAACCACTATTTCCAACAAGACCCAAGACTAACGTCTCAATATGTGCGGCATCCAATTTGGCCTGGACGATCTGGCGTTGCGGACTGTCCTGATCAATAAATGCGTCTGGCATGACCATCGGACGAAACTTCAGTCCGGAGTCAAATAATCCGGTTTCAGCCAAAAGATGGGAAACCTGTGCAGCAAAACCGCCAATCGATCCTTCTTCGACTGTCACCAGGATTTCGTGATTGCGTGCCAGCTGACAAACCATATCAGCATCAAGAGGTTTCACGAACCGGGCATCAGCTATGGTGACGTCGATATTCTGTTGTTGCAACGAGTCAGCAGCAACCAGGCAGTCGGCAAGTCGGGTGCCACAAGACAGGATGGCTGCGTGAGTCCCTTCGCGTAACACACGCCCGACACCCGGTTTCAATACCTCTCCCTCGAGGGGAAGCTCAACACCGGTTCCCGCACCGCGCGGATAGCGAAAAGCAATCGGCCCTTCATCCCATTCCACCGCCGTCTTCACCATATGGACGAGTTCAGCTTCATCGGCCGGGGCCATAATCGTCATACCCGGAATGCATCCAAGATAAGACAGATCGAACGCACCACAATGGGTCGATCCGTCTGCACCCACATATCCGGCGCGATCAATCGCAAAACGAACCGGCAGGGTCTGAATTGCCACATCGTGCACGATTGAGTCAAAGGCGCGCTGGAGAAATGTGGAATATATTGCGGCAAACGGGCGATAGCCCTCGGCTGCCAACCCGGCTGCAAATGTGACCGCATGCTGTTCGGCAAGACCAACATCAAAACAGCGATTGGGAAATTCCTGAGCAAATTTATCCAGGCCCGTCCCCGATGGCATGGCCGCCGTTACCGCGACGACACGCCGATCTTTCTGTGCCGCCTGGATGAGGCTGTCACTGAACACCTTGGTATAGGATGGGGCCGACGGTGCGGATTTCTGTAGTTTTCCTGTTTCAACGTCAAACTGACCGACACCGTGATACTTGTCGGCTGATTTCTCTGCGTAGGGATATCCTTTGCCCTTGGCAGTCTGCACATGAAGAAGTATCGGGCCCTTGTTGTCATGGTCACGGGCGTATCGAATAGCCGTGACCAACTCATCCATATTATGGCCGTCGATGGGGCCAATATAGCGAAAACCCAGATCACGGAAAATTCCGCCGTCGCCGATGGTCTTTTGTGCATATTCATCGGCCAGTTCAGACAGTCTCGTTGCCACGGCATTGAATGGTGGCGGCAGGGATTCCTCAATCTGCTCACCGAATCGCCGCATCTCCATAAATTGTCGTGTGGCAAAAATACGTGACAGGTATTTTGATACCGCGCCAACAGGCGGAGCAATCGACATCTCATTGTCATTCAAGATCACGATTAAGTTATGGGCCTTATCTCCGGCATTGTTCAGCCCTTCAAATGCCATTCCACCCGTCAAGGCGCCGTCGCCAATCACTGCGACGACATGGTGATCGAGTCCATCGAGATCACGCGCCACCGCAAATCCTAATGCCGCCGACACCGAAGTCGAAGCATGAGCTGCACCGAATGGATCATATTCACTTTCAGCCCGTTTCGAGAAACCTGACAATCCTCCGCCCTGGCGGATGGTGTGCATCCGGTCCCTGCGACCCGTCAGGATCTTGTGGGGGTAGACCTGGTGCCCAACATCCCAAATGATCTTGTCTTTCGGTGTTTCGAACAAATGGTGCAATGCAACCGTCAGCTCAACAACGCCCAGACCGGCACCAAGATGACCACCTGTTTCAGAAACAACTGCAATCAGTTCACGTCGAACTTCATCAGCGATCTGCCGGAGTTGTGCTGGACTCAAATTACGCAGATCAGCAGGACAACTAATTCTATCGAGTGCAGGTGTTGCTTCTGTCATACAGGGGTCTCCAAACGGGAGTTGCAGTTGTCCTTAAATTTCACAAAGGATTGAACAGATGTCGCAAATCGACCTTAAGCTTTTGAAACAAAAGGTGAGTTCTCCTCGGGCCAACAGGCTATAATTCTCAAAAACCGTCCTGTCAAACTCCTGAGGTCCCGCTTCAACCGTGAAATGATGTCAACTTTCTGATCAGATAACCAGACGTGGTACGGGAACCTTGTGTGATGGTATATCCTTGCACCACTTGAGACGTTGCAAGACCCTCAACCTGTTTTGCATACCGTCTGATGTGATGGCCATTGAAAACCATCCCGTTGTCGCCACGTGAGGCAATCATATCGACCGATTGATCACACATCCATCCGGTTCCCCACGATCCCGTTGTATCGCCTTGGATTTCCTCTGTTCCGTTGTGATATGGACATGAGAGTTACCGCTTTACTCGTTCAACATTTGCTGTAATTGGCTGCTATGACTTCAGGATGTTTTATATAAATTGGTGAACATCCTTCTTGGCAGGTGCCAGCCGGAGGAGTGACAGAGTGGTCGAATGTACCGGTCTTGAAAACCGGCGTGGGGGAAACTCCACCGTGGGTTCAAATCCCACCTCCTCCGCCACTTGCCCTCGCAAAAGCGTTCTCCCCATCCGGCTGCTGTTGGATTTTTCCGTTGTTTTCGAGGGTTATGCGGGAGGGGTTGAGCACTGACCTCTGCACCAGGAGACCGGGGAGCTGTCTCTCAGGGCCAGTATTCTCCGGACCTCATGACTCTTGTGGCGCGTCAATCAAGCTGAGAATTTGCGACGATCAGGGTGAGAATCCTGGGGAGCGGCGGTGCACAGTTCGATAACAGATCAGGCACATTTCCCTTCCACTCCATCGGTCATTCGAAACGATTGGTCTTTGCAATTGTCGCGGTTTACTGACAATATGGGACTGTTATTGGGCGGGAAGATATGACGCGCGCGATCCACATTATCGTCACTTTGACGTTATTTTGGCTATTCTCCGCATCGGTATCACTTGCCTTTCAGTCGTCAGGAAAAGCGCTGATCATTGTTGATCACGCAACCGGATTGGTTCTGGCTGAAAAAAATCCCGATGTGCCCTTGCCACCCGCCTCAATGTCCAAAATCATGACCGTTTTCATGGTCTTCGAAGCTGTATCCGATGGTCACCTCGCGCTGACAGACAGACTCCCGGTCTCCGCAGATGCGGTCAAGTATCGCGGCTCTTCAATGTTTCTTAAAGCCGGCGAACGCGTGACTGTTGAAGACCTGATCCGCGGTGTTATTGTCCTGTCGGGCAATGATGCGAGTGCTGTGCTGGCTGAAGCCATGTCACCAGATGGCACCGAAGCCGGATTTGCGCGCCTCATGACCACACGCGGACAGGAAATCGGACTCACCCAATCGATTTTCAGGAATTCCAATGGTTGGCCACATCCAGATCATCGTATGAGCGTCCGTGACCTGGCAACGGTGAGTAGCGAAATCATCACGAGATTCCCGGACCTCTATGCATATTTCGGTGAGCGTGAGTTCGCCTTTGATAATCGTGTCCCGGAAAACCGGCGGAATCGGAATCCACTGCTCACGCTGGATATTGGTGCCGATGGTCTCAAGACGGGTTATACGAGCGAAGCCGGTTACGGTTTGACTGGCTCCGCCAAACGCGGCAATCGACGCATTGTATTCGTAGTGACTGGTTTGAGCAATCGTGCGATTCGGGAACAGGAATCAGAGAAGATAATCAACTGGTACAATTTCCAATATGCCGACAAGGAACTGTTCAGGTCGGGTGACACCGTGGTCTCAATTCCTGTCTTCATGGGTGACAAGCCCAAACTCGCCGCGACAGTGGCCGAAACGGTCAGTGTGCCGGTTGCCACCAGGTCCGGACAGGATACTGGAATCAATGCCAATGTCATTTATGACAGTCTCTTGGAAACACCAATATCCAAGGGTCAGGTTGTTGGTCGACTTGAGGTGCAACTGCAAGAATTTGACACAATCCTGACCTTTCCGCTGATCGCCAATGAGGATGTCGGAGACGGGGGATTCTCAGTGCGTATGAAAACTGCCCTGGCCAATTTGGCCACAAAGATTGGACTCGACGGGTTTCTTGATCGCTGATCATGGAAAAAGGAGGGTTGATTTCCATTGAGGGTATTGATGGTGCCGGTAAATCAAGACAAGCTGAGCGTCTTGGCAAAAGTCTCTCCGTTGCAGGTGTTGACAATATCGTCACTTTTGAGCCCGGTGGAGGCGTTGGCGGCGAGCCATTCTATCAGTTGCTGGCGGGCAAGAGTCTTCGCGGCCTCGGGGCGGCGACCGAGGCGCTTCTGTTCACCGCAGCCCGGCGGCACCATCTCGACAGTCTTATTCTTCCCGCCATGGAAAACGGTAAAATTGTCATTACCGATCGGTTTGTCGATTCAACGCGGGTTTATCAGGGATTTAACGACGCGCAGCTCGCCCGGAAAATTGATCAACTCCACGATTTGATGATCGGAATCGAACCGGACCTGACCATCGTTATCGATATACCGGTTGAAACGGCATTACAGCGCGTACACCAACGCAGCGGCGGTGACACAAGACTGGAATCATTCGGTGAGAAGCTTGAAGAATTACGAGAGAGATTTATTGCCATCGCACAGGCCAATCCGCATCGATGTTCAGTTGTTGATGGTGACCGCGATGAACACCATATCGCAGCCGAAATACTTGTTTGCGCAAATGAATTGCTATCGTGAACAGCGCACCGCTCCCAGAGCCTGATCGTCTGGAGGGCACAGAACATCCGCGCTTTACCGAGACAATCTATGGACAAAGGGTTGCTGAAGAGCGGTTCCTCAACGCATTTTGCTCCCAACGGCTCTTGCACGCCTGGTTGCTAACGGGCCCAAAAGGAGTTGGTAAGGCAACACTGGCCTGGAAGATCACCAAATTCCTCATGATGCAGGCCGCAAAAACGCAACCGGACCACGCACCTGTCAATCTCGATGTTGATCCGAATCATCCGGTGATACGTCGTATCCTGGCACTTTCAGAACCGGGGCTCTCCCTTGTCCGTCGTTCAATTGACCCCCGCGGCAAGCACCTCCGGCGTCAGATTACTGTTGAAGATATCCGATTGTTGGGAGAACAGTTCGCTCTGGCACCTCCTGATGGCCTGCCATTGATTGCAATCGTCGATGCGGCTGACGATATGAACAATTTCGCCGCCAATGCACTCCTCAAGCTGCTGGAGGAACCTCCGGCGAATACCTTTTTTTTCCTCGTAAGCCATTCACCCAACCTGTTGCTCCCGACTATCCGTAGCCGATGCGGGGTCTTGCGCTGTTCGAATTTGAACGCCGATATGTTGAAACTGGCCGTAGAAGACGCGACTGGACTCGAAATCAAAGACCAGGTCGCACTCTTCGAACTGACCGGTGGATCGGTCGGAGATGCGGTACAGCTTCATGCCAACCGTGGACTGGAAATCTACAGCCGACTGGTCAAATTACTGGCGATGGAGTCGAACTTCTCGGGCCTGGAAGCCACCCAACTCGCCGATGAATGCACCGGACGCAATGCGGATACACAGTATGAAACCGTCACGACGTCCCTGCTCGTGTTGCTCGCGCGTCTCACAAAAGTGGCAAGTGGAATCAACGTCAACGAAGCCGTTTCAGGTGAAGCGGCATGTTTGACCCGACTGGCACAATGCAGGTCTGGAAAATTCTGGTCAAATCTGCACACAAGATTGTCCAGTGATATCGGACATGCACGAGAGGTCAATCTTGACCCGGCTTCAGTTGTGTTGGATATGTTGTTCAAAATCGATCAGACTGCTGCTTAACCGACAAATTGGGATTTTTGATGAACTGCCGCTCGCATTTGGTGGATAGCCACTGTCATCTCGACTTCCCTGATTTTTCCGATGATCTCGATGGGGTCGTCCAACGCGCCCACAATTGCGGTGTCACCCGAATGGTGACAATCTGTACATCCTTGACTCGTTTTGACAATGTTGCCGAGATCGCACAGGCTTACTCCGGTGTCTTCTTCGCCGCTGGCATCCACCCGCATTACGCTGAGACTGAGAAACAGGCGAGTGTCGAGCAGCTATGTGCATGCGCTCAGCATCCAAAAATGATCGGTATCGGCGAGTCCGGACTCGATTACCACTATACACGGGAATCCGAACCCGCGCAGAAACTGAGTCTCGAAACGCATATTGCAGCCGCCCGTATAACCGGACTTCCACTCATCATCCATTCACGAGATGCCTGCGATGACATGGCAGACATTCTGACACATGAATTCAGGAATGGAGCGTTTTCTTGTGTCATGCACTGCTTTTCTTCCAGCGCAAAACTGGCAAGGGTTGCACTGGATTTGGACTTCTATCTGTCAATCTCAGGCATTATCACTTTCCGAAATGCCAAGAGTCTTCGCAAGATTTTTGCCGCTGTCCCGCGCAACAGGCTTCTTGTTGAAACCGATGCGCCCTATTTGGCTCCGGTACCAAACCGCGGTAAACGCAATGAACCGGCTTTTGTTGTTGACACTGCGCGATCTGCAGCACAAATCTTCAACTGCCAATTTGACGCGTTTGCGCAGCAAACCACACAAAACTTTGACACCCTCTTCACCAAGGCAGGATGCTGGGCAGAAGGTTCATAATGCGACCCATCTCTCACATTTCTGATCGAAACTTGTTTCCCTGATGGCGCGACTTGTTTTTCGTATTCTCGGATGCGGTTCATCCGGAGGTGTGCCGCGCCTGGGTGGCCTGTGGGGAAATTGCGACCCGGCGGACCGGCGCAACCAACGGACCCGCTGCTCGTTGCTTGTCCACCGAATTGAAGGTGACAAATCGACCCGTGTCTTGATTGATTCGTCTCCCGACCTCAGACAACAATTGCTGAACGCTGAGGTTGGGCTGCTTGATGCTGTGGTCTATACTCATGCACATGCCGATCATGTGAATGGACTTGACGACTTGCGCATGATTTTTCACAATCGAGGTGCTCGGCTGCCTGTTTGGGCCGATGATGCAACGCGCGATGAGTTAATCAAGCGATTTGGCTATGCTTTTGAGCGCCCTGTCGGCAGTCTTTACCCACCGATGCTTGAAATGAACATATTGACAGGACCTATAACCGTCACCGGAGATGGTGGAGACATCACTCTGGATCCTTTTGTGGTTGAACATGGCACGATATCAAGTAATGGGTTTATCATTGGGCCGCTGGCTTACCTGCCTGATGTTTCGGCAATTACAGAAGAGGTCTGGGAAAAACTCAGCGGGATCAATTGCTGGATTGTGGATGCACTCAGGCGTGAACCTCATCGAACACATACCCACTTGGAGCAAACGCTTGAATGGATTGAAAGGGTCGCACCCCAACGCGCGATTCTGACGAATATGCATAATGATCTCGATTATCAGACTGTGCTCAATGAAACACCGCCGCATGTCGAACCCGCCTACGACGGTTTTGAGATCAGCTACGACCTCCTGACTGCTTGAATATTCTTATCGAAATCACCGCACCAGTCTTTCTGGTGATTGGCGCGGGCTATCTGATGGTGTGGCGCCGGATCTTTACCGACAGTCATATTCATGGAATCATGATCTATACTCAGGGTTTCGCCATCCCCTGCCTGTTATTTGCAGCCATTCTCAACATGGATCTTGCGCGGACATTGCGACCCGCACTGATTCTGTCATTTTATGGTGGCTCCACTGCCTGTTTTATCTGTGGACTTGCCGCCGCCCGCTGGTGGTTCAAGCGCAGCTGGGAAGACTCAATTGCTGTCGGATTTGCTGTGCTGTTCAGCAATACTGTCCTTCTTGGTCTTCCGATTGTCGGGCGTGCCTATGGCGGAACCGCTCTTGAAGCGACTTTTGCCCTCGTCGCGCTGCACGCCCCCTATTGTTATTTCGTGGGCATTACCGCCATGGAAATGGTGCGATCAGAAAGCTCCGGTATCCGCGCAACAATCCGACAGACCGGGCGCGTGATGTTCGGGAATGCACTGATGCTGGGCATATTGCTCGGTTTCATTTTCAATCTCCTTGATCTCCCTGTGCCAAACATCGCCCATGAAGCGCTGGACATGATTGCAGCGAGCGCCCTGCCCGCGGCTTTGTTTGGTCTCGGCGGCGTCATCGTTCGCTATCGGCCCGAGGGCGATCTTCGTCTCATCCTATTCATTGCGACGACATCACTTGTCCTTCACCCACTCATTTCCTGGATATTGTCGGCATTCATCTTTGCGCTCGAAACCGACCTGGTCCGCAGTGCCGTCATCACCGCTGCGATGGCACCTGGAATCAACGCCTATATCTTCTCAAGCATGTACAAACGGGCACAGCGGGTCGTCGCCGCCTCGGTCCTGCTTGCCACTGGTCTATCGGTCTTCACAGCGTCAATTTGGCTCTGGCTGATGGCTTGATGGCACGGGTGGCGTGCGTTCCATCCCTGTAACCTCAGACCTGTCAGTTGTCAGTAACGCACAATTCAGCCTCACCAGCATGCCACACCAACCGCTATGTGCTGCTGAATCTGATGTCCTGTGGTCGCAATTCTGCCGTCAGCCAGGCGTCATTCACCCGTGTGGCGAAATTCCTCGAAGTCTTTCTGAACGGCGTCGCAAAAGCTCGACGGAGGCCAACAACAGAATAGAGAGAGCCACGAGAACTGCCGCAACTGCAAGGATGGTTGGGGAAATCTGCTCTCGCAGACCAGTGAACATTTGCCATGGAAGTGTCTGTTGCGCGGCTGAGCCGACAAATATCACAACGACAACCTCATCAAATGACGTGATGAAAGCAAACAACCCGCCGGAGATGACACCAGGCAGGATCAGTGGCATCTGAATACGGAAGAATGTGCGGACCGGTCCGGCACCGAGTGTCGCCGCAGCCCGGGTCAGCGAACGATCAAATCCCACCAAAGTTGCGGTTACGGTGATAATCACAAATGGTGTTCCAAGTGCCGCATGGGCAAGCACCACACCCCAGTAGGTGCCTTGCAGACCAATACGAGAAAAGAAAAAGTACATTCCAGCGGCGGAAATAATGAGTGGGACAATCATTGGTGAAATCAGGATCGCCATAATGATGCGTCTGAACGGCACATGTGACTGTGACAATCCAATCGCCGCGAGAGTCCCAAATGATACCGATAACAATGTGGCCATCGGTGCAATCCGAGCTGAGTTTGCCAATGCCTGTTGCCAGTCAGGATTGGTAAAGAAATCGACATAATGTTTCAGGGAATAGGCCTGCGCGTCCAGTGCAAGCATACCGGGTGTATAGGTGAAGAAATCCTCTGCGTTGAAACTGAGAGGAATAATGGCAATGATGGGCGCAATCAGGAAGAAAAAACCCAGCCCGCAAAAAATCCGGAAAATATAGAACCAAATCCGTTGTGCAGGCGATGCATATTCAGGAAGGGCCATTCGTTGATCACTCACCCCAGCTTGACATTGTCGATGCCGACAATCCGATCATAGAGCCAGTAAAGAACAAGCACCGTGATCAGAAGAAGGGCACCCAGTGCAGCGGCCAAGCCCCAATTCAAAGACTGTGAAATATGAAAAGCAATGCGATTTGAAATGAATGTGCCGGTGCGCCCGCCAACAATTTCAGGCGTGATATAGTAACCAATCGACAGGATAAAAACCAGTATACAGCCTGCACCAATTCCTGGAACAGATTGCGGAAAATACACGCGCCAAAAGGCCGTCCAGTCATTGGCACCAAGAGATTTCGCCGCACGGACATAGGAAGGCTGGATGGTTTTCATCACAGAATAGAGCGGCAAAATCATGAAGGGGAGCAAGATATGCGTCATGGCAACGATCGTCCCAAACTGATTATTGATCATTGCCAAGCGCGATTCATCGGCGACAATTCCCAACCAGACAAGAATATCATTAATGACTCCCTCCTGCTGCAGTAAGACCTTCCATGCAGATGTTCGTACCAGGAGTGATGTCCAGAAAGGCAGTAGAACGAGGATCAACAGCAGGTTTGATGTCCGTATCGGCACATGTGCCAACAAATATGCAATGGGATATCCCAGCAAAATGCACGTCACCGTGATCACCAAAGACATGAATGCCGTGCGTTGAAACAGCAAGAGATGGATGCGCTTATCCTCGGCCTGTGATTCGATCCCATCGTGCGTCAGCTTGAGATCGACCGCCGTGAGATAGTAGCCCGACGTATAGTGAGGCGAAAAAACCTCTATGGTTTCCCAAATATCAATTCGCATCCAATCATCGTCGATATCTGCAAAACTGTCAGAGACAAAAATCTGATCAAATGACTCGGCGGCTTTTGCCGCTGCAATGAGTTGTGTCCTGTGTTCTCCCTCATAAGTTTGAATCCTGACCGGATCAGCCGTCAGGTCACGATAGAGAGCCAGATAGACACTGTTCCAGGGCACTTCTTCGGCCGGAGAAACTCCATCCATATCGATCAGAGTCTGGACAAAACCTCCGTAGACAGACGCTGTTTCCGGCAAAATGGCGGCGATTTCTGGATCGATGCGAAAATCAGATAATTGTTCAATCGGCGGCTTCGTGTGTGGACCGGCCATCAGGGACATCCATGCAACTGGATCGCCCCAGATCTCATCATGCCGGACAAATCGGTCAGCATAATCACTGCCAATCCTGTCGATACGTCGGCCGGATTTGCGGAATAGCGAAGCGATTCCGGTTGTCTCATAATTCAAGCGAGAACCGATACGGGTATGCAGACGCTGTTCGCTGGCTTGACGCAAGTCGTAGGTTAAGGCCGCATACACGGATTCCGGAGGTGCCTTTGAATGGTCATGCCAGTCTTGTTCAATGGCAGCCACTGTACGCGGAAGAGTTTGTTCAACGATCTGATTTTCGACAGACCGGAACAACATGTCTCCTATCGGAGCGACGAAGGAGACAAGAATAAATAGCAATAAGGGAAGAATGAGTAGCAGAGCACGAATCTTGTGAGCACGTAAGGCACGACTCAACCCGGCTTTGAGCGGGCGGCCATCTGCTGTCAGAATTTCAGGTGGATTCGACATGGTTACGGATCAATAATGACCATTGCATGACACGCAGCCATCGCTTGAAGTCATTTTCAAGAGACTGATACGACTCCTGAGGCGTCCTCAAAGACCAGAATCTCAACACATGGGGCTTCATTTTCAAACTTGACTATCGAGTTGCCGAAATTCGTTCGGATCACAAGAATAAATGGTGTTTTGAGATTGTGCCGGGCCTGAGGATGGTTCGGACAGGTCCTGGCAGACCTGTCCGGCTGTGTGTCGGTTTATTTGGCCAGC
>JAPOTI010000118.1 GCA_026709265.1 Paracoccaceae bacterium | reverse complement strand
TGAGGCCGTGACGGAGGAGGATGTTGCGCACCGGGGAGATGACCATGTCGCCCATGGCCGCAGCCAGGGCCCTGAGCGTCCCGTGCCGGGCGTGCTCCGGGGGCGGCGACATCGCCAGCGCGACCACGGCCTTCACCCGGTCCGCAGGGTCTCGGCCCGCCCGCTCCGCGTCCGAAAGCGCAACCTCCTGCCGTGTCGATTTCCTGCCCATTCGCCTGTCTCCTGTTGGCGCGGGCCGCGTGACCGCGGCGGCAGGATCATGCCATGATTCGACAACGAATGGAATCTTTTGTTTTGCATCAACCACTAGCGCAAAGTGCTCTTGGACGGATAAAAGCGGTGCTGGATGCCCCGACCAAGTCGAATGAGAAAATATCGGCTGAAGTGACAAGAATTCTAGCCGAAGCAGAAGAGATCTATGCGGAAACAAGGAAGATCAACGCTGAAACCGACCGGCTGGAGTTAGACAACTATAAAGGGCGAATCGAATTTATCCGTGATCTCCGCGAAATGGCGATGCAACTGGAACGTGATGACTGGCTGGGGGTGTTCGATGGATTTGATGTTTGTCCCAAACCAATTGAACAATCAGAATAGTCACTGAGCAATTCGTCTTACCTGCACCGAGACTGCCAATCGGATGATGTCAATGCAACGTCTGCTGCTCCTTTGCCGTCTCTACGCCACTGCAGAGATGGTCAGGATCGCGGGCGGGTCGTGCAAGGTCGTACGGCCCAATACCTGAACGATGATGGCAACCCGTATACGCCATTCTGCGCAGGCTTGCTCCGCCCTTTTTCTCTGATTCCGCGTTTCTGCCCATCACCCACAAACCTCTGTCCATTCCTTGACATAATAGGACAGAAACACATGAGAAAACTCTCTCTACTCGCCGCCGCCGCGATGGTGGCCGGCGGCAGTGCCTTTGCGATGGACGGCGGTGGCGTCTCCATCAGCGGAGAAGCGAACTTCGGGGTGAAATTCGCCGAAAGCGATGACGACTCCAAAAGCGAACTGCAATTCCACCATGAGTTCAAGGTGACCTTCGCGGCCTCCGAGACAACGGACGGCGGGATTGGCTTCGGCGGTGAAATGACGCTCGACAATACGGAAAGCGTTTCCGGTCGAACGGCGGTGGCTGCGCCGACGGCTTATATGATTACAGCTTCAGACGTTGATGACGCTGGGAAATTGAAGGCTGCCCGACAGAAAGCGTTGGAATCTTTGTACGGGATCGATCTGAAAGACTTCACCGAAAATGACGTGATTGTCAGCGGGGCCAAGACTCTCTCCGGTTACGAAAAAGCAACCATCGCGGGGCATACGGCTGTCTCCACTCGTGTTCTGAACTCAGATGATAATACTGAATTTGAGGGTAGTCTCATTTTTCGGAACCGGGATGGAGAGCTAAAAGGCTACGACCTTGATAGCCTTACCGTTGCGGCAGGTAGCAGGAATGACGAAATCACACCAACAGCACCACGCGCAGTTATGGCTGACGATACAGTCAGCATCGGAGGAGCAGACTACATAGTCGCAACGACACTTGTTGCGGGCGGTGCAGGTTATGTTGACGGAATTGAGAGCGGCGATCGTGTAAATGGGGAATGGGTCTGGGTGGATCCTGCCGTCAATGAGGCAGCCGGAACTCTTGACCCCGGCGATGGTGCTGCACAAGGCAACACTATCATCCTTGGCGACACCACTTATGTGATTCAAGTTGGTGAAACAGCTCCCACTCTTACCTCAGGTCAAATCCTAGTCACCGAAATAGATGATCGTGACAATGTTTTTGAAACTGGCGATGGGACAATAATTCGCGCCCATACGGTGGCCGAAGCAAGCGCAGTTCGTCATGTCTCCCTGGCTGCACTCAGGGGCGACTTCAATACCTCTGTGACTGGCGACAACAAAAAAGCCGCGTCCGAAGCCTACATTGCAGCCCTGTCCGGCTCGATCACCGAAGCCGATAGCCAGTCCGTCAACAATCACGGTGAAGTCTATATCTCGATGGATATGCACAAGCTGACGATTGGCTCTGATCTGGATGCGGCTGATAAGATGGCTGGCGGTCTAGCCGACCCTGGCTTCGACGGCATTGGCATCGATGATGTGGCCGAAGGCGTCTGGGGCAAATCCGCTGCTGATGTCCGTTACGATGGCGACTTCGGAGTCGCGGCAGTCGCGATTTCCTATGGCGACAACAAAGGCGATGCCGAATGGGCGGCTGGGTTCAAGTTCAGTGTTGATCCTGTGACCTTCGGGGCAGGTTTCGACAGCAAAGGCGTTATGTCAGTGGGTATGGGTTTCTCGCAAGGCTTGATCTCGATGAACGCTTTGTATTCAACCGATAGTGATCATGATGAAGCGGATAATGAAGCCATTTCTGAAGCCGATCTCGACAAGACAGAAGGCGGGGTTGCCGGTGCCAAGACCAGACGAGAAATGCTCGGAATTCGAGTGGACGAGGTTGCTAATAAACCTGACCTGAAGAATCAGGGCATGGGTGTCGATGTGACCTACAAAATGTCAGAGGAAACGTCTCTCACATTGGTTGCTGCACAATCCAAAACAGAAAAAGCCCGCTGGAGTCGCGGCGAAACAAAGGCTGATGACGGTTGGGTCACCACCTCCAAAACCGTCGACGCCTTCGGTGTCGGCTTCGAGCATGACCTGGGCGGCGGTGCCAAGTTGAAAGCGGGTGCGGGCTCAGTGGACAGTGAAGCAAGGGCCGATCTGGGGATCACCATGACGTTCTGATCACTGATCGGATATAGAAGTTTGAAAGGGGCGGTCTGTGGATCGCCCCTTTTTCTGTGAGGGCACAGAACTTTTTGATCCCCCGTGCCCCTGTGATTTGTATCAGATCAAGAGATTTGAAAGGGCGGCTTCGACTGCCCTTTTTGTTGCAGGGTGGTCGGGTAGTCCGGTGAACGGACCTTTCGGAAGTCGAATCTGCCTCAGAATCAATCGCATCGGCCCCCTCGGATTGGCTGCCAACGATCGGCAGCGATGCCGCTCTCTCGACCGCCCCGGCCATCTGTCGGAACTCAGGGGGCACTCGGTGCATCAAGTCCGGCATCCAACTTCTGCCACCCGATCCCGAGGCCGTCAACAGCCATCTCGCCGCTCGTGCGGACGCGCTATACATACGACACCAATGTCTAACGCAACCTGTCCGGACAGGTCATAAACTCCACTCAGGAGTGAACGCAGGACATGTTGCCAACCCCGGCACAGGACCCCGTTTGTTCTTTCAGATGTCCAGATAGGCAGCTTCGGGCCGTTGAGGCCGACCTCCGTTGGGATCTCCCCCAAGATGCGCCGAGAGTGACAGTGCTGTTGAGGGGATGACCAGCACGTCAGAGCTTGAATGACGATCTGAACCCTGATCTGGAAAATCGTTGAGGGTTGCAATGACAACCAAGCAGCAAGCTCCTTTGTCCTTCGTCGACTTTTTGATGGCCGCTATCGTCTCGTGAAGGGCTTCACAATCCCGCTGGACGCGGACAAACGCGGGGAGGTTATTGACCTCCTGCTTGAGCAGGCCATCAATGCCTTTGTTGCGATGCACAGGCAGGTAATCAATGCCAACAAGGTGTTTTGATGCATCCTTGGCGTATTGGCGATAAGCTTTCGCGCCCTTTTCAAGAAGCACCGAGCTTGTCACAATAGGGTCTTGAAGCCTGTCTTTTGTCAGCTTGATAGCCTCACTGGAAATGTCGATACCGATCGAATGTCTTTTGAGAAGTTGCGCGGCGACAAGAGTCGTGCCACTTCCGCAAAAGGGATCAAGCACAACATCGCCTTCATCCGTTGCGAGTTTAATGATCTGGTTCAGCAGTCGCACAGGTTTCTGCGTGGGGTATCCGACGCGCTCTTTGGCTTTTGGGTTCAGAAATGGGATTTCCCAAACGTCAGAGAGTGGAACGCCCTTTTTGCTTCCATTGCTTATCACCGCACCATCGTCGGTTCGTGCATAGACAGATTTATTGCGATCATCACGAACGCGTTTTTGCATAATCTGGTCAATGTTGGTGGAGGGCGAATATTCCTGATAGAATGTGTTGAACTTGAAGTCGTCCGTCTTGGAGTAGAAAAATATCGTCTGATGGGCTGAGAGAAGCCCCTTTTTGGAGTTCGACCATCGCTTGAAGTGCCAGACGATCTCTGACCTGAAATTTTCAGTTGAGAATACGCTGTCCAGTATCAAACGAACAATGTGCGACGCAGACTTGTCACAATGGAAAAAGATGCTTCCAGTCCCGCTGAGAACGTCGTGCATTCTGGCGATACGCTGATATACGAAGTCCGCGTATGAGTTATCATTGATCCAAATGTCACGGAAACTGAACGCCTGTGAACCATCCCTTGTTACCGAGCTATGCACTTTTTGGGTGAAGAAAGGCGGATCCACATAGATAAGATCGACGGATTCAGGGGGCATGTCCATTAATAAATTCAGACAGTCACCCGTGTATGTCTTGGCATTAACCCCCACAGTCACGCTCCGCGGCTATGGTTTCTAGAATCCCCTTGAGGTTGATATCCGTATATTGCTCGACATATCGCCAAGCTTTGTCGCCATAGTAATACTCGCCGTTTGCACCCGCATAGAGCGTTTCCAGTGTTTTCTGAATGCGTTGGGCTTGAGTGCGGTTGGGATAGTAAAACATCACTCGGATAGGCTTGTAGCCCGCGTTCTTTACGTTTTGCAGTCGCGTGTGTTCTTTGGTGACGTGATCCCCGTCAGTTGTCGCATCCCGCCATTTAATCTCAAGGGCATCACGCCCTCCAACCAGACAGTCAATTTCGAAGGTTTTCGGGCGCCGTCCGATGGTGTTCGGTATTTTGACTGATCTTGAATCGGGATACTTTGCTAAAAAGCAAGCCTTGGCGGCTTCTTCCAAAAAAGACCCGGCATACTTGTAGAGGAATCGGCCTTTGTTCTGGTAAATGTCGATCAGGCGTCCTTCCTCATCAGTAATGCCCAAGACCTGATAGATCATGTAGTGGCTGTTATCGTCGGCGTTCATCTCCTCAACCCGTTGGTCGACACGGGCTTTGAGTGTGTCTGCATAGCTCGCCGCCAGTCGGCGTATCTCTTGTTCAATCATCATATTTTCGCCTTGAGAGGCTGAATGATAAGGAATCCGATTTGCGTCATGAGAGCGCACAGATCGGAGAACCGGATGTTCACATCTGACCTCCAGTGAAGAATCATCTACAACAGTCGATCCTGCCGGTCCATCGACCCGGCGATCAACTGAATATTCTTGTCGAAAACCCATGCGATTTCAATGCCCGTGTCCTGACATCGTTGGGCCATCTGTTGGGAGAGTTTCTCCGTTTCCGGATGGTGGGGCACGGCGGCAATCAGACGGTCCACCCCGTGGGTCTTGGAGCCGTTCAGCAACATACCCACTGCTTCGTAGAGACCGCGCCGCAGCTTTGACATCTGCCCCGCGTGTTTCGTGTTGAGAAAGCCGCCCTTGGTCTCGACCCAGATTCGGTATTCCCGGACATCAGCAACCACATCACCTTGGCCGGGCTTGAAATCCACCTCGAGAGTGTGGTCGTGGCGGGTGTAGCGGCTGCCCGCATTCGTGTGTCCCCATCTGTCAATCTGCTTGAAGCCCTGTGTCTCCAGACAGCCCCTGATGTCGAATTGTTTGGCATGCATACCATCGGGTGACATGCGAACCGTCTGGGCTCCTGAATCGAACATCCAGTCAGCCACGGCCAGCATAACGGCGGGCTCGTAAAGATGTCGTTTTTTGTCGCCCGCACATGATTTCTGTCTCTTTTCGGGAGGAGTCTTCTCGATGACAAGATCTCTGATGGGCATGGGGTGGCCTTGGCTTCAGGCAGAATTTGAACCCTACTTATAGCGACCAACCTGCCCCCGAACCACCACAATCTCCGGGCTCAGGCGGCTGGCCGTTCATTCTCCTGATCCGTGTTGGCCGCGGTCCGGGAATCCGTCATGTTTGACTTTGGCACGAGACACCTTCCAATTCCAGCACTGCGCCTGACCCCGAAGATTTTGGTGATCCCCATCCCGGAACCCTGACATATCATTCCGACATTGTCTCTCATACTTCGCCGCACGCCTTGGCATTCACGCGTCAACCCTTGAGAGAAAACCCAAATCCCAACCCATTATGAAAACCACCCACACTTATGGTCTGCGGGCGAGAAGTTCCTCCAGCGTCCGTCCGTCAATCTCCGGCGGTTTGATATTCTCAAACTCAACGAAACGCCGCAAACCGAATGCCTGCCACCATTCCCATTGATTATGGGCAGCGGCGGACAGCGTTATTCTGGACAAGGTCGGCTTGACTCTGCAGAAGAGCAGAGTTCATTGGCTCTTGACATGGGGATCAGCGATTGTGGGGCCACTGTGTTGTGTGGCATCCGCTGACGTATTGGTTGATTGTTCGGTCGTGGCCCATGCGGCCAACAGTTCGAAGAATCCACTGACGTTGTTGATGATCTGGACGGCATCGTCGCGGGAGAGGGGTTAGCGAACCCGTGGCTGCCAGATGTCCAAAGTC
>JAPOTI010000073.1 GCA_026709265.1 Paracoccaceae bacterium | reverse complement strand
AAAAGGCCGTTGACTGCCTCTACGAAGGTAGCTGATAACGGGGGCAAGTAGTTACCCCTTTCCGAAACAGAAATCTTCTTCGAAGTGAGGGAAGACGAATTGAATAGGGGTTATTCAGCCTGTGCATTGGCTGTTGGAATCCATACGCAGGGGGACAGCATGGATGACATTGGCTACAATGTCAGGGAAGTCGTGAACTGTGCCTTCGATAACCAGAATGTACCCCCACGCGTGACCCGTCTCCACTTCGTGCGAGAGGAAGTTCTCGTGGCATGAATCTTCCACGTGACGCGAGAGGGCTGCGTTGGCATTGACGCTGCGCAAACCGGGTGACGAGCACAGGTGCGACAATGTGGATCGCATGTCCGACACATCACCCAAACGGGCGGAGAGCATCACGTGGTCATCCCCTTTGTCGTTTGTCGCGCATACAGAGAGATAACCTGCATTAAGGGGAAGGATCGATCGATTATATTGGAGTTTACAGCAAAGATCCTGAACCTGGGTGGCTTTATTGATCGATTCGAGCCATTTCCGCCTTGAATTCTTGTGCCATCTGCCCGGCATCGCGTCGCGTCTTTTTGGTGTCGAGAGTCAGGATCTCGCGATCGCGCATCAACCAGCATCCGGCAACCATCACATCTGTAACATCGTCGGATGTTGCGGCAAAGACCAGTGCGGCATAGGGATCGTAAATCGGCTGCAAACGCGCAGATGCCATTGAAATGCGTATCAGATCGGCTTGTTTTCCCGGTGTCAGCGAACCGATCGTCCGACCCAGGCCAAGTGCCTCTGCGCCCTCGCATGTTGCCATTTGAATGATGTCCCGGGCGGGCATCGGTTGACGGCTTTTCCCGCGCAGTTTGGCAAACATCGATACGGCTGCAAATTGGGAAAAGAGGTCCAACGTGTTGCCGCTCATGGGTCCATCAGTGGCAATACCCACAGGAATTCCGCTGCGACGCATATCCTCAACGGGTGCAATACCACGCCCGGCCTTGGCATTGGAACGGGCATTGTGCGCAACGCCTATTCCAGCCTCGGCCATGCGCAGAATCTCAGACTCGTTGACGTGCAGACAATGCGCAGCGATAAGACCATTGCGCAGAAGACCCGACCGATCAACCAGCTCGAGGGGGCGACATCCATGCATTGACTGCGCCCAATCCATTTCGGAATCCATTTCCGCGAGATGGATCTGAATGGGTATGTCGGGATGATCGTCTGCCCAGGTCGCAATGCGCCTCATGACCGAAGGCCCGGTGGAGTAAGGGGCATGCGGAGCCATCGACGGTATAATCCTGTGATGGTCCCTGAAGGTCTCAACAAGAGTCTCGATCAGGTCGAATCCCTCATCAATCGTGCGATGGTCAGGTGGGTTGAAATCCGCTATTGTTTGACCGACGACTCCCCGCAAACCCGCTGCATCCAATATCTTTCCAACCTCGCTTTCATAATAGTACATGTCAGCAACGGTGGTGACACCCGCGCGGATAGACTCCCATGCGGCCAGTGACGTGCCTATCCGGACCATCCGCGGCGTTACAAACTTGCGCTCCATCGGCAAGACATAACGAAACAATCGATCGTCAACATCTTCACCAAGCCCACGGAAAAGGGTCATCGGCAAATGCGCGTGCGGATTGACCATACCCGGCATGACAAGATCACCGCCGACATCAATCACCGTGGCTTCGGGATCATCGGGCCCTGGTCCGGCGCCGATGGCAGCAATCCTGTCTTTCTTGATCGTGACAAAACCCGGATCAATCACTGACATATCCCGTTCGCACGTCAGAAGCAGTGCATTTTGGATGATCGTGGTCATGTGGACTCTTTGTCCGGCAGGATACAGCACTGATCGAGATCCGGAATCAATCGGACATGGCGGCCAGCACCAAGCGGATCACTCAGCGAACCGGTCGCTGTCAGCGGGCCCGACGCAGTTTCGACCTGGTAGTGATAAGTGCGCCCGAGATAGGTCCTGATCCCGACCGTTGCCGGAATTCCCTCGTCGATATCCGCATCACTTATGCGCAACCCATCCGGGCGGGCAGCCAACATGAAACGATCTGGAATGGGTCCCAGTCGATCCTGATCAAGGAGAAGTCGGTAACCGCCCGGCCCCTGCGTTGTCACGATGGCCCCATTGCGTTGACTGACCTGCAAAGACACGAGATTGACGAAGCCAACAAATCGGGCAACGAATGAATCTGCCGGGCGCTGGTAAAGAGTTTCGGGTGTGTCAAATTGATGGATACGCCCAGAATCCATGATCGCAACACGATCCGAGATCGAGAAGGCTTCCTCTTGATCATGAGTTACAAAGACGGCTGTGGTCCCGTTGGATTGTTGGAGTTGACGGATTTCCACACGCATATCAATGCGCAGCTTGGCGTCCAGATTGGAAAGGGGTTCGTCAAACATGAGAAGGGGTGGGCGAACCACCAGGGCACGCGCAAGTGCCACACGCTGCCGCTGGCCTCCCGACAAGGCCGCGGGGAACCGATCAGAAAAATCTGCCAACCCCACGATTTTGAGAATTTCTGCGGCCTCACGTGCACGAGTCGCTGCCGCCATTCCGCGCTGCTTGAGGCCAAATGCAACATTATCCCGAACCGTGAGATGCGGAAATAACGCATAATTCTGAAACACGATCCCGATATTGCGTCGATGGGCAGGTAACCGGGTCAGATCCGTTCCGCCGAGAGTAATGGTGCCGGTAGTGGCCGGAAGAAATCCCGCAATCACCCGCAACGTGGTTGTCTTGCCGCATCCGGAAGCGCCCAGAAGGGAAACAAGTTCGCCGCCATCAACACGCAATGAAAGATCATCAAGAATCCTTGTCGCACCGTAATGGGCAGAGACGTGGGATAACGAGAGAGCGGGTGCCAAAAGATCCTACCGCGTCAGGAATGTCAGACCCAAGGTACGCTCGACGATTGCCATGACAGCAACAGTCAGCACCATCAGCAAAACAGAAACCGAAGCAACAACAGGATCAAAGAACTGCTCCACATGTGCCAAGATCTGAATGGGCAGGGTGGAAATACCCGGACCCGTCAGAAAGAGTGCGACAGAAACATCATTGATCGAGGTAATGAAGGCCAGAATAAAGGCGGCGATGACGCCGGAGCGGATGTTGGGAAGCACGACGACGAAAAACGCCTGCCAGGGCGGCGCGCCAAGACTGATCGCAGCTTCTTCGATCGAAAAGTCGAATGACGACAAACTTGCCGAAATCACCCGTACACAATAGGGCAGGACAAGCAATGTATGGCCGATCAACAGGGCAGAAAACACGGGTAGACCCGCTCCCACCTGCACCGAACGCAGCAGCGAAAATCCCAGGACAATTTCCGGCACGAGTACGGGTAGGACGAAAAGCGTTGATAGCCATCCCGGCAATTGGATACGATAGCGATTGAGGGCATAGGCGGCCGGAATTCCGACGAGAAGCGCAAAACACGTGGCCAACATCGCAACCTGGAAACTGGTGACCATCGTGCGCCGGAACGCTGCCATTTCAAAAATCCGATCGAACCACCGCAACGAGAGACCCTGAGGCGGAAACGTCAGGAATGTGGTGTCCGAAAGCGACGCACCGATTACGATGATGAGTGGCCCCATCAGAAAGATGTAGACAAGGACTGCGAAACCAATCAGTGGCGGGGACAGGCGGCGAATCATGATGCAAGCGGGTTGAGACGGCGGGCCATGCGCGTCATCACCAGGACGACAGCGAGAGTGACAGCCACCATGATCGCAGCAATGGTCGCAGCACTATCCCAGTCAAAAGCGACCATCGCCTGCTGATGCAGAAATGTCCCCATCACCATCACGCGTTCGCCGCCAACAAGTTGTGGCGTGGCATAAGCCGTGAAGGATCCCGTGAACACGAGCACCGCCCCGACGATCAGTCCAGGGACGGCGAGCGGAAAAATCACTTGTCGAAACACCTGCGCCGGCGTCGCACCCAACGATGCCGCTGCCTCGATGACATCGTCGGGAATATTCTCAAGGACACCGACGAGAGTCAAAATCATCAATGGTACAAACAGATAGACCATGGCCACGATGACCGCCCCCTCGGTAAAGAGCATGGAATACGGCGCCCCATCGACGCCCAACCAGACCATGAACCTGTTGACAATGCCATTGCGCCCCAGGAGGATCAGGAATGCGAAGGACCGAACGACGACGCCGGTCAGCAGGGGAAAGACTGCGGCAATTATCAGAATCGAGCGCCAGCGAGGGGATGCACGCGACACCACATATGCCGTGAAGAAGCCGACGATCAGGGAGAATCCGGTTGTCAGGAGCGCAATTTCCAGCGTACGCCACAAAACTGTACGCCGAAAACCACTCTGAAGAAATTCACCGTATGATGCGAAAAAGCCCTCGGCGGTTGTCAATGTCGCGAGGACAGTTGCGCCAACCGGCAACAGCAGGAAGACCAGAACCAGTGTCGTTGCCGGTGCCGACAATATCCAACCTGTCACCCATCTGATCACGTGGAATCCAATCGACCTGCAGGCAGAGGGTGGAAGCGACGTGCAACCTGCAGAAATAACCTGGTGATAATCGCGTCGTCAGCCACCAAAAAGTTCGTTCCAGCGATCGATCCAATCCGGTTTGGCTTCATTCATTGCGCCGTAATCGACCCGCTTGAGACTTGACAACATCTCATTCCCGTAGGTCCATTGAGCCGCCGCACTTTTCGACAAGACGACATCGGCGTGCACCGGCGCATCCACGCCATTCTCCGCCAGAATTTTCTGCCGCGCCGGGTCAAGAATGAAGTTGATAAACTCGTGTGCGCGCTCCACATTCTCGGCCCCAACAGGAATATTGACCGTATTGAGTGTCGCAATATCACCGTCCTCGAGGTCCGCCCAGACGATGGTTGGAACGGCATCCTGCAATCTGCCCAAAGCAAAATCCTGTGCAAGCGAAACCGTTGTTTCACCAGTCGAGAAAAGATTGATCATTTCCGACCCGGTCATATAGTTTTTGACCACATTGGACTTGAGGTCAGCGAGTTGCTCAAAGGCCGCGTCTGGATCATCAAAAGCACTGACCCCCGCTTTTTCTCCGGCAATCATGACAACCATGGGTCCTGCCGTTGTGGTGATTCCGGGAAGGGAGACGGATCCTGCCAAAGACTCGCGCCACAAATCGTTCCATGCGGTTATCGGTGTGTCCAACCCGGCACCATCATAAACAATGCCGACCCGGCCAATCGTGTAGGCGGGCCCATATTCTCCCTGCGGTGATTGTGCGAGAGTATGAAGTCCTTCGATATTTGGCACTTTTGTGCGATCAATGGGTTGAAAGAGACCATCCTCGATTCCCTGCTGAGAAAAACTGTCGGTCAGATAGATGACATCAACACCGGACCCACCGCGGATCTTGACCTTGTTCAATCGATCGGCATTATTTCCGGTCTCGAAAATCAATTCACAATCGCACTGTTCCTGAAAGGGCTGTACGACGAACTCGTTGAGTTTTTCGCCATTGAAGCCCCACCAGGAAACAACCAGCGTCTCTGAATCCGCAGCCAGCGGTCCGATGGCCAGGGTCATTGCGCCCATCATCATGGTGCACAATCGATTCAACGATTTCATGAGCGTACCTCTAGTTGGAATTCCTTAAGATCTTGTCTCAACAAACGGGTCAGATTTCGATCTTCGCGTTGCCACTGACCAAACAAGGAAGGCTATAGGATCGATCACCTCGATTTCGCACTGTTGTCTCAGATCATCGTGTTTGCTGATGGAAATCCCACATTTATCCAAACACCACGATCCCCTTGCCTTTGTGGAAAACCCTTGAAGATCTCCATGATTCCCGCTCTTTGAACGCCGTCGTCCCTATCATGCTGAAACGTCTCGGTCAATTGCTCCGCCCGCCAAACAGAATTGGTGATTTATTCCATTGCACAAGGCGACTTGTGGGATGCACGTCAATATGGAGCCGTGTAGACAAGGATCGGCAATGCCCTGCAACATTCCGGCCCCAAACGGTGCTTAAATGAACTCAAATTCTGACCGAGATGATCATATCTTTATTTCTGACAAAGACATTGCAGCGTTAAGGATTTCACCCTCGAGGCTGGTGGATGCCATCGAAGCTGCGTTGGTGGCCAAGGCCAAAGGGCGAATCCACGTGGCACCCAAATCTGTGCTGCTGCCGGGACAGGGGCGCTATGTGATGTCAACACTCGCCAGCGACGACGCAGTGACAGCCCTCAAGACGGTGAGTGTTATCCCTGACAATCCTGATCGCAACTTGCCAAGAATCAACGGGGCAATCCTGCTGCTCGACGCCAAAACCGGACTCCTGAAAGCCGTGATGGATGCCAACTGGATCACGGCACAGCGCACCGCTGCGCTCTCGGTAATCGCGGCACGGCATTTGGCTGAACCACAGTCGCAGACCATCGGTTTCATTGGTTGCGGTGTGCAGGCACACAGCCATCTTGCTGCATTGATCGGGTTTTTTCCTGTTCGACATGTCCTGGTTTGCAGCCGGACCCGTGCCGCGGAGGAAGAATTTTGTGCAAAAGCACGTCAACTCGGGATCTCTGCCCGTGCGACAGACGCCGAAGAAACCCTCAGGACGGCCGATATCGTCGTGACCTCAATTACGCTCGACTATTCCGTCACCCCGTTCCTGAACGCACGATGGATGAAACCCACCGCCTTCGCTACGATCACTGACCTGTGCATTCCCTGGAAGCCCGATAGTCTTCATATTTTCAAAACTCTTGTTATCGATGATCTGGAACAGGAAAGGACCGCCGAACGCCCGTTATTGCGTCACCAAACCATTGCTGGTGACCTGGTTGGGTTGGTAACCGGGCAGGTTGACCCAGGTCGCCGTCCCGCCGCTTTCGCTTTTCGTGGAATCGCACTCGGCGATTTTGCGGCTGCAAACCTCGTTTACCAACTGGCCCGCAAGGGCAAAGGTGAAAGTTGCAGCTGAGTCAGGGCATGTCACCGAATTCTGTACTTGAACTCAAAATTTGGGATGCCATATCCAACTGACATGCGGTTGCGTGGGTGTCATCATGGAAAATGAAAAGAGTAACGGCCGAACAACCGCCGAGGACTTTCGCTTTCGTGTTTCTATTCTCACGATGTTCATCCGTGACTTGTCTTTTGAAAATTTCGCTGCGCAGCGGGGCGACAGGATAACGGGTCTCAGCGCGGGAAAGCTCAATCATGACCTCACGATGAAGGTTGACTTGGCGCGACAGGGAAAAACTGACGATGGGCAGGGACTTTTTCAAGTCATCATCAGCATGAATCTTGAAGCCAAGTCAGAAGACAAGAGCATCTATTTGCTGGACATCGAATATTGCGCCATGTTCGCCGTCGACAATCTGCCGGAAGTCAAGATCCGCGCTTTTCTGTTGACACAGGGTCCACAACTGATGTTCCCGTTTCTGCGACGGATCGTCGCCGACATGACGGGCGATGGTGGTTTTCCGCCGCACCAGATGCAATTGATCAACTTCGCTGAACTTTATGAAAAGAAGGTTCGCGAAGCGCGTTTATCCGACCCGTCCACGAACACCTGACCCCGGAAAGCCGGGGCTCGGGTCGCGGGATGGTGTCATAGGATTCGGAAGATCTTGTTCCGCCTTCTGAACATCGATGGAAGCGAACTGCGCGTATCTCACAACCAGCGATTCCACAACGCATCCTCGCCAAGCTGTTTGATGGCTTCTCGATGCGCGATGTCCTCTTCCTCGGTGAGTAACGGTGCCAAGGTTGCAGGTCGCTGGGCAGCTGTCGCTCTTGTCGCCTCCGCCTGGTCTTCGGTTTCATGAATCTGATTGTCAAACTGCGTGAACAGATCTTGATCGCCGCCAAGCAGGTGAAAATAGACGTCTGCAAGAAGCTCTGCATCAAGCAGCGCGCCATGTTTTTCCCGACCTGAATTATCAATCTTGAAATGTCGGCACAGTGCATCGAGGTTGAATCGTGTGAGTTGCGGAAGTTCCTCGCGTGCCAACCGAAGCGAGTCGTGGACCCGGTTCGGGTGAAATTCCTCGAAGCCGACCGCTGCGAGTTCGGAATTCAAAAAGCCGAGGTCAAACATCGCATTATGCGCCAGCAGCGAACAATCGCCAACAAACTCCAGCAGTTCTTCGGCAATCTCGGAAAAAACCGGCTTGTCCTTCAGGAAATCATCGCCCAGTCCATGAACTTCATAAGCTCCATCCGACATGGGGCGTTCTGGATTCACATATTTGTGCAAAAGCCGGCCGGTGCGCTGGAGCTGTCTTTCGTCGAGTTCGACCATTCCGATTTCCACAATCCGGTGACCATCCTCGGGCTTCAGGCCAGTCGTTTCCACATCGAGTGCAATGATAGTCATCCGGTTAATTCCCTGATTTTTCTCACTAAAGTTGTGACATCACTGCGCATTGTCTGGATATCACAAGATCGAATCACGTAATCCGCAAGTCGGCGTTTTTCCGAATCCGACATTTGTCGATCACGGAATGTTCTGAACCGCTCCCGTGTCATCCCCGCACGGCGCATGACCCGATTCTCCTGTTGCGCAGCGGAAGTGGAAACCACTGCGACAGCATCAAACTCCGCCGCCGATCCCGACTCAAACAGCAGGGGAACTTCGCAAACAACAAGGTCTGAACCCGTCTCGGCTGCCTGTTCCACGAACTGCTGCCTGTCATGGTGCACCAGCGGATGGATCGCCTCTTCAATGTCCCGAAGCAGGCCGGGTTCCTGCGTCAATTTTTCCTTCAGTCTTTCCTTGCAGACTGGACCTTTGGGATCCGGTACAGCCTCTGGAACAATCACCGCCAGGGCGCGGCTCCCGCTGTCACCGGACGAATATATCCTGGCAACCGCCTGATCGGCATCCCAGACCGGAATATCGAGAGACGAGAAGACCGCACCCGCCGTCGACTTTCCCATCCCGATTGATCCTGTCAAACCCAAACAGAAAAGGGGGCTGGTCATTCGCCAACAATCGAGTGACGTAGCGACTGGGTCACTTCAGGTTTGACATTGAACCAATGATTGAAAGAGAAGGCTGCCTGATGAAGGAGCATCCCGAGACCGTCGATCGTGATACAGTTCCGTGCTCTGGATTGCTGGATAAATTCTGTCTCGAGCGGTGTATAGACAAGGTCCAAAACAACCGTATTTTCTTTGAGACTCGCATATGGGAAAAGTACAGGCGGCTTGCCCGTCATCCCCAACGATGTCGTATTGATGACAGTGCCCATTTTAGCAACCAGCTTGGTGATCGAATCCATGCCATGACCCATCACCCGGACTCCGAAGTCACTCCGCATTGAATCAGCTTTCTCCCGCGTCCTGTTGGCGACGTGAATTTCCTCGGCACCAGCCGCGATCAGTGCATGGATAATACCTCGCGCAGCCCCGCCAGCACCCAGAACCAGAATGGGTGCGGCATCCGCCTGCCAGCCAGGCCGACCTTCAGTGAGACTCTCCAGGAACCCAAACCCGTCGGTATTGTCTCCATGAATCCTGCCGCTTTCAGAAATAGTCAGGGTATTCACCGCGCCCATCAATGCCGCTTCGTCAGACACCGAGTCACAGGAATGCAGTATGGATTCCTTATGCGGTAATGTGATATTGACACCCCGGAAATTCATCTTGGGCAATGCCTTTATCGCTTCCGCGAGATTCTCACGGGCAATCTCTATTGGAATATAGTATCCCTTGATGCCGTGCCTGCGCATCCAGTAGTTGTGTATTGCCGGTGACAGTGAATGCCCAATTGGTTGACCAATAACTCCAACCAATGCCGGTGGTTTTGACTTGACGTCTTTCATCAGCTGTCCAAGATTCCCCTATCGATCAGATAGCCAAGCAATGCGATCATCGGCAGTCCATAAACTGCATAAATGTCACCTGACAATTCTGCAATCAGCCGGATACCCTCTTCCTCGATGTGATAACAACCCACACTGCCCCGTAGATTCTCCCCACCGCGGCGCAAATATGATTCAAGATACGCGTCCGAATAAGATCTCATTGTCACTCTGGCGCTGGAAACGCTTCTCCAGACAGGCTTTCCCTGTTCACAAATAACCGCCGCGGCATACAGGGAATGGCTCTTGCCACGCAGTCTTCTCAGCAACAAACGCGCATCTTCATGCCGCTCGGATTTCGAACAGATCTCACCTTCAAACTCCAGTATCTGATCACAACCAATCGTGAGATGCTGGTCAGATGAACGGGAGATACGCCGCGCTTTGAGCTCGGCCAATGTTGTTGCCATTTCCATGGAATTGACATTTTCCGCCTGTAAAGACTGTCGTATGGTCTCTTCATCGATCATTGCTGGACGAACATCCAGAATGACGCCCGCTGCCTCCAGAAGTCTTTTCCGGATCGGCGAAGCAGAGGCCAGGACAACTGACGCTGTCACATCAATAACCCTGTGGATAACTCATTCTGAAACCCTCAACATCCTTTAAAAGATTTCGCTCACGAGGGATCATCAACAATTTTCACGTCGCAATCAACAAGAACATACATTGGCCTCTTTCAAATTCGAAATTCATATGCAATCCTCACGGAGGCCTTAAAATCTACGTGAAATCAAATGTATAGTCACCTTTGAATTTGGTTGGGCTGGGACACACTCCGCTTGATTCTGCGAAGTTTCCACTGATTTCTCAAGCACCAACATCAATCACTTTCTTTTTTTCTTATTCCTTCTTATTTGTTGTCTTCCCTGTCGCAAAAGGTTTTTCAATTGTTGGGTTTTCTCGAACCAATCTATCTATGGATAAAGGCCGGTCATATCATCTCGGTCATTTCCTGGATGGCAGCTCTCTTTTATTTGCCGCGGCTCTATGTCTATCATACGGAGTCCGGAGGAGGGCAGTCTGTTTCGCATGATCTATTCACGGTGATGGAACGCCGACTGTTGCAGATCATCGCAACCCCGGCAATGATTTTGAGCTGGCTATTTGGATTGCTTTTGTTGATGGTTCCCGGAACCGCGGACTGGGGTGCCGTATGGATATATGTGAAGGTTGCTGCGGTCCTTGCGATGACCTGGTTTCACATGTGGTTGGCCGGTCGCCGCCATGAATTGCTGGCCGGGACATGTCAAGTTACGGCAAAACACTTTCGGAAGATGAATGAAGTCCCAACGGTCCTGATGTTGGTGATCGTGGTGATGGTCATTGTCAGACCCTTCTGAAGTCATGATGAAGATTGGACAAAAGCCCCCCGATGACACACCCGCAGCATTCTCATGGCAGCACGGCCGAGGCACTGGTGGTCCTGGATATTGATGATGACAAACACAAAATCGGTATAGGAGCGAGAGATGACGACTGAGCGCTTGGTTTTTCGTGGTCATGCAGGCGACAACCTATCGGCGCGGCTTGATCGGCCTGACACGACGCCCAGGACAACAGCTTTGTTCGCACATTGCTTTACCTGTTCAAAGGACATTCCAGCGGCACGGCGCATAGCGGAGGCATTGTCTGGACTTGGAATCGCCGTTCTCCGGTTTGATTTTTCCGGTCTCGGACATTCCGAGGGAGAATTCGAAAATACCAATTTTACATCGAATGTCACCGACCTCGAATATGCTGCAAGGCATCTTGAAAGCATGGGGCTGGCACCTTCGATAATCATTGGCCATTCTCTCGGCGGTGCAGCGGTTCTGAAGGCTGCTGGCAATATTCACTCGGTAAAGGCCGTCGTTACCATCGGGGCACCGGCTGACCCCGCGCATGTTGCCCATCATTTTGGCAAGAATCTTCACAAGATCAAATCTGAGGGTGAAGCCGAGGTCAATCTTGGCGGGCGATATTTCAGAATCAAGAAACAGTTTGTTGATGATATTGACAGCGCCGCGCTCAAACCAGCGATCGCAAATTTGCGCCGTGCCCTGCTGATCCTGCATGCGCCACTGGATGCAACTGTTGGCATTGAGAATGCCGCTGAAATATTTGCTGCGGCCAAACATCCCAAATCCTTCGTGGCTCTCGACAAGGCTGACCATTTGATCACGCGACAAGAAGATGCCCAATATGCAGCAGCAGTTATCGCAGCCTGGGTCGGCCGCTATATTCCATCAAAGAGCGAAAGTGATAACTGAGACATAGTCCTGTCATCCTGATACGTTGGCCATAACAGCGTTCTGGCGGTTTTCTGCTTGACGCTGAGTGATTCCCGTATTAACGAGCGAACACTGGCTGGGTTGGTCAGAATAATTCCCCCAAAATCGTGAGATGGATGCCCGCACCGGGATTTTCCGCAAAGTAAAGGTGAGCAGAATGTCCGAAGGAAGGATTTCACTTTCTGAACTCAAGTCCATGAAGCCGAAACAGCTCGTGGATATGGCGGAAGAACTGGAAATTGAGGGTGCATCATCCATGGATAAGGGAGCCATGATGTATGAAATCATGCGCGTCCGTGCCCAGGATGGGTGGGAAACCTACGGTGACGGCGTGGCCAAGATCCTGCCCGATGGGTTTGGAATGCTCCGAGCTCCGGAATCGAATTATCTTCCAGGACCTGATGACATTTACATGCATCCGAGCGTTATTCGTAAATTCGGTTTGCGAACAGGCGCAACCGTTGGTGGTGTCATCACAGCACCCAACCGCGGCGAGCAACAGGTCAAGGAAGAACGATATTTTAGCCTTGAGGGAGTCTCGGAGATTAATTTCCTCAAGCCAGATGCCGCACGGCATCTGGTCGCGTTTGATAATCTGACGCCGCTTTATCCCGACGAGCGGCTGAAAATGGAAGTTGACAAGCCGAATGTTCAGGATTGGTCAGCACGGGTTATTGACCTGGTGTCCCCACTCGGAAAAGGACAAAGAGCCTTGATTGTCGCTCCACCGCGCACCGGCAAAACCGTTTTGTTACAGAATATTGCCCATTCTATTTCTGAAAATCACCCCGAATGTTTTTTAATTGTTCTTCTGATTGATGAGCGACCGGAAGAAGTGACCGACATGCAACGCAGCGTGAAGGGAGAGGTGATCGCGTCAACCTTTGATGAAAGAGCAGAGCGGCATGTCGAAGTTTCGGAAATGGTGATTGAAAAGGCCAAACGGTTGGTTGAAAACAAGCGCGATGTGGTCATTCTTCTTGATTCCATTACGCGTCTGGGCCGTGCCTTCAACGCCGTCGTGCCTTCGTCGGGCAAGGTTCTGAGTGGAGGCGTCGATGCGAATGCCTTGCAGCGACCCAAGAGGTTTTTTGGGGCGGCCCGCAATATCGAAGAAGGTGGCTCCCTGACGATTATTGCAACCGCCCTGATCGACACAGGAAGCCGTATGGACGAAGTGATTTTTGAAGAGTTCAAGGGAACTGGTAACTCCGAGATCGTGCTCGACCGGAAAATCGCTGACAAGAGGATGTTTCCGGCGATTGATATTATCAAGTCGGGAACACGAAAAGAGGATCTGTTGGTTGACAAGCAGGAATTGCACAAGATGTACATTCTTCGGCGTATCCTCAACCCAATGGGGACAACAGAAGCGATCGAATTCCTGCTGCCCAAGATCAAGGCCACGAAGACCAATGAGGATTTCTTCAACTCGATGAAGAATTGATTCCTCCCATGCGGTGAGTGCAAGAATTTTGCCGTATTCTGAATATGGACACAATCTTCGCATTGTCATCAGCACCGGGAAAAGCTGGAGTGGCGGTCATACGTATCTCTGGTCCCTGTGCGCCATCAGTGGCACCGGCATTTTCAATCCCGCTGCCACCACCGAAAAAGATTTCCCTGAGAAAACTCTGCAGAGGTGACGGCGGTCATCTCGATACGGCGTTGGTTGTTTATCTGCCCAAAGGTGCGAGCTACACCGGCGAGGATACGCTGGAGTTGCATGTCCATGGTGGAGTGGCGACAGTCAACGCAATTCTTGAAGCCCTGGGCACGATGGAAAATCTTCGCTTTGCCAAACCCGGAGAATTTACTTTACAGGCCTTTCTGAATGGCCGCATGGACCTGTCAGAAGTCGAAGGCCTTTCTGACCTGATTGCAGCTGAGACAGAAGCCCAGCGCGTTCTGGCTTTGCGCCTCTTGAGCGGTGCCTTGGGGCGCCAGGTTGAACGTTGGCGGTCCAGCCTTATCAAATGTGCCTCACTTATCGAGGCGACGCTTGATTTTTCAGACGAGGAATTGCCGCCAAATATTCTTGATGAATTGCACGTTTTGCTGATTGATCTAGTGGACGACCTCCGGGACGAAATTCAAGGCGTCAAGGCAGCCGAGAGAATTCGTGAAGGATTTGAAGTTGCGATCATCGGACGGCCGAATGTCGGCAAGTCAACCCTGTTGAACTTTCTCGCAGGGAGAGAAGCGGCAATTACATCTGAAAGAGCGGGTACCACGCGTGATGTGGTTGAAGTGCGCATGGATTTGGCAGGACTGCCGGTCACCCTGTTGGATCTCGCCGGGATCCAAGAGACCGCTGATCCGGTGGAGTTGCTCGGCATCGAACGTGCGCGCGAACGCGGGGCATCGGCTGATTTGCGCATTTATCTCGTCGACAATCTTGGAGTTCCCACGCATGCACCCGCCTATCAGGACGGCGACCTCATTCGTTCCTGCAAGGCTGATCTTGTGCAATCACCGCCTGCTGACGGCGTATCTGGAATCACCGGCGACGGTGTTGACGCCTTGATAGATGCGATCACCGGTGAATTAACAAAGCGCTCGCGGACGGCGATGACGGCTGCACATGTCCGTCACCGCAGAGCGATTGAATCCAGCCATGAAATTCTCTTGGTGGCCCTCGGTCACCTACAGGAGGGCGCGCGGAGTGAACTGGTCGCCGAGGACTTGCGCTATGCAATTCGTTCGCTAGAATCGCTGACCGGACATGTCGATATAGAAGACGTGCTTGAGGAGATCTTTTCCGGTTTTTGTATCGGTAAATAGCCGTTAGGTCTGTGCGAACAACGCGCAATGAAAGATAAAACCCAAGGCACGACGAGCTCCGAGAAGGATTGTTTCACGTGAAACATTTTGATTTCGAAGTCATTGTTATTGGTGGTGGTCATGCCGGAGTCGAGGCTGCTTGTGCTGCTGCACGGGCCGGAGTGAAGACGGTTCTGGTGACAATGCGCCTTGATCAGATTGGGGCGATGTCATGCAATCCGGCGATTGGCGGTGTCGGAAAAGGTCATCTTGTTCGCGAAGTTGACGCGCTTGATGGAGTCATGGCACGTGCGGCTGACCGGGCCGGGATCCAATATCGTTTGCTCAATCGCAGTAAAGGTCCGGCTGTTCAGGGGCCGCGCGCCCAGATGGACCGCAAACTCTACGGCGCGGCTGTCCAGCGGATTGTTGCCGATCATCCGCAATTGTCATTGATCGAGGGAGAAGTTGCTGATTTCAGCGTACGGAACGCAAATATGACCGGCGTGATCCTGAAAGACGGCAGCAAGGTCTCTGCCGCTTCTGTTGTGTTGACGACGGGGACATTCTTGCGCGGCAAAATCCGGCTGGGCAACGAGTCGAGAGAAGCCGGGCGGGCCGGAGATCCTGCCAGTGTCAAGTTGGCCGAACGCATGGAGTCATTTGGACTGGATCTCGGTCGCTTGAAGACCGGTACGCCGCCGCGCCTTGACGGTAACAGCGTGGATTGGAGCCGCCTGGAAAAGCAGCCCGGCGATGCCAAACCAGCGATGTTATCATTCCTGGCAAACGCCCCGGTAGTGTCACAGGTTGATTGCGCAATCACCCAAACCTGTGATGCGACACATGATATTATTCGCCGGAATCTCGAAGATTCTGCGATCTATGGGGGTCATTTTGACAGCGCAGGGCCGCGATATTGTCCCTCCATTGAAGACAAGATCGTGCGGTTTGCTGGAAAATCCTCACACCAGATTTTTTTGGAACCCGAGGGTTTGGATGATGATACGGTTTACCCGAACGGAATATCCACATCTCTTCCCATTCATATCCAGGCTGATTTTGTGTGCACGATTCCAGGGCTGGAAAGGGCACGAATTCTTCAGCCCGGCTATGCGATCGAGTATGATTATGTCGATCCGAGATCGCTGAAACCATCTTTGGAACTGAAATCGATTGGCGGCTTGTTTCTGGCGGGTCAGATCAATGGAACCACGGGTTATGAAGAGGCAGCCGGTCAAGGTCTCGTGGCCGGACTCAATGCGGCGCGTCAGGCAACGGGACTTCCCGCAGCAGAGTTTTCGCGCGCACAGTCCTATATTGGCGTGATGATTGATGATCTCGTAACCAAGGGCGTCACTGAACCCTACCGTATGTTTACATCCCGGGCTGAATTTCGCCTGTCACTGCGCGCTGACAATGCCGACCAACGTCTGACACGTTTCGGGTATGAGTTAGGCATTGTCAGCAAAGAGAGATTGACTCATCTCGAGCACAAGATTGACCATATTGAAAAAGGACGGCGGTTTCTCGAATCTGTTTCACTGTCTCCCGCTGACGCGGAGAAACACGACATCCGTCTCGGAAAGTCAAAGCGCCGCACTGGTCTCGAACTGCTTGAAACCGGTGATTTTGCACACAATACGCTTTGCCGGATCTGGCCGGAACTCAAACAAATTCCTGATCAAATCGCGTTACAGCTTGAGCGTGAAGCGATTTATACCAACTATCTGGAACGTCAACGGCGTGATGTTGAAAACTTGCAGCGCGAAGAGAATCGGCACTTGTCTCCAAGCCTGGACTATGGAACCATCAAGGGCTTGTCGTCCGAGATCAAGGAAAAACTCGGCTGTATACGCCCGCACACCCTTGGCCAGGCAAGGCGCATAGAGGGAATGACCCCTGCGGCGCTTGCGCTCCTGCTGGCTGCGGATAGACGCGCGGAATGTCGGGACGCAGCTTAGCGCACAAGCAGGGCAGCACGCTGTCAGTCGAGAGATGGTTGAAAAATGTTTCACGTGAAACATTCGAACGACTTACCGTCTTTGAAAGCCTTCTCCTTCGTTGGAATCGGCATGCCGGTCTCATTGCAGAATCGACCATTCCCCAACTCTGGAATCGGCATTTTCTTGATTCTGCCCAGTTGATGAGTTGTGCACCGAAGGCGACACATTGGTTGGATATCGGCTCGGGTGCGGGGTTTCCTGGTTTGGTTCTGGCTATTTTGGCGGCCGACAATTCTCTGGCTCCGCGTTTCACCCTGATCGAGTCCGGATCAAGGAAGTGTGAATTTCTACGCCGTGTCATTCGCGAGACGGGTGTCGAGGTTGAACTGTTGGAGATGCGCTGTGAAGATGCAGAGCCACAAAATGCTGACGCAGTGACGGCACGGGCAGTGGCTTCGTTGAAAGCACTCCTGACATTGGCGATTCCGCATGTCTCACATGACGGTGTCATGATCTTTCCCAAGGGGCGAAATCGTGCCAATGAAATTGATGCGCTGGGATCGACAAAAGGGTTCTTTGATGTGAAGGAAGTGACCAGTTTAACCGACCCTGAAGCGGCGATTCTCGTTCTGCGGAGAACATGACGTGACGGAAGAATCTGATTCGATGACAGCAAGCCGACCGATGCTGCGACCACGGATGATTGCTGTTGCCAATCAAAAAGGCGGTGTGGGCAAAACGACCACGGCGATCAATCTCGGTGCTGCATTTGCCGAACGTGGGTATGAGACCTTACTTATTGATCTCGACCCGCAGGGGAACGCGTCAACGGGATTGGGTTGCGATGTGACCGATCGCACATTCACCATTCATGATGTGATTTCCGGCGAGGTTTCCTTGCTTGATTCGTTCTGCGAGACGAGTCAGCAACGATTGCGACTTGTCCCGGCATCGCACAAGTTGAGCTCATTCGAAATGGCCTTGGCCAATCAGGAAGATCGCTTGAATTTGCTCAAGGACATATTATTCGAAGACAATAATTTGCACGATGAATTCTCATACGTGCTGTTTGACTGCCCGCCGGCACTGAATCTGCTGACATTGAATGCCATGGTCGCTGCGCATTCCGTGCTGGCACCGCTTCAGGCAGAGTTTTTCGCTCTCCAGGGATTGTCTCAATTGATTTCTTCCATGCGTCAGGTCAGACAGTCTGCCAATCCACATATTCATCTGGAGGGCGTTGTCTTGACGATGTTTGATCGGCGGAACAATTTGAGCCGCCAGGTCGAGAGCGACGCGCGTCAGAATTTGCAGCAATTGGTATTCAAGACAGTGATTCCCCGGGCGGTTCGGCTCAGCGAGGCACCCTCTCACGGTTTGCCCGCACTGCACTATGATACGAGGTCAGCAGGGAGCACGGCATATCGCGAACTGGCCGATGAAATTCTGAGAAACCACACGAAATAGCAAGAAAGGCGATGTGATGGCAGCATCTGGACCGCAGAAGCCAAATCTCGGGCGCGGGTTATCCACGCTTTTGGGGGATTTGCAACCGCAAGCCGGAGATCTGGCAACGGTGTCCGAGCAGTTGGTCCCGATCGAAAAGCTGAGGCCCAATCCCATGCAGCCGCGCACTGACTTTGATCAGGACAAACTGGAGGAGCTGACAAGCTCGATTCGTGAGAAAGGCATTCTCCAGCCGTTGATCGTGCGGCCGGATCCTGAAAATCCGGGTGGCTGGATGATAGTTGCCGGCGAGCGTCGTTGGCGGGCGGCGCAGAAGGCCCAGCTGCATGACATTCCTGTTGTTTCGAGAGACCTGTCTGATGGCGAGTGTCTGGAAATTGGATTGATCGAAAACATCCAGCGCAGTGACTTGAATCCGATGGAGGAAGCGCGCGCCTATCGGCAGTTGATGGATCGTTTCAGCCATACGCAGGAAAATCTGTCTGTTGTCATCGGCAAATCACGCAGTTTTATTGCGAACCGATTGCGCTTGCTCAATTTGCCAGAGGATGTCCAGCAGCGTGTGCGGGCGCATGAATTGTCGGCGGGGCACGCGCGGGCTCTGGGCGGCGCACCCAACCCGAGCCGTTTGGCGCAAAAGGTGGTGAACCTGAACTTGTCGGTCAGACAGACCGAAAAACTGGTCAGAAAGGCGATCAAGAATCCTGATTCTGACGATTCAAGTCCGCGGCGCGCGCGAAAGGATGCCAACACACGAATTCTCGAAGCAGCTCTGTCTGCTTCTCTCAAAACAGCGGTCAGGATCGAAATGGCCAGCAAGGGTGAATCGGGAAGAGTCGTGCTCAAATATACGGATCTCGATCAGCTCGAGACTTTATGCAACCGGCTCCGCCGTGCTGGAATCAGCCCGGAGCCACGAAATTAGAGGCTCATATCCTTGGTTACGCAAACCACTCTATATGGCCGGAGGTTATTTTGGGGACTTATAGAGTGTGTCATATGTTGTCATTGACGTCATTTCAAAAAGGTCAGGCAGGGAATTGGCGGCAATCTTGGACAAATTATGTGACTTCGGGTTGCCAATTGGCAGGATAGAAACGTCCGCGTGGTGAGAGGGTAAATATTTCGTATCCATCCGGGGTCACACCGATAGAATGTTCAAACTGGGCTGAGAGTGAGCGGTCGCGGGTGACCGCGGTCCAGTTATCATGCAGGATCTTGGTCTCCGGGCGACCGAGGTTGATCATCGGCTCAACCGTGAAGAACATGCCTTCACGCAGTACCGGTCCTGTGCCCGACTCCCCGACATGCAGGACATTGGGCGGAAGGTGGAATTCGCGTCCGATCCCGTGACCGCAGAATTCACTGACCACTGACATGGTGCGTGATTCTGCATGGGTTTGTATGGCAGCACCGATATCACCGAAAGTCGCGCCCGGGCGGATCTTGCTGATGGCTTGCATGAGGGAATCGTGGGTGACCTTGATCAGGCGGTCAGCCTTTCTTTTGGGGGTTCCGGCGACATACATGCGCGATGAATCGCCGTACCACCCGTCCACGATAACGGTGACATCGATATTGAGAATATCTCCGTTGCGCAGACGTTTGGGGCCGGGAATTCCATGGCAGACCACATGGTTCACCGAAATGCATGTGGCGTGCTTGTACCCACGGTAACCAATGGTTGCCGAACGGACATGATGTTCCGCGATGAGTTCCATAACGCGGTCATCAATTTCCGCCGTGGTGACATTTGGCTGTACGCATTCTGTCAGTTCATCCAGAATGGTTGCGACGACGCGTCCCGCAGCCCGCATCCCATCAAAATCAGCAGGTTTATGGATCCGGATCGGGCCGGAGTTTGGTGAATTCACGTTGATGTATCCCCAAAAGATGGAATTGTGGACATCATGCCGGGGCAACTCACTAATGACTCAGCATGGGAGATTCCAGAACCAAATCTCTCGCTGGATATGGCCCACATGTCTGGTTCATGCTGTGGTGTGTCAAAGTTTGCACCATGACCTATACACTTCAAGGGTAAAAATGTGATGTGCGCAGGACATCGACATGTTGACACGAGCGAAGCGTCGCTATGCTCGACCGAGTCCTGTAATCGAAGCTTTGCTCTCGGAGAAAGCGGCGAACGTTTCGCGGATGAGCTTCAGTAGCACCTCTGCCGCAGCTTCAAGATTTTGTCCTCTGCTGAATAAGGCACCATAGACGAGAGGGATTTCTGGTTTCCACGGAACAACTGCAAGGTCCGCATCGAATGCCGTTGGGCTGAAGGGATCGCAGATTGCCACACCGAGGCCGGATGCCGCGAGGCGCACCGCGGTGATCGCCGATGTGGCCTCGTAGTCTGCTTCCAGTCGTTGGCTTGACCCCTCCTGTGCGATGTCAATGCGGGTGCGGAGTGGCTGCCGGCTCGGAAGAATGATCGGAACATCTTCAAGATCCGACGGAGTCATCGTATCCTGACCCGACAATGGATGACCTTTGGGGACAACAGCGACGGCATGTGTTGTCACCAGCGGGATTGCCTCCAGGCCCGGATGGTCGAGGGGAAGGAGTGCCAAAGCCAGGTCAATCCTGCGTGCTACGACCCAATCCTCGATTTCAAGACGATGCCGGGGTTCGAGTGATACATGGGCACTAGGCATCTTTTCGGCGAATCGTGCCAATGCAGTCATAAAGGGCGCACTGTTGATCAATGGCGGGGTCGCGGCGATGCGCAGCCGATAGCACCCGCTTTCGGCTATCGTTTCTGCGATTGAACCGATTTCATCCAAGCCGACAATGGTTGGTTCAATGGCACGGAAAAACTCGACACCAACGTGGGTGGGGGTGGCCGCTCGTCCGCTTCGGCGATGGAAAAGCTGCAGCCCCAGATTGTCCTCGAGAGCGTTAAGTTGTTTGCTGATCGCAGGCTGTGTGAGGTTCAAACGCTTTGCTGCCGCTGTGACGCTACCACTGATCATGACGGCATGGAAGGCACGCAATTGCCGCAAGCTGAGCCGGTTCATCATGACATTCCTCCAAAAATTCTATTTTAGAATGTTATCGTGAAAAATAGTCATTTGAATTATTTTTTTCGTCTTGTCACTTTTGCATGTATCGCCATCCGTTTTGGGAGGAGCATAGTGGCAAGCAATCAACCAAACGTATTTTTGATCGTGGCCGACCACTGGGCTGCAGAGCACCTTGGCTTTGCAGACAATCCTGCCGCCATAACTCCAGGCCTAAATGAGCTTTCCGCCTGTGGCATCCGCTTCGCGAATGCCTATTCCGAATGTCCGGTCTGCATTCCGGCGCGCCGTACGTTGATGACAGGCATGAACCCGAAGTCCCATGGCGATCGAGTGTTCAATGACCGGTTACGCATTCCGGACGTGACCACCATGGCACAGGCCTTTCGCGACGCAGGCTATCAGGCTGACGCGGTGGGGAAGTTGCATGTGCATCCGCAGCGCGATCGGATTGGCTTTGACAGTGTGATTCTTGACGATGAAGGGCGACCACAATGGGGTATGCTCGACGATTATGACATATATCTCGGAGACCAGGGCCTACCGGGGCGCCAGTTCGATCATGGTATGTCGAACAACCAGTATAACTGGCGCCCTTGGCACCTGGACGAGGCGCATCACCCCACCTCCTGGGCTGGGCGCATGATGGCCCGGACGATCAAGCGCCGCGATCCGAACAAGCCCGCATTCTGGTATCTCGGTTTTCGCCATCCGCACCCGCCGCTGGTCCCGCCGCAGGCGTTCCTTGACCTTTACCGCGATGTGGAAATTGACGCGCCCTATGTTGGTGACTGGGTGAAGGACCCGGAGAACCTGCCGTTCGCAATTTCTGCCCTGCTCAGCCGAACCAACCTTTACACCGATGCGCAAATGATGGCGGCGAAGCGTGCCTTCTATGCGCTGTGCACCCAGATCGACTACCAGATCCGTTATCTGGTGGGCACGCTTCGGCTTGAAGGAATTCTGGACGATACGATCATCATGTTCACCTCAGACCACGGGGACATGCTGGGCAATCACAATATGGCGGCCAAGCGCATCTTCTACGAAAGCTCGACCAACATTCCGATGATTCTGACGGCGAACAAGAGAAACGCCAAAGCAGGCGAGGGTGTCGTGGACAACAGGCTGGCCACCTTCGCCGATGTCATGCCGACGCTCCTCGACCTTTGTGATATTGATGTGCCCAGCACGGTGGATGGAATTTCGATGGTCGGTTCGGCGCGGCACGCATATATTTATGGTGAGTGCGGCGAGGACGATCATTCTAGCCGGATGATCCGCGATGACCGCTTTAAGCTGATTTACTATCCCGTCGGCAATCACTCCCAGCTTTTTGACATGGTGAACGATCCACGGGAGATGACCGATCTCGCCTGCGATCCGACCCATGCCGACACGCTGAGGCGACTGCAAGGCCGGTTGGTGTCTGAGATGTACGGCTCAGACCTCGACTGGATCACGGACGGCAAGCTGACCGGCAAGCCCAATCGGCCCTACACTTGGGCACCGCACCGGAGTCTCAATTCACAGCGCGGTGACGGTTGGCCCCCCTCGCCGAAGGTCGACATCCCACAAATAGAATGGACCAAAGAAAGACAGGCAGACTGACCGGGTAACGGCGAGCCGACAACACAGAAATCATTTCAGGAGGAGATATGATGACCCTGTACAACCGCAAAACCGTCACCAGCCTATCGGTGCAATACTCATCATGACCACTATGGCCCGGCGAGGTACGTTGGGCACCCGGCGGAGCCTGTCGGAACTGTTGCCCCCCAATCCTGGCTTTGCTTAGTCTGGTCGCCCGTTACTTGAAACGATCCGCGCTGCGAAAAATGCGAGCTTCGATGCAGTCGAGTGCCATTGGTCCTAACAGGCGCTTCCGTGGCGCATACTGGGTCTCCGCATGAGGAGACGGTGCTCCTATGTTGTGGGATTGAACACGATCCGCGGCAACACAGGGGAAAATGGTCTTTCCGCGCTCCCGGGCCAGGAGCATGCGGCCCGCTTCGACACCACTTGCATAAGCGATCGCCTGATCGATGGCGGCGCGGGCGCAATCCCTATTATGGCAGGGTTTGCGATTGGGAGATCAGACACATGAGACGCTTCTTTCCAACCTTTCCTACGCCTGTAAGACGGCAATTGTCGGGCATATTTGCAAAATCTCAACCAAAGTCGCCATCCTTCGGTGAGTTGAATTCCTCCTAACGTTTTCACGACGCAATTCGGAGGTTCGACTGGCAGGCCTCGCTTGGCGCGGAATACAAAGCCCAACGATGATAACGGACGGACACTGGCCTGCCTGCATAAGCACTATGAACGATTTACCTGTCAGAGAGATCTTTCGATTTGGGTCAAGACATAAGAAATCAGGGCACTTCGATTGCGGATGGAAGCACCACGTTTCTCAGGTATTCTGCGCCTTCAGCATGAGTGAGGTAACCCGGTGGCGGGAAGTCCATCTCCAACTCCCAGGCGTCACCTGTCTCTTTCATGTTCTTCAGAACACGGGTGTCAAGCTCGGCCTGAATTTGTGTATAGGCTGGATTGTCGACGAGGTTCATAATCTCGCCGCGATCTGCACACTGATCGAAGAGATAAAGAGGTCGATCCTGCTTACGGACATAGAGCCAATCTTTCGTGCGAATGCCGCGTTCCGGTTTTACATGACGCTCTGGTCGCCCACCGAAATCTGCTTTCATTAATTCGAATTGAACGTGATCACGAATCGGCGCATCATCGCCTTGCAGCAGCGTAAGATAGCTGTGACCCTGGACGCCTTCGGGTATTTCGACACCGCAGGTCTCCAGCAGTGTGGGCATCGTGTCGACTGCGACATCAACCAGCGAGTCTACGCGCTTGTCCTTGGCAAAACGTGCCGGATAGCGGACCAACAACGGCACATGGGCTGAGGCACGATAGGCCTGACGCTTGATCCCGCAGTAAGAGCCGTGCTGGCCGAGCATATCCCCGTGATCCGAGAAGAAGAAGACAATTGTGTCATTCGAGAGGCCCTTGGCATCGAGCCAGTTCAGCAGTCGCCCGACATTCCAGTCAACATTTGAAATCATGCCATAATACTCGGCTACGAATTTCCGGATCTGCCCTTCGGTCTCGATTTCCGGATCCTGCCCTTCGATCTGCTCGACCTTCGATCTTTCGCCAAAACGGTCGTCGCCGTCATAGTCTAAATGCGTGCGTTCTTGCGCGCGGCGCTTTTGCAGTTCGGGGTTGGGCGTACCATTGGGCAAGGTGATCTTATCCGGGTCATACATACACCGCCAGTGCTCCGGCATGTCCATCGGGAAATGCGGCGGGCCGAAACAGACATAAGCGTAGAACGGATCACCGGCCTCGACCGCACTTTCCATGAACTCGATGGTGTGGTCAGTCTGGAAATCGGGCTCGTAGCGTTTGCAGCGATAAGGCTGGTCGGTGTCGCGATAGAATATCGCGTTCATGTAGTAGTGACCGCGATTGTAACCGACGAAATGGTCAAATCCCATGCGGGCCAACCCCGGAGGGACAAAGCCGGGCTTGGGGCCACCATAAAGATGCCATTTGCCGATGTAACCAGACTTATAGCCAGTGGCATTCAGACTGGGTGCCAGCGACGGTTGATCAGTGTTGATTGGGAAGTGGTTCGAGTACAGCCCTGCCTGATGGGCATACTTTCCTGTCAGCAGGGACGCGCGGAAGGGTGTACAGAGCGGGTAGGACGTGAACGCTTCGTCGAAACAAACACCTTCAAGCGCCAGCCGGTCCAGGTTTGGAGTCTTGACGTCCGGGTTGCCCGAAAACCCGGCGCAGTCATAGCGCATTTGGTCGGCGTAGATCATAAGAATGTTAGGTTTCTTGGTCATTTGCGCCTCATGCGGTGCTTGGGTTGTTGACGCCGCGCACATATTGCTGCGTGGCGTCAAAATGCGGTTGGTAATCCCAGCGATATCCCTGATTGGTCGCGAGTGCTTCCTGCAGGAAGATCCGTGTCGACTTGCTGATTGCAGCCCGCCGGGTTACAGCCTCGACATCGTAGCGCTCGAGCAGACGGGCACGAAGCTCTGCCTTGATATCAGCGTGTGCCGGGTCGTCGGACAGGTCAGCCTGCTCTTCCGGGTCTTCGGCCATGTTGTAGAGCAGGTCGGCGTGATTGCGGGTCCAGACATATTTCCAGTCGTTCTTGCGGATCGCGAGCCACGGTTCGATGACACCGGGTCCGTAGTATTCGGCAATGGCCTCGTCCTTGACGCTATCGCTTCCTTCAGTCAGCAGGCCCAGAAAGCTGGAGCTGTCCGGACTGCCATGCGCATCGGATACGACTTTCGCGCCGCCGAGTTCCGCAAGCGTCGGGCAAAGATCGGCAAGCGTCACGCACTCGGTGCGTCTACCAGGTGCGATGCCGGCCCCCTGGATGATCATCGGCACCTGCAACGATCCCTGGAAGAAGGTGCGCTTGAACCACATTCCCCGCTCACCCAGCATGTCACCGTGATCCGAGATGAACACGATCACCGTGTCTTCGTAGAGCTTCAGATGCTTCAGCTCTGCAATCAGTTCGCCCAGATAGTCATCAAGATGCGAGATCATTGCGTGGTAAGCCCGACGCGAAAGTCGAATCGTGTCTTCGTCAGGGGGGAACTGGTCAATGCCGTGGTGGATCTTCAGCCAAGAAGTCGTTGGGTGTGGATCATCGTCTTCGGCAATCGCCGGCAGGTCGATGTCGACGCTCTCGTAGCGATCCCAGTATTCGGGGATCGACTGATAGGCTTCGTGCGGCTGTGTATAGCTGACATGGAGGAAGAACGGGCTATCCTTGGGGTGCAGAGCTTCATAGCGCAGATATTCAATAGCACGGAACTGGACTTCGGTGTCGTAGAGAATCTGATTGTTGGTCTTGCACAGACCTGAGACACCCAGCTTGCGTACAGATGTGCCCTCGCGGTGAACCGGCCCCCATTTCCAGTCGATCGTCCAATCGAAGCCCGCGGGATACATGTCAGTGGTGAGGCGTTTGTCGAACCCGTGGAGTTGGTCCGCCCCAATGAAGTGACATTTTCCCGAGACGACACAACGATACCCGGCAGAGCGCAGGAAGTGCATCATGGTCGGGATCTCGGAGCGGAACTCGGCCCCGTTGCCCCAAACCTCATGGGTTGATGGCAGGCGCCCTGTGAATTTCGACGCACGTGATGGACAGCAAAGCGGAGAATTGGAGTAGGCGTTCTCAAAGACCACACCTTCAGCGGCGAGCTTGTCGAGGTTCGGTGTGAGTGCCTGAGCGCCTGAGCGGTACATCGACAACACGAAGGCCGCCAACTGATCGGCCTCGATAAGTAGAATGTTAGGCTTCTTGCTCATGCTGCCTCCGGCTCGTCCAGAGGCAGGCCCTTGGCGGTCAACGCTGCTCGCCGCGCCAATTCATGGGCTTTACAGATTGCGTTGGGACGGGCCTTGTTCTGTCCGGCGATGTCAAAGGCCGTTCCGTGCGCAGGTGTCGCGAGAGTGAACGGCATGCCGCCGAAATAGGTGACCCCATCGTCAAACCCCATCAGCTTTGTCGCGATCTGACATTGGTCGTGATACATTGATAGTACGCCGATATGGCCTTCTTCCTGGACCGTGAGAAAAATCGTATCGGCTGGGTAGGGACCTTCCACATTCAGCTGGAACGTTTTGGCCTTTTCGATTGCCGGGCCGATGATGTCGATCTCCTCGCGACCGAAAGCCCCCTCGTCGCCATTGTGCGGATTGAGACCGGAGACCGCGATCTTCGGGTTGTCATATCCGAAGCGTTTCAGTTCGCGATCAAAATATTGCACGACGCCGATGATTGCATCCTCGTTCATCTCGTTTGCCACCTGGCTGATCGGGATGTGCGAAGTCACCCGCGTTGTCCAGAGATGCCCGATCGTATTGATCTCGGTCGACCGTTCGGTGAAACCCATATAGTCGGCGATCGCTGCCTTGTACCCTTCGTAATGATATCCGGCTTTGTGGATAGACGCTTTGTTGACAGGCGCCCAAACGAACGCATCGATCAAGCCCTTTGCAGACAGGTCCACCGCATAGCAGCCAATCTGGTAGTCGGCGATTCCCGCCTGTGCACTGGTCGCACCGACCGCGATGTCGCCGTATTCGAGCTTTTCGTAGTGGTGGAAAACTACCGGATCAGGGCTCTCGAGAGCGTTACGGATATTCGTGTACCGCGGGAGGTTTGTCGCAATTCCGGCAACTTCACGGCCCATGTCAAACACCTTGGGGTGTCCGACGATGACCCGCTTGGTGCCGCGAGTGATTTCCGGGTGATCAAGCGTCTTGGCGACCAGTTCTGGACCAATGCCGCCGGCATCACCCAGTGTCGAAATAATGACGGGTATGCCTGACATGTTTGTTCTCATCTATTCGTCGTTGCCACGTAAATGTGCTGCCTGCCTGTCGCGGTAAGCCCCTATCGCCTTGGCGATGAGTGGTCCGCAGAGGCCAAACATTGATAAAAGCAGGAACATCGCTGCAATCGGCTGCTGAAGGATGGCAAAGAGGTTGCCGTCGTAGATCAGGTAGGATTGTTTGAGAGATGTTTCGATCAGTTCACCAAGGATCAGCCCCATAACGATTGGTGCGGGCGCGTAGCCATGCCGATTCAGAAAATATCCCAGGCATGCGAAGAAGACCATGACGCCGACATCGAACATGCTTTGCTGAAAGCTGTAAGCACCAAGGCAGGCCAGACAGATCACGCAGGGCCAGAGGATTGTTGTCGGAACAAGAGTGATTCGGCTGAAAAACTTAGCACCAACCATCCCGTAAACGAGGAAGCAAATGTTGGCACCCAGCATGGCTCCGAAGATCCCGGCCAGAAGGTTTGGCTGTTCAACAAAGAGCTGCGGTCCTGGACGCAATCCAAGGATCAGCATGGCGGTCAAGATGATTGCAGTCGAGCCACCGCCTGGTATGCCGAGTGCAAGCGTTGGCACCATTGTGCCTCCCGTGGCGGCATTGTTGGCGGCTTCGGGTGCCGCGACGCCCTCAATCGCCCCTTTGCCGAACTGCCCCCGCCTCTTTTTGTTCCAGCGCTGTTCTTCGTTGTAGGCGATCATCGCCGCGACCTTGCCGCCTTCCGCTGGAAGGATGCCGATAAAGGTTCCGATACCAGTGCTGCGGAGGACTGTCTTCCAGATCCTTCGGAAGTCCTCGCGGGATGGGAGCTTGGTGACGCCCGCAGCGATCAACCGTCTTTTCAGGTGAGCTTGTGTGGCCTGGCGCAGGAGTTCACCACCGGCAAAGATACCGATCATGATCTGAACGACGGCGACCCCTTCGTAAAGGTCGGGTTGTCCAAAGGTAAAGCGCTGCACACCAGTGGTCAGATCGGTACCAACTGTTGCCAGCAGGATGCCGAAAGCACCGCCGATGAAGTTTTTGGTCATTGATGCACCACTGATCGAGGCGAGCATCGACATGCCGAAGACTGCAAGCGCGAAAAACTCAGCCGGGCCGAACTGATACGCTACCTGTGCCAAGAGTGGGGTTGCGACAATCATCACGAGGATGCCCAGAATGCCACCGATGGCGCTGGAGAAGGTGGCAATGCCGAGCGCGCGTCCCGCCTCACCCTTTTGCGCTAAGGGGAACCCGTCGAATGTCGTCATGGCCGCGGCAGGTGTTCCGGGTGTGTTAATTAGAATGGCTGTGATCGAGCCCCCGTAAGTCGTCGCGCAATAGACAATTGCACAGAGTGCGATCCCGGTCGTGGGGTCCATCCGGACCACGAAGGGCAGCATCAGCGCAATCAGGATGACTGAACCAAGCCCTGGCAGGGCACCCACGATCAAACCGACAAGTGTACCTCCGGCGATGATCGCCAAGTGATAGGGGTCGGCAAGGAATTGAAGAACGAGGAAGAAGGCTTCCATGATATGAACCTTAAGGCAGAGGAACGTTCATGATGAGACCGAACAGCACATAGGCGAAGCCGAGAAATCCAAGAAAGCTGAGACTCATCAGCAACCCACGCCGCTCGCCCCAGAGCAGAGCCAGCGCGGGCAGGAACAAGACAATAGCAGGGAAGGTTCCGATGATCGGCATCAGTGCCGCGAAAGCCATGAGAAGCCCCGCCGTCAGAAATACGATGGGTGGCACGGCCTTAACGGGCTTTAGATCTGATACCTGTTGCGGCGTCAATCGGGTTGCCTTGAACGCCTGGAGCGCCGCAAGCAAGAACATGACCACCAGAACTGCGCGTGGAAAAACTGTGGGCTGGATGCCCTGCGCGAGGATCGCTGGAACCTTATCGAACGTATAGGTCGTAGCGAACATTGCGGTGGCAAAGACCATGATGAAAATGGACTCGAACAGGAGAGTGCGATCGATCGGCTTCGCATGTGTCTGTGATGTCGACATGAAAGATCCCGCAATCTGCGTTGGGTGTGCTGGCCCGTATAAATGCGGGCCAGCCGAGCTCTTTGCGTGTCAGCCGCCGAGCAAGTCTTTGGCGACAGCTTGATAACCTTCGTACATGGCTTCGAACTGTGCACCGAAGGCTTCGCGCCCGGCGATACTGGAAGCATCCTGCCCCGATCCGGCAAGGTATTCGAGATAACCGTCAGAGTTCATCGATTCCAGCAGGGCCGTCTCCAGCTTCTTGATGACTGGCTCCGGTGTGCCCTTCAGAACCCCGATACCGCGAACGACGGCAATATCTACGGGAATGCCGACCTCATGGCCGGTCGGGATGTCGGGCGCGTTTGCCGAACGCTCGGGTGTGAGGATGGCAAGTGCTTCGACCTCACCGGCATTGGCCTGCGAAATAAATTCGTCGTAGTTCAATAGCGCGACATCGACATTGCGGTTGATAATATTGATGACGATCTCGCCTGATTTTTCAAAGGGCACATAGACTTGATCAGACATGCCAATGGCATCGCGCATGATGAGTGCGCTGACGTGTGGGTTGCCACCGACCTTTGTGCCGGCCTGCTTCACCGGATTCGATTGGGCGTAAGCGATAAATTCAGCCGCATCGGTAAAGCGACCTGCTTTCACGACGATGAACTCTGGATCAATGGTGCCGCGTACGAGCGGAACGATGTCGTCCTTGGTCAGGTCGACGGAACCGCGCATCATTGTCAGCGCGGTACCTGCGTTCACGATAAACAGGGTTTGACCATTGGCAGGCTTGTCGGCGACATAATTCAGCGTGTTGGTCGCGACACCGCCCGTCTTTGACTGGTGAATGAAGCTGGTTCCGAGGATCTCGGCTGCTTGCTCGGTTGCGAAGCGCAAAAAGATATCGGAACCACCCCCGGGTTTGGAATTGTTGATAACCTCAATCGGACCGTTCGGAAATTCCTCTGCCGCGGCAGGTGCGGGAATTGCCGCAAGTGATACACCACCAATCGCGACAGCGGTCAGCAAGATTCTGAAATTGTGAAACATGTTTCTCTCCCATTAAGATATTTCATGGCGATTTGGCGCCATTGATGACACGCGTTCTTGAAAATGGTATATGGTTTTTGCTATACCAAATCAACTCGGATCTGATAACCCCGAAGGGTATCCCCAGGTGACAACCATCAAATCTGTACGAACAAGGGTGTGGAGCTGGACTGGTTCTACCGTTCCTCCGTCGGGGAACTTTTGCACCAACGCGTCTGATGCACTTTGGATGGAAGGTGATGCAATGGCATCATACCGGTTTCACCAGTGGCTGACCTGCGAGGTGGAGACCGAGGATGGCACCGTCGGCAGCGGCAATGCGGCGCTTGCGCCGCGCGTGGTCAAGACGGCCATCGATGAGTTGTACGCATCGCTCGTGACCGGCGAAGACCCGTTCGACTATGCCTATATTTGGGAAAAATGTATCGCCGGACCCACGCTTGGGGCCGCAAGGGCATCGGCATGGCGGCGATGAGTGCCATCGACATCGCAATATGGGACTTGATGGGCAAGCTGGTCTTCAAGCTTTTGGGTGGGTGCACCAAGGAAAAGATTCGGGTCTATGACTCGAAAATCTACTCCGGTCCAATCGAGGTGATGCAGAAAGAGGCCGAAGAAGCCAGGGTCACTGGCCACAACGCCTATAAGATGCGGTTCGGCTGGGGTCCCCAAAATCCACTTGCAATCGCCGCCAACCTGCAGCAAAAGAAACGTGTCACAGTGTCACATGGATTCTCATCCTGATTGACGCGCACCTCTCACCCAGATTGACGCGCTATACTTCACCATCGACTGCGGGGTTTGTGGTTTATGGATTCTTGCTAATTTTTCCGAGCAGTTCTTTCCCCGTGCTTCAGCACGAGATGTTTGGCGCGCCGGGGATCATCGTATTGGCGAACGATGTGGCTCAGATGATGGAGCTTGCCGAAGCACTGGAGGGGCAATTGGCGCTGGACTTTGACGATGACGATCTGCCCTTGGCCGCAGAGCCTGTTCCAATCCTTGAAGAGAAAGCCGGACGCCTTCTTGCCAATGGTTTCACAACGATGTGCGTGCCACTTCCGTGGGGACATTCGCCATCGTCCGCTGGCTTTGTCGCGTATCATACCAGAATACGCCGCTCGATCTTATACCTGAGCGTTTGAAACAGATGGGTTGGAGACTGGTGGTGAGGAGGTGAAATCTTGAGCAGTGAAGGTCGGATTTCCGCAATGGCTTCAGCAGCGCAGGGCGCTTCGCTGAAAGATATTCTAGGCGATAATGAAAGCCTCGCCAAACGGCCGAGTCTCGGAGAGGAGGCGGTTGAAAGACTGCGTGAACTTATCCTGCTCGAAAAGCTGCCACCAGGATTAGCCCTGAATGAGCGTGACATATCGGAAAAACTGGGCATCAGCCGAACACCCGTACGAGAAGCCATTCGGCAGTTGGAAATAGACGGGCTGGTGTCTTACTCCGAAACCCGACGCCCGTACGTGGCAGACCCGCCACTATCGCAACTGTCCGACTGGCTGAATGTGCAAGGTGCCCTGGAAGGATTGGCAGGCGAACTGGCATGTCAGAAAGCTACAGACGAAGAATTGAAGAAGATCGCGGAATTACAGGATCACATGGTAGAACTGGCCGAAAGCGAGGACCGTTATCGCCTGTTTGGCATAGATATGCAGTTCCACAGTGCAATTGTCGCGGCGGCGGACAATCCGGCACTGGCGGAAACACACAGAACATTCAATGCGCGACTATGGCGCGCACGGTTCGTGTCTGCCAAGCAAATGGCCAATCAAGCCTCGCAGATACGTAAACACCAGGATATTGTCGAAGCACTCTTGGCGCGTGATGGCATGGCAGCCTCCAAGGCATTGCGGCACCACCTGGCCAACGCAATTAAGAACATCGAAAACGCTTATGCAGAACGCAGTCAGCACCAATAGACCTTCGGCGCGAAGCTGCGACGATGCCTCCAGGGGCGAGTCCCCGGGACATCAAATTTGGACCTGTAAACCGGGGCAAGGCATCGGGATCGACGTGGCAGAAACGGTGCATGTCCCGGGCGGGCGCTCTTTGAGAGGAACCGACACCCCGATCATCGCGGTTGATGGCGAAGGTCCCTTGCAGCGCACGATCGTGAAAGCGTTTCGCATGGATGTGGCAACGGTGACCAATCGTCGTTTTGCGCGTTTTGTTGAGAATACAGGTTACGTCACCGAGGCAGAAAACCTTGGGGACTCACTGGTCTTCGAGGCTTTGCTTTCGAAGGAAGTCCCTCCGACAAAAGCCGTTGCGGCTGCGCCCTGGTGGCGACAGGTTCAGGGCGCGTGCTGGCATCGCCCGCTTGGCCCTTTTTGTGACGAAGACACGGATCCTGAGCATCCAGTTGTTCACGTGACATGGAACGATGCCGTCGCCTTTGCGCGGTGGGCAGGCGGGCGATTGCCCGCTGAGACCGAATGGGAACACGCCGCCCGCGGGGGGTTGGGAGATGTCCGGTACCCTTGGGGAAATCAAGATCCGGATGACATCGAGTTTCTACCGTGCAACATCTGGCAAGGCGAGTTTCCGAGGCTGAACACGATCGCGGACGGATTCATGGGAACCGCTCCGGCCAGGTCTTTCCAGCCGAATGGATTTGGGCTTTTCAATATGGTGGGCAACGTATGGCAGTGGACGAAAGACCCGTTCAAAGTGCGCTCCCTGAAAAAATCAGTGATCGCGTTCCATGCGAGGAAAACCGGCTTCAAGCTTTCGAAAGGCGGGTCCTTCCTGTGCCATGCCAGCTACTGCTTTCGCTATCGAATTGCAGCGCGCACGGGAACTTCACCTGATTCAAGCATGTCGCACATGGGGTTCCGATTGGTCTACCCAGCGGAACACACTTTATAGAAGTTGGAGATACTTCTCTCAGATCGTGACCACGTGCGTGGCGGCGTGACAAAAGTGTCATGGTATCGTCAATATATTGTATTCGCTGCTGTCATTGCGCGAAAGGGAATCTTGCCTGGTAAGAGTGCAACAACTCAGCTCCACGTCGATTTCCCCAGCCTCACAGCCCCACCACCTGCGCAGAAGATTTATACTGGTGTGTCTGTTGTCTTTGATGGGGCCTCTGGGAAGAAAACCATATCGCCTTTCTTGTTGATAGGGGGTACAGGCCACTGGTGGCCACGGGTCAACGACAAACCCCGGTTCGAGCCGGGGTGGAAGGTTTTTCCAGGCTCGCCGATGGCTGTGTCCCCGTCCCACCACGCTTCGTCCGAACCGTAACACTCGGACCGAAGGATAGACATCAGCCGTGCAACAGTCTCCGCATTTGCAATGTCACGCCCGAGATCCGTCATCTCGTAAGGGTCCTCGACCAGATCAAAGAGCTGCACGTGGTTGCCACAGGGATACCAGATCAGCTTGTAGCGGTCATCGCGGATCATCCGGGATGAATGGCTTGCCTCGCCAAATTCACCGTAGATATACCCACGCCGTTGACCAGTCACAATAGAGCGCCCGTCGCAATGAGACGGGGTCTCGATTCCCGCGAGCCCAAGAAGTGTCGGCATTACGTCTTGCAAGCCAGTGATGCGGTCGTCCACGCTGCCAAAGGGCAGCCGGTTGTCTCCTACCTCTCCGACCAGCACCATCGGCACATTGGAAGACCATTCATAGAAGGTCTGCTTGGCCCACATTCCATGGTTGCCAAGCATGTCGCCGTGATCCGAGGTGAACATGATGATCGTGTTGTCGAGGATCCCTTCCTCGCGGATTGTCCCGATCAAAGCCCCGACCTGTTGGTCGATGTGGGTGCAAAGCGCATAGAAAGCCCGCCGCGCCCAGCGGACTTCGCGCTCTGAATAGATGTTGCGTGCTTGCACACCTTGCAGATTATAGGGCAGGTTCCCATCTGCCCAGACGCCCGTGAAGGGCATGTCGATCTCAACATCAGCATAGTGATCAAGGAACCGCTGTGGTGGTACAAGCGGTGGGTGCGGGTGGCGGTAACCCAGATACCAAAAGCTCGGTCGGTTCGGGTCGCGCCGCCGCACGTAGCGTGCCATCGTATCGGTTGCCCAGTTCGTCGCATGCACCCGCTCGGGCAGGTGCCAAGCGGTCGCCTGGTAGGCATTGTTGGACATGCCGTGCCCGAATTGCTGACCGATATAGCCCTGATCGCCCAGAAAGATTTCGTAGTCATCGGTGACGCCATAGAGCGTTCGCCCTTCGTCATCGAGCTGGATGTCATCAAACCCGATCCGGTCGCGCTGCGGATAGGTGTGGGTTTTGCCCACGGCGTAGGCCTGGTAGCCCGCATCGCGGAAACACTGCGCCATCGTGGGCAGATGCGGCTCCATCGGACGGTAAGGTTGAAAAGTGCGGTCACCATGTTGCTTTGGCGTACAACCCGTCATCAGGGTCCGCCGTGCCGGGAGGCAAACAGGCGTTTCAGAATAACAGTTGGTGAACCGTACGCCGTTCCGACAAAGTTGATCCAGCACGGGCGTGTGGATTGCTGGATGCCCTGTCGCACCCATCAACGCGGCGGGCCAGTGGTCGGTGACGATCAAGAGAAGGTTGGGACGGGACATTAGGGCACCTCACTTGCGATGGGCAATAGGTCATTCTCCAGATGCGACCTGGCCTCTTCATGGGTCAGGAAGTTAGGCGGTGGGAAAATGGCGTGCATCTCCCAATCATCTCCGGTTTCTGCCATGTGTGCGCTGATATCCGCGTCAAACGCATCCATGATGGCACTATGCTCGAGACTATCCACAAGATTGGTCAACTCATATGGATCTGCATGCTGGTCAAACAGAAACTTGCGACGGTTCGGTTGACGCACATAGAGCCAGTCCCTGGTGCGAATACCGCGTTCGGGTACGGGCGTGAATTCACCCCTAGCCCCGTCATTCATGCGGAAGCTTTGATAGCGTACGTGATCTCTGTGATCCGCGCCACCGTCCAGCACATTGAGGTAGCTTTTCCCATGCGCCTCCGTAAAGGGTGCGGCCCCTGCGAGATTCAGCAAAGTCACCGGCGTGTCCACGCCGACATCGATCATCGCTTCCGTCCGGCCGCCGCCCTTGATGCGGCCGGGCAACCGTAACAGAAAAGGGACCTGAGAGGTCGCGCGGTAGCCTTGAGGCTTGCATCCACAGTAATATCCATGCTCGCCCAGCATGTCGCCATGGTCTGAAAAGAAGATCACGAGCGTATTTTCGGTCAGCCGACGCCTGTCGAGATGATCCAAAAGCCGCCCCAGATTGTGGTCGATATTTGAGATCATCGCGTAATACTCGGCGATGAACTGGCGCTGCTCGGCCTCGGTCTCAGGCTCCAACTGCTTCTTGATACCGTAGGCCACGCGTGAGCGCAGGGCCGCTTTCATGTTGCCTGCGCAATCGATTTCAACCCGTTCGGTTTGAATGCGGATTTGCTCTTCGGGGGGCAGAGTGCCCACTGGTAACGGGACCTCCGAAGGGTCATACATTTTGCGCCAATGTTCAGGCATGTCATTGGGGTGATGCGGCGGACCGTAGGAAAGATAGGCCAAGAAGGGTTTGTCTGGATCTGCCTCATCGATAAAGTCGATCATATGGTCGGTCTGGTAATCCGGCTCATAACGGCGGCATCTATAGGGTTGATCCGTATCGCGGAAAAAGATCCCGTCAAGATAATTGTGCCCCCGATTGAACCCAACGAATTTATCGAACCCAAATCGCCGTTCCGGCGGCACAAACCCAGGCTTTGGCCCACCCTCCAGATGCCACTTACCCACGTAGAGCGTCTGGTATCCTGCATCCTTCATCCGCTCGGCCAGGAATTCTTGATCCGTCCGCAAAGGGAAATGGTTCTGCATCATCCCATGCCCTTGCGCGTATTTCCCTGTCATCATCGAGGCACGAAACGGGCAACACAGCGGATAGGAAGAAAAGGCATTATTGAAGGTCAATCCTTCAATCGCCAGCCGTTGCAGATGCGGGGTTTTGACCACCTTGTTGCCGGAGGGCGACATACAATCATAGCGCATCTGATCTGCATAGATCAGCAGGATATTGGGTTGCTGGATCATTGGGCCTTCTCCGAGCGCTCAGTCATATTTTGTCGGATTTGGAAAACAAGCACGAGCAGCGCGAGGCCGATAAAAGCCAGCGCCACGGGCTTTTCGAGGTAGATCAGGATACCATCATTCGACAGAACCAGCGATTGGCGGAACCGAAATTCGGCCTCGTTGGCCAAAACGAAGGCGATCAGGAAAGCAGCGGTGGAATAGCCACCCTTTCGCATGATATATCCAAAGAACCCCGCGATGCACATGACAAAGACATCAAAGACATTCGTGCGCGCTGCATAAGCCGAGACGAAACAGGTGAGGAAGATATACGGGAAGAGGATCCTGGTCGGGGCCTTGGCAATCACTCGCCCGATCAACCCCGCCCCGAAATAGCCGATCAGGAAATAGGTTAGGATACCCAGGAGACCCGCGGCGAAGAACCCAAAAACAATCTGGCGTGAGGTCTCGTTCTCGAAGATTCCCGGGCCCACCTGAATACCGTGGATCAGCAACACGCCGAGGATGATCGCCGCGATGGTCGAGCCGGGAATGCCAAGTGCCAAGAGCGGGATCATCGACGGACCCGAAACAGCGTTATTGGCCGCCTCCGGTGCTGCGACACCTTCGATGGCACCTTGACCCCAGGCCTCGGGGGTTCTGGACCGCGTCTTCTCCTGCCCATAGGCCGCAAAGGCCGCCACCGAGGATCCCAACCCCGGGAGGATGCCGATCACCGAACCGATGACCGAGGAACGCAGGGTGACGGGGATTATTCGCTTGAACTCCGGCAGGGTGATGCGATCACCGTCGGGAATCAGCTTGCCCACGACAGAGACAGGGCCTTCGGATTTGGATTGGGTTTCGAGTTGGATCAAGAGTTCGGCAATCACAAACATCCCGATCAGCAGGGGTACCAAATGCAGGCCCGCGTTCAGGTCAAAGATACCAAAGCTCAGCCGGATTGTTCCTTCCATCGCATCAGGGCCGATCATGGCGACGGTGATCCCTGCGCCGGTCGCAATCAGCCCCTTGATGATCGACGAGCCGATTACGGTTGAGATTATCAGAAAGGCCGCCAGATACACCGCGAAGTATTCGGTGGGGCCGAATTGTTCTGTCAGGCTGGCGATCCAGACGGCCCCAAAGATCAGCAAGAGGTCCCCGATGAAGTCACCGATGGCCGACGCGATAGCGGCGGTCTTGAGTGCCTTGCCGGGCTGGCCGTTGCGATTCATCGGGTTCCCGTCAAGGGTGGTTGCAGCCGCCGCAGCGGTGCCCGGCGTGTTGAACATGATCGCGGCGATAGAGCCGCCAAACCGCCCCGCCTTGGCGATCACGACCAGCGCGGCGAGCGCGTGCAGCGGGTCCATGTAGAGTGTCACTGGCACCAGCATGGCGATGGCTGCCGCCGAGGTCAGCCCGGGTGTTGCGCCCACGAGCACGCCCACAACGGCCGCGCCCACGACAAAAAGCAAAGCCATCGGGTCAGAGAAGAGCGTTGCAAATCCGTTCAGCAGGTCGATCATCTCAACATCTCAGAGCGGGATTTGCAGGTCAATCACACGACCCGGTGGGTTGTAGAGCTTGAGCAGTCTGAAGAAGATGACATAGAGCACGAGTGTTGCGACGAGGCTTTGGATCAGGCTGGAGAGCCAGTTGTTCCTGAACAGGCGGAATATCAGCGCGCCGCTGACAAAGGTTGGGGCCGCGTAGCCGAACCAAATCGTGCCTTGTGCATAAAGCGCCAGGAGCGCGACGCAGGGAAGGATCAGGCACATCAGGCTCTGTGGATCTATTGGGCTCGCCTCGGCCCGATAAACCCCGGCAAGCTGACGCAATATGAGATAGCCTGCCAGCGCACTGACGAATATTGACATGCCCAAGGGCACCCAGCGATGTTCGTTTGTGCCGCTAAAGCTTGGTTCCATCGTGAGCGATCCGTAGACCATTACGAGGCCAAACAGCAGGAAGCAAAGGGGCGGCAAGGCACCGAGGGCCAGTCTTATAGGGACACCTGATTGAACAGAAGGTGGATCCTACGGGCTGCGCGGGCCCGCGGGACGTACAAGGTGACTACTTGCGGAGCTTTGGCAAAATCTCCTGGATATTGCCTTGTAGCTCTTTGACATAAGTATCCGCGTCGGTAGCGTTCAGATAGGTCGCGGGGATAAAGAGCTTGGCCATACCCTCGACAAAACTGTCGCGTGAGGTGGCCTCTTCCATGGCCGCACCCAAGGCTGCCTTGACCTCGTCCGGGGTGCCACCGGGAACAAACAGGCCTACGGGCGAGGGAACTTCCACAAAGGGGATGCCTTGTTCGGCAAGAGTCGGCAGATCGCTGTCGATCACTTGGCTGCGGTCGGCTGCAATGACCGAGAGTACGGTGAACTTATCTTCACCCAACCGCAGGCGGTCACCCGCGTTCACGACACCGAAGTCAACCTGATTCGCGATGAGAGCTTCTCGCAGGCCCTTGGCACCCTTGAAAGGTACGCCTACGACGTCGAGGTCGTTTGCGGTTACAAAGCCCTGGCCCATAGCCATAAAGGCCGCGCCGACGCCGTTATGTGCCCAACGCAGGGTGCCGGGGTTTTCCTGCGCAGCAGCAACGATGTCTTCGACCGAGGTGAAAGGGCTGCCAATCGGCACACCCAAGGCTGCGACCAGAGTGCCTGACAGGCCAATGATTTCAAGACCTTCGCCGTAAGGCGTCGGCGCTTGGCCCAAGGCCTCCTTGGTCACATAGGTGCCAGCAGATCCAAACCACAGCGTGTAGCCATCCGCCCGTGCCTTCGCGACATCGCCTGCCGCAATCATTGACGCAGCACCTGGTTTGTTCACAACGGCAATCGGTTGACCCAGGATTTCAGACATCTCCGCTGCAAGGGCACGTCCCGCGAGGTCCGTTCCGCCGCCTGCGTTGAAGCCGATGATCATTGTGATGGGTTTTTCAGGATATTCCGCCCATGCTGCCGTGGATGCGACAAGCCCGAATGCAGCGGTGAAGACGGCTGCGATGAGTCGATTTAACATTTTTCCTCCCGTGAAGACTCTAATTTCCCTGAACCTTCCCCGCATAACAACATCGAAAGGAACATTCTCAAAATGGCCTATTTGACTATATTAAGTCAAATCGTTGCAAAATCTCAACCAAAGTTGCCAGCAATTCCTGCCAAATTTTCCGGCCCTGTGCCGAAGTGTGTGAGAACCGTTCTATGGCATGGCGGCCAATCTGATAATACAGGGGGGAAACAGAAGTGGCTATGTTATCACAAGGCAGCTTGTGGGGAAAACGGACCTTTGGTTCTTGTCATCGGATATCGGAGATGGTTGTCTCGCTGAGCCGTTTGACCAGGTTCTGCTCGACTTCTGTCATCACGCGTGAGATGCGGCGATGCAGCGCATGCTCGACCGCACATGCGGGTGCATGCTCGTCCTTGCCAGTTACGAAAATGCATTCGTCCAACGCAAGATACACATCCGCGAGAGTAATATTGTTCGGGTTGCACGCAAGCCGCCACCCACCGGAAGCACCTTTTTCTGAGGTCAACAAACCAGCTTCACGGAGACGCCCCAAGACCCGGCGAACCACGACGGGGTTGGTTCCTGCATGGGCTGCAATGTCCGCAGACGTTCGCACACGATCCGGGTCAAGCACCATGTGACCCAGCGTGTGCAGGGCCAGAGACAGGCGACTGTTGCGCTTCATATCTATTTTTCTCCAAGTGGAACCCAAATTGTAACAAATGCTGTTGCATTAATCCAGTAACCGTGTAGGTTGCGCGAATTTCATTGTGTCTATTGGAATATATTATGACAGATTCCCGTTTGCCCGTCACGGTTCTTTCCGGTTTCCTTGGAGCAGGCAAGACAACTCTTTTGAACCAGGTTTTGAGCAACCGTGACGGCCTTCGCGTTGCGGTGATCGTCAACGACATGTCCGAGGTGAATGTCGATGCGGATCTGGTTCGGGCGAACACGGAGCTCAGCCGTACCGACGAAACTCTCGTTGAGATGTCAAATGGCTGTATCTGTTGTACCTTGCGCGATGATCTGCTGGATGAGGTGCGACGTCTCGCATCCGAAGGTCGCTTCGATTACCTTCTGATTGAATCGACCGGAATTTCTGAACCCTTGCCGGTGGCAGCGACTTTCGACTTTCGGGATGAGGTGGGCCGCAGCCTGTCCGACGTGGCACGGCTGGATACCATGGTGACGGTTGTGGATGCGGTGAATTTGCTCAACGATTTCTCGTCCCATGATTTCCTTCGCGACCGTGGCGAAACCATGGGAGAGGAGGACGAACGTACAATCGTCCACTTGCTGACCGATCAGATCGAATTTGCGGATGTCGTGATCCTGAACAAAGTCAAGGATGCGGGATCGGCGAAGACTGATGCCGCCCGCAAGATCATTCGTAGCCTCAATGCCGATGCCGAAATCATTGAGACCAATCAATCAGCTGTGGCGGCAGAGAAAATCCTTGACACGGGACTCTTCGACTTCCAGCAGGCCCATGCGCATCCGATGTGGGCGAAGGAACTCTACGGGTTTGCCGACCACGTGCCGGAAACCGAGGAATATGGTGTCGCCTCATTCACCTACCGGGCGCGACGCCCATTCGTGCCTGAGCAGATCCTTGAGCTATTGAATGGGGATCTGCCGGGTGTCATCCGGGCCAAGGGACGGTTCTGGTTATCGACACGGCCTGACTGGGTTGTTGAGTTCTCGCTGGCCGGTGCCCTGTCCAGCGTCTCGCCGCTTGGTAAATGGTGGGCAGCAGTGCCTGAGGAGCGAAGGCCGACGGACGACATGTCCCGTGCCTATATGGAGACCCATTGGCAGGAACCATGGGGCGATCGCCGCCAGGAGATCGTGTTTATTGGAGCAGGGATTGATTGGCCCCCATTGAAGGCACGACTGGACAGATGTCTTGTCCCCGCCAAGGCGGCTGTGGGTCCACATAACCTGCCCGAATTTACCGATCCACTTCCGACGTGGCGGGTGGTGGAGCCTACGACATGAACGTCATCAGGAAGTCCGCAAAGGATGCGGCAATCGGCGTGCATGTCACGGAAGATCCGGGATCGCTCGACATTTTTTTGCAACGCGGATGTGCTGCTGTTGTCTGGCAGCGGCAAACCCCGCCGCATATCCAGACCTGGCTGGATGGCATTGATCCGGAGATACTGCCGCGCTGCCGGGAGATTATTCCGCGAGACACGGTTGCCGATTTCGTTGCCGATCTCTGCAACATGTCAGGGCTGCCGGTTGGCCCTCAACGAAATTGGCTCCAGCAGGACATTGTGGGACTTGCGGATCATTTCTTGAGACTGATTCCGGCTAACTTCCTCCGGTTGCGACTGGATGTTGTGACGACAAATGCCTGTCGGAAGTTTCATATCGATGCGATCACTGCCCGTCTGCTCTGCACGTACAGAGGTCCCGGGACGCAGTATGGAGTGTCCGCTGACGGAAACGATCCGGCAACTGTATTCACGGTTCAAACCGGTGCTGCAATTCTTCTTCGCGGAACATTGTGGCCGGAACGGCCATCTTCTCGCCTGTTGCATCGCTCACCCCCTATTGAGGGGACGGGTGAGACCCGGTTGGTCCTGGTGTTGGATCCTGTGGTGGATCCGGAAGCTGAGATATGAGCAGCTATCGAGATCAGGGCAAGTTGCGCGGGAAGCCATATTTTGGCAACCCAACCGCCCACCGGAAAGTCGTCCAACCCCATTTGGGCCATGGATGTCGGAAACCCTATGGTTTGAGTCATCAGAACTGGCCGCACGCACGTTTGTCGCAACCCTGGGCAAGACGAGCACGACAGGAAAAGACATTCATGTCGATGCATCAGGCTGAAATGCCATCATTGTCGCGCGACCAATCATCCTTGCTTTCACATCCAATTCTTTAACCTGAAGGAAAATTTATGTCCCAAATATTACGTCTCGCTTTTGGCGTGCTTTTGGCGTGTGGCATCATTCTGCCGGTATCTGCCCAGGACGGCCGCCTCACGATCTCAATCGGCTTCGGACCAGTTTCCGAAGTGCCCGACCCGCGCGCTGGCTATAACGGCTGGATGTCGAACCAAACAGGTGTGACTGAAACCCTGATGGGGATTGACTATGATCTGAATCTTTATCCCCGTCTCGCTGCGGGAATCGAGCAGTCATCTCCAACGACCTGGCGTGTGACATTACGGGACGGTGTCAAGTTTCATGACGGCACGCCGTTGACAGCCGATTCAGTGGTCACGGCCATCGCGGCGATTTCGGATGAAGCGCATCCCGGCTACAATACACGGATTACAAAATTACTGGATCTCGCAGATATGAATGCCAAGGGTGACAACGTCGTCATGTTCGAGACCAAGAGTCCAAACGCGGCATTTCCCTGGACGCTTTCCGAACCGGGGATCGCCATTCTGGGTGACCCCTCCGAGGCTTTCCCCATCAATGCGACGGGCCCCTATGTTTTCAGGGAGGCCATACCGGAGCAGCTTTATCGCGTCGAAGCCAACCCGGATTATCGACTTGGTCCCCCAGGTCTGGAAGAGATCCGCGTTGTTGTTGCGGGCGATCCGGCGACAGCTGCGCTGGCCTTCGAAGCCGGTGAGGTCGATATGGTGATCAACTATCCTGAAACCGACTTTGAGCGTATTCAGAGTACAGGCGCTCTGGGCTTCTCGGCCCCCACGGCTCGGCTCTATTTCTATACAGTCAATGCCTCCAGTGGCCCGATGACCAACCCGCTGATCCGCCAGGCTGTCTCAATGGCCATTGATCGACAGGGCATTGTTGATGCCGTGCTGTCCGGTGTCGGTGGTGTTCCTGCTGGAACCGTGTATCCGGAAGGCAAGGGTTGGGCGGCAGATATCCCGGCAGCCTATGATCCCGCCAGGGCCGAGGAACTGTTGGCGATGGCCGGAGCTGTCAAGGAAGCCGGGAGCTGGATGATGGACAATGAACCGCTCGAGATCGACATTGTCACTTATTCCTCGCGCGCCGCCCTGCCACCCACGGCGGAATTGACCCAGGCTTTCCTGGCGGCGATCGGAGTCCGTGCCCATGTCAAAGTTGGTGAATGGGGTGCCAGCAACGATGCGATTGCGGCGGGGGAAGCAGACATGTTCCTGCAAGCCTGGGTCACAACACCGCAGGGTGATCCTGGCGCAGTGTTGGAAACACTCCTCAAGTCGGATGGGGGTTCGAATTCCGGCAAATACACAAACCCGGAACTGGACAAACTGCTTGCAGCTGGCCGTCTGACCTTCGATCAGGAAAGGCGCAAGGCGATTTATGACGAAGTCCAGGAGATCATCGCATCAGATGCCGCCTTGATTCCGGTTTTTCATGTCAGTCAAGTGAATGTCGCCCGGACCGGCCTTTCGGGTTATGCTGTGCATCCCACCGAGACCTATTGGATCACGCACGAGACAACCTTTACTGAATGATGCTTTCTGTATCCGGTCTGCACGCAGTGCGTGCGGGTCGGACTATCCTTCATCCGACATCGTTGGACATTGCGCCTGGTGAACGGATTGGCCTTGTTGGCGCATCTGGATCGGGCAAGTCCACGCTCGGCCATGTCTTGATCGATGAACTCAGATCACGGGGCTGCCGCGTCGCTCATGTCTGCCAAAGCCCTGATGAAGCGCTGGATCCCTTGCGCAGCATGCGGTTCCACTGGCATGAGGCGGAGCGGGCGTTGGGGCTGGAACTAGGTGCAATTGATAAAAACACCCTGTTCACGTCATTGAAAATTGCGGACGGTGACCTCAGAAAGCGTCCATGGGGGTGGAGCCGCGGGATGCAGCAAAGATTTGTGATCGCCATGGCCCTGATCAGTTCGCCGGACCTGATTGTTCTCGATGAACCGAGCTCGGCCCTGGACCCGGTTGTCGCAGCGGCAACCATGGACTTGCTCGATCAGCATCTCGAGGGAAAGGAAACGGCGATGATACTCATCACCCATGATCTTGGACTTGCCGCACGGCGTGTCTCGAAACTGATGGTGATGGAAACGGGTCGGATCGTGGAACAAGCGCCAACAGAAAAGATTTTACAGCACCCACAAACACGTGCAGCCAGATCCCTGGTTGCCCACAGGAGCTGGATAAAGCTGCCGTGCTGAGAGTCGATCAGGTCACGGTCAAGCGTGGGTCTTCATTCGCGCTTGAGGATATTTCTCTGTCACTCGCGCCTGGAAGGACCCTGGCGGTTGTCGGTGAGAGTGGAGCCGGGAAGTCAACACTGATCGTCACGATCCTGGGGCTAGTCAAACCATGGAAGGGAGACATTACCTGGGCGGGAGACTCTGTGACATCCTGCGCCCCGGCCCTGGTGATGCAGGAACCGCGGGCGGCGTTTAACCCGTTATTGTCCTTGCACCGTTCGGTGATGGAACCCATGGCCGCCCGCAAGGAGGTCGCGTCCAGTGAACGGATCGCGCGCTTGTGTGACGGTCTTGAACTCTCGCGTGACATTTTCGACAGGCGCCCCGGCGAAGTCTCCGTTGGGCAAGCGCAAAGGGCCGCTATTTTCCGGGCGCTGATTGCAGCACCGACATTGGTTCTGTTGGATGAACCGCTTTCGGCGCTGGATGCTGTGACACAGAAACACACGGCGAAATTGATCGCTGACTTGCAGCGGGAAGAGGGATTTGCCGCCCTGATTGTGACCCATGATCTGGGTTACGCGATGGCCCATGCCGATGAGATCGCAGTGCTGAAGTCCGGCAGGATCGAAGAGATTTCACACCCGGAGATATTCGCGAAGGCACCGCGATCAGACTATTGCCGAAAACTCAGGGATGCGGCCGTTGCGCTGGGGGCATTGGAGATATCTGAATGATCAAAGACCTGATGGGCTTTGTCCTTCGCGCAGTTGTGGTTCTTTCAGGAACCGCTTTGGCAACTTTTGTGCTTTTGTGGCATGCGCCGGGAGATCCGGCGCAGGCGATTGCAATGGCACGATTTGATGCGCTCCTGACCGAAGATGTTATTGACCAGGTGCGGGAAGAGGCGGGGTTGAACGCTGGTTTCTGGACGGCATTCAGGGCTTGGGTCGGCCCGTTGCTGACACTCGACTTCGGGCGGTCGGCGGTCACCGGTCGCGCGGTCTGGCCCGATCTTCTCGTCGCGATCAGGTACATGTTGCCCCTGGCCCTTGCGGGGCTCGCCATCGGCTTGGCCATCTCGCTGTCCCTGGCCATCGTTGCGGTAAAGCGGCCCGGGGGTTGGCTCGACCGTTTTGCCATCGCCATTGCATCTTTGGGAACTGCGATCCCCGCCTACTGGCTGGGATTGTTGTTGATCCTGCTTTTTGCAGTTCATCTTGCCTGGCTTCCTGCCATGGGCGCGCGAACGCCAGAACATGTCATTCTTCCGGCCCTGACCCTTGGCCTCGGTGTCGCCGCTTCGCTGACGCGGATTATTCGATCCGGCATCCTGGAGGCTCGAGGCCAATCGTTTCTGCCGGCGATCCGCCGCCGCGGTGTGTCTTCAAGGGGTATTGATCGAGACCATATTGCGCCGCATGCCGCGATTCCGGTGGTTACCGTCTTCGGTCTGGAACTGGCCTTCCTTCTCGAGGGGGTCGTCATGGTCGAGGTGATATTCGGACGCCCGGGTCTCGGCACTTTCCTGGTCACTGCAATTCATGCCCGTGATTTTCCACAGGTCCAGGCTGTGATTGTTCTGACGGCACTCATGTTCGTGACGGTCAATCTGCTGATTGATGTGGTCTATAGAGTGATTGATCCTCGCATTGGAGCGCGCGATGCGTAGCGTTGTTTTCATCGCCGCATCCATGTTCCTTCTTGCCGTTCTCGGGCCACTGCTGGCGCCCCATGACCCAACCGCAATCAACATTCCGGAACGTCTGTCTCCCCTCAACGATGATTATTGGCTGGGCACCGACGCATTGGGGCGGGATATTCTGTCGCGTCTGCTTTACGGTGCCCGCTGGTCGCTGGGACTGGCGTTTGCGATTTCCCTCATCGGCCTTTGGGTCGGGACCTTGATCGGTCTTGTGGCCGCATTGGGTGGTAAGCTGGCAGACTGGGCATTGATGCGCACCACGGACAGTTTCCTGGCGTTCCCGGATCTCGTTGCGGCGGTGGTCATCGCTGGTCTTTTGGGAGCTGGCACCTGGAGCCTGATCCTTGCGTTGAGCGTCACCGGTTGGGTGCGGTATGCGCGCGTGGCCAGGGGTATTGGCTTGTCGCTTCAAACTCGAGGCTGCGTGATCCAGGCCAGACTGGCAGGTCTGCCTCCCGGGTCGATTGCCCGCTGGCATTACCTGCCGTGGCTCGTCCCCTCGCTCACTGTCGTGTGGACCAGCATGTTCGCGCGCGCAATCCTGGGTATCTCCGCGCTGGGTTTTCTTGGATTTGGCGTTCAGCCGCCCATGCCGGAATGGGGCACGATGCTGCTCGATGCGCGCATTCATTTGCGTTCGACGCCGCTTCAGATGGTTTGGCCCGGACTGGCAGTTGTTGTCAGTGTTCTTGCGATTAATCTTGCCGGAGACGCCCTGCGGGATGCCATTGCGGATGACGGCAATCAGGGGACTCGGCCACATCGGGAAAAATCGCGCTTTTCCTTGCCAATGCCAAGCCCGCGTCACATCCGTCGTTCCCGCTGATGGCATCTGCGGCCTCTATCCGAGTTTCTGGGTAGTGCCTCAGTTTGAAAATTGGCAGAATCGAGAGGCAAAAAGCCGCGTTGAGCTAAGCCCCGTTGACAATGATCGTGCCGCTACCGCGCCCGCCATCAGGTGAATCCCGGCTGCGAAGCTTGCGCGGGTCTTGTCGGAACGCGTGGCGAGACTGTGGGCCTCCTTGATTGTCGCGAAGACAGTCTCAATCCGATGCCGTTCCTGATCGGCGTCGCGGTCAAAATCGCGGGGTGTGCTGCGGTTTGACTTCGGTGGGATCACCGCCGTGGCTCCGCGTTCCGCCACTGTCTCCAGCACCCCATCCGCGTCAAAGGCCTTGTCGCCCATCAACATCTCACAGGTGAGATCGTCCCGGAGTTCAGGTCCAGCCTTGAGATCATGGGTCTGACCCGGCAGAACCCCAAACCGGATCCGATGTCCGACAGCATCCGTGAGGGCCACGACCTGGCGGGTCAATCCCCCTTCGCGCGGCCGATTCCTTCCGATTCCACTCCCCCTTTT
>JAPOTI010000076.1 GCA_026709265.1 Paracoccaceae bacterium | reverse complement strand
TTGGACCTGTTTTCTTTTTCAATGGCCTCACTGCCGGGACCCTTCGCCAGAAGGGGCGGGCAGTCCCCTGACGTTGGACCCACCAGTGGGCGCCCGCGATTCGGGTGCGGACGGGACCGCCAGGACCCGACGCACCCCCTCACCGCCCCACACTTTGCGGGACTCTCTCTGATGGCCGGCGTGGTGGCCGCACGATCATTGTCAACGGGCCTTAGAAGAGCGGGAGGTCGAGATGGATCGGGGAATGACGCATTGAACGCCTCGCTTTCTACGGCGCGCGCCCTTCAGCAACGTTTTTGCCAACTTGGTAGCAGTGTAGGGCGCACGGGAAATGTCGTACCTTTACGCCGTCGACCTCGGTCTTACAGGTCAGTGTCTTGGTTGTGGCCCCGACCGGTAAAGGAATATCCGCATGTTTTTTAGCAAGTTCGATCAGTCCACGAAGTTCACCTGGTTGATCTCCTGCATAGCGGTCAGACCATTTGATTTCATAAGCCCAGGACGGTTTTAGCCGCGCGGCATCCACACGTACCAAATCGACCTCAAGGGCAGTTCTGCCCTGTTTCCAGCGTGCATAGTGGATGTTCTTCATCAAATGGTTGGAATGGAACCACTGCGAAAAAATGGCGGTTTCAACCAAAGCGCCCATTGACTCATCTCCGTCTACGACAGGCGCAAACAACGCCGTTCTCATTGATGGATTGGTCAAGTAGACCTTGAAATTTCGCATCCGCGCGAATGTCTTGCCAGTTTCATCCACGCGTTTGACTCGAACAATCAGGAATGCGGCCTCCAGATAGTCCAGATATTTCGTGATTGTGTTCTTTGCCACGCCGGAGCTTTGGGCCAACCCGTCCAAGCTGATTTCCTGTCCTGTGTGATAGGCCAGCGTGGTAAAGAGCCGGTTGAGTTCCGGGATATCTTGGATTCCATAAAGGCTTGGCAAGTCGCGCAAAAGAACCTTGTCGATGATGTCGCGCCCGAGAAAGCGTTGAACGTCCGCCTGAATCGTCTTGTTCAGCACCGCTTCAGGATAACCACCATAATTTAGGTAGTTGATGAACTCGATGTTTAATTGCTCAATGTCGGCTGTCGTATAGCGCATCGTGCCCTGCCTCTCGCGGGCTTCGATCAATCCGCCTTCGACATCTCGAAATGCCAGAAACTCTGCAAATGTGAGTGGAGGCAGGAAGAAGTCGGTGAAACGCCCTGCACCTGACTCTTGGCTTTTCAACTTGAGCGCCACCGCTGCGGACCCTGAAGCAATGAAGCGCGTTTTTGGGTAGCGGTCTGTCAGAACTTTCAAATGGACTTCCCAGTCCTTGAGATACTGCACCTCGTCGAAGATTATGATGCGACGTTCATCCGAACTATGACCTGTCACTTCCTCGAACAGTGAGATCAGCCGGTCGAGGGGCATCCCACTATAGAGCGGCGTGTCGATGGACACGAACAAGATTCGCGTTCCGTCAAATCCATCACGCCGTGCCTCTTCGATCATTTGACGGAGCATCACGGTTTTGCCAACTCGACGTGGCCCCATAAGAATGGTCGATCGTTTTACTGACCAGTCGAGCGACAGCTCACAGAATGGCCTAAAGTAGGATCGGTACTTTTCATTCGATCCGTCTGGAACAGTGTATTCTGCACCCCACCAAGGGTTGTCTCGCTTGAGACTCTTGAGGACGTCTGATTGCGATATTTCAAGCATTCGCACCTAGTATCACGACCTTGATCTTATTGCAACGCTATACTCTATGGCGCTGATATATATAAATTATCTGCGTCGTCATAGCGCTTGGGGCAATCAAATCTTCTGTCATCAGCAGCTATCTGGGGACCACCAAAAACTCCGGGGTCAGGCGGCAGGGCGGCCTGCCGATCTGACCCAGACAATCACGGGACCCGAACGGGATCCTGACCCTGATGCCGCCAGTTGCAGGGAATGTGGTTTCAAATCAACCGATGATTGCAGGTCGCTACACTTATGAGGCCTAAACGGCCCGAAGCTGCATATATGGACATCTGAAAGAACAGAACGGGGACACGTGGCGGGGGTGACGTCCTCTATTTGCGAAATGAAAACTGGCTGGCTGTATATTATCGAAATGAAGCAATTTCGCAAATAACATTCAACCGGGTCGGCAGCATCTTTTCGAGTGTGTCTGTGGCGCGTCAATCAACCTGAGAATGAGCGGCCCACAGGATGAGAATCCACGGGTGAGCCCGCCGCCCGCCGGTTGTCACCGCAGGCGGCGTCGGACACGCCACGCGGTGCGGGGGTGCGTCGGGTCCTGGCTGACCCGTCCGCACCCGGACCGTGAGCCCGATGACAGGTCCAACGTCAGGGGACCGCCCGCCCCTTCTGGCGAAGGGGCGGGCAGTAAGGCCCATGAAAAAGACAATAGGTCCAACCCCCACCCACCCCATAGTTTCCGCCAGAATCCCGCAAATCCACCAGACCCTGTCAGGAGAGGCAAAAACGCCCCTGATGGCCGTTTTTGGAGGCCGCGCCGCCGGCCGACGACCCGTCACTCATTGTTCGGCGCTGAGAGACTGAACGACACAATGCCGTCGTTGAATCCCGGACTTTTCTGTTTCCCCTGTCTCCGTTGATCCCTCTTTCTGCAGTTTTCCTCACCATTTCAATGGCGGCGCCACCCCCATCGACCGGATCACAAACACACCCCACACCCACAACTGAAATCTTGCCGTTTTCCACCCCCTTCGTGCGTAATGGGCCAAGCAGGGCTGGAACCTGCTGGAAACACTGCGGACCCCGCCGGACAAACTCATCCAGCGGCTCGAGATGTCCTGAACCGCCTGGCAGGCCGGAAAGACCCAACAAGAACCTGAATAGTTACGTCTGACGAAAGATTGCCGCCTTGTCTGGACCATTCAAGGCCCGCCACTGGCGAATGCGCCGCTCCAAGGTTCGTCTGATATTCGGATTCAACTCTGGATCCCGCCGTAACAGCTCACGATAGACCGCCACAGGCCGGATCTCACCCGATTCTTTCAGCAAGGGCACGACCATGCTTTCAAAGACATCCTGCAATGGATCAGGCCGACGACGCGCCCGCGGCTTGATCTTTTGGGACGGAAGCCGACTGTCCGTGTTGATCCGATAACCCGTCGCCGTGCTGAAACCCGCCTGGGCCGCCGCACTTTCAGTTCTGTCTGTTTTTCGATAATTCAGTAAAAGCCTCGTTTGTGCATCTGTCATATGTCGCCCGGGCATGCTGCTCTCCCCATTGGAATGAAGGATTGCAGCCTTGCGCCCGAACGGTCACAGACGTCAAACGGGGCGTCTTGCCGACAGAATTTTTTGCCCCTCTCCCCGCGGGGAGAGGGGCAGCATCCGCCACTCCCCAGAATTCTCACCCTGATTGTCGCAAATTCTCAGCTTGATTGACGCGCCACATCGTCACACGGACCGAGTCGAGTCCATGGGATTTCCCCGAGGATGCGTTGGAAGCATTCCGTGCGCGACTAAAGCGAGATCCCGAGGTTGAAGAGACCCTTGCACAGCTCGCCAGGGACAATGATGAGCCAAGTGTTCGGGCATCGACTGTCCGGCTGTTGGCGTCGATGTCGACAAGTCAAAGCCAGGACTTAGCAGAAGAGTTGCTGGCAGCCGAGTGTCGGCGATCGGGGCCACCACGGTTCGCGCTGGACATTCTCACCAATCGCATCCGGCCAGCAAAGGAACTCATGCGCGATGTGTTAAGGACGTCCAACGGTTAGCCGGCTACGGAATTGCGCCCTCCACTTGGCGGGCGCTCTTGGATTCGAAGGGGACGTAGACTCTCGGGTGATCGGTTCCCAAGGCCGCGGTCGTCTCGCGCCTCTCTACGACGTGGCAAGCATGTTGCCCACGAACTGCCCTATACATAGCCAGGGTGGGCAAGCGGTAACTCATCACCTTTGATTAGATTTTGACGAATAGATAAAATATGACGTTATTTTCAACGCAAGGCTGATGCATACCTCTTCCGCTTGATTGAATTCTGTGATATTTTTCAAATATGGACAGAAGTTCGAGACATCAGGTAATCAAACGCCTGCAGGCGGGGCTGCCCCGCGGGGCGCCATTCGACCTTGCCACCCTGCGTCAGTTCGGGGTGTCGCCTCAACTCGCCGCCCACTATGCGGAGGGGGGATGGCTCCTGCGTCTGGCCCAAGGCGTTTATGCCTTCCCGAACGACGATTTCAGCGTCTACGGTGCACTGAAGTTCCTGCAAACGCGCGTACCCGGCTTGCATGTCGGCGGCAAGAGCGCCCTGGCGCTGCAGGGCGTGCGGCACAACCTGGGCAGCCGGGACACGCTGGTGCTGTGGGGTGATAGCCGCTTCGCGCTCCCGGCATGGTTCACCTCGCGCTTCCCAGCGCGCTACGTTCATGCCCGCCTGTTCGATTGGCCGGACACGCCGCTGGCCAGCAAGACTCTGACTACACCGCCAGACCTGCCCGAACAGTTGCAAATCGCGGTTCCCGAGCGTGCCGTCCTGGAGCTGCTGTATGAGGTCGGCGTCAAGCAAAGCCTTGAGGAAGCACGCAACGTCTTCGACGGGGTGCGCTCACCCCGCAAAGACTTGCTCGGGCAACTGCTGTCCTGCTGCACCAGCGTGAAGACCGTGCGCCTGTTTCTCACCTGGGCGCGCGAAACGAGCCTCGTGGATGTCGATGCCCTGCTGGAACAGTACCCGGTTCGCACCGGCAGCCCCTCGCGCTGGATGAGCCGGCTCGATGACGGCAGCCTGCTGAGCCTGAGACCCCATGGATAAAACCTACGCGGACACCGTTCGCCTGCTGCTGGCCGTCGCGCCCGACGTGTTTGCCAATGACATTTTTGCCATGAAGGGCGGCACGGCCATCAATCTCTTCGTACAGGACATGCCGCGTCTGTCGGTGGATATCGACGTGGTGTACCTCTCGTGGCAGACACCGCGCGACGAAGCGCTGCACTCCATCAACCAGGAGCTGGCCGCCATCGCCACGCGCGTTGCACCGCTGGGTGTGCAGACACGCCTGATTCGTGCCAAGGATCTCGGGGACACCAAGCTGTTCGTCGAGAACGACGCCAGCCAAGTAAAGATCGAGGTCAATGTCGTGTTCCGCGGCAGCGTGCTGCCTGTCGAGCGGCGGCCGCTGAGAGCTAGGACCGGAGATTTGTTCGGCGTCGAGTTCGAATTGCCGATCCTGGCACGGGACGAGCTGTACGCCAGCAAGCTGGTGGCCGCATTGGACCGGCAGCACCCGCGCGACCTGTTCGACGTGTGGCAACTCAACGAATCAGATGGCATCAGCGACGACATGGTCGAATGCTTCGTGGTCTATCTGGCAGGGCACAACCGGCCGACCCATGAGGTGCTGTTCGGCAACGACAAGGACATCGCCGGCGAATACGAGCGGGCCTTCGTTGGCATGACCGAAGTGGATTGCTCTCTGGAGACACTACTGGAAGCCCGCACCCGGTTGCGGCGGGAATTGCCGAGACGGCTAAGCGCACAGCACAAGCAATTTCTCAGTGGCTTGACGCGCGCGCAGCCCGACTGGTCCTTGCTGCAATGCCAGTACGCCGCGCAACTGCCGGCACTGCGCTGGAAGCTCAGAAACCTGGAAACCTTCCGCAAGCGGCGCCCCGATGACTTCGCAGCCCAAGCCGACGCGCTTGATGCCGGCTTAAGTCAAACCTGACTGCATACGCTGGAAAGAATTGATCGTCAGACCGGTCGTGCCTGAGCAACGCCGCCCGTTATGGTCATCACGAGGCTGACGTAGATGTCGAGCCGCTCCCGGTGCCGGGTGGCAGCGGGATAGATGGTCTCCCGCGCCGGCCTGTCGTCAGCCAGCAGGAAGGCGCGGTCCACGGTCAGCCCCTAGGCCGAGGTAATGTTCAGCGCATAGCCGTGATCGAGATGGATGTTGCCGTGGTAATCACGGATTTCATCATGACGGAACACCACTTGGCGCCCATCGTCAGTCCGCCCGGTGATCAGAACGCGACGTCTCCAATTCAACCCGCACATCACTCAAATCACCCAAAGCGCCCGCAAACGCAACATCCGAAAAGGAAACCGCCGCCAAACCCTCCCCACGCGGCGGCGGAACCCCACGCGCCAAACGAAAACCATAACGCCGGGCGATCTCCGGCAGGGCAAGACGCGCCGACGTCACACACGGCGCACCCGCCGCGTTGACCCAACCCGCACGCTCACACAACTCCGCCGCAAGTTCATAACGACCCAGACCTGCCTCAGCCGCACCCGCCAAACACGCCATCGTCTCCGAACTGAAATGCCGCATCCCTATCTGCATGCGAAGCCAAAGACCGCAACAAACTGACAGTGTCAAGTGTGGAATAGTGACAGACCCGGGGTCAGTCACCTGGCCCGGACACAGCGGTGCCACCCGCGCCCACATCCCATCCGTCAAAACTGTGCGATCTGCATTCATCCTGTCACCCACCTCGTCGGCTCGTGCCGCCTGTTTCGGCGGGCAATGCCGACACAAAGACACGCCCAACACTCAAGACGCCAGGCAATTGTCAACGGGCCTTAGCCCATCTTTAACATTTTTTCGTTCGAAACGGTGATTTTTCGGTGATTTCTGGATTGCCGGCTCAACACCGGTTGAAACCTTTCTGGTGATTTCCGTTTGTCGTGCCATTGTCTTTCCTTGACCCCTTGCGGACCCCTGACACATCATGAGAGTGTTGGTC
>JAPOTI010000003.1 GCA_026709265.1 Paracoccaceae bacterium | reverse complement strand
CGAATCACTGCCAACCCATGAGGGGCCCGCGTCTCATATGTGGTGAGCAGGTACACAGTCTTTACTTTAGGGTTGTTTCAGGTTATCAATTCCGAGGAGAACCGCGGAAAGCGGCATGACCAGAGCAGTATTTTAAGATGGAAACTGAGACGATTACGCCCCAGCACGGCGCGGACTTTTCGCTTGTAGGTTTATTTTTTGAAGCCGGACTGGTCGTTCAGTTGGTCATGCTTCTCTTGCTCCTTGCGTCATTCTGGACTTGGGCAATTATTTTTCAGAAATACTTTAATTTTCGCAAGGTCCGCAGAGATGCCCAGGAATTTGATCGTAAATTCTGGTCAGGTCAACCATTGGACGAACTGTACAGCACGATGGCCCAAAACCCCAAAGGTGCATCCGAACGGATCTTCTGTGCAGCGATGGATGAATGGAAGAAGTCGCAACGGACAGACGGAATATTGATTGCTGGGGTACGTTCCCGGATCGATCGATCAATGGGCCTGGCATCGAGCCGTGAAACCGGAAGACTGGTGCAGGGTCTGGGTTTTCTTGCAACTGTGGGTTCAACAGCACCATTTGTCGGTCTGTTTGGAACTGTTTGGGGGATTATGCGGGTATTCAGTGAAATCGGCCTGCAGGAAACGACCAGCCTCATTGTCGTTGCTCCCGGAATTGGTGAAGCGTTGGCCGCGACAGCACTCGGTTTGCTTGCGGCGATCCCGGCTGTGATTTTCTACAATAGTCTGTCGGGTGCAGCTGAGCGCCTCGCCGATAATTTCGAGAACTTTTCGGAGGAATTCTCGACCATCATATCGCGCCAGTTGGACGACTGAATTGCCTTCCCTGATTTATCGATCAGAGCCACAGAAAGGTCGGCGACGAACAAAGTTCCGCCCCATGGCGGAAATCAATGTTACGCCTTTTGTTGATGTTGTCCTTGTCTTGTTGATCATCTTTATTGTGGCCGCGCCGCTGCTCACAGTTGGCATACCGGTTCAGTTGCCGGAAACCAAAGCCAATCCGCTCCCCTCCGAGCCCGAGCAGCCATTGACGCTATCAGTTGCCGTTGATGGGCGAGTTGCTCTGCAGTCATCAGAAATCCCCCGAGACGAATTGATTGCGAGATTGGCCGCCGTGATTGCGGAACGTGATTCGGATCGGATTTATGTTCGCGGTGACCGTGATGCGCGCTATGAGGTGATCATGAAGGTCATGGGGGATCTGAACGATGCAGGATTCCGAAATATCGGGTTGGTGACGAACAGCGAAGAGACCCGAGATGAAACCGCCGCCAGCGATTTGTCGAACTGAGGCGGCTGCCGGGAGCAATTGCCCGATCGTGGCTGCAGCACATGTCAAGTTCGCCTATGAAAGGATATTTGCAAACCGCTGTTATCGTCTCTCAGTCGCAAGGGACGCGTAAATGCGCATCGGTGCCATATTATCGGCAGCGTTGCATGCCACGATCCTGTATGCTGTCATTTTCAGTGATTTTGATGACAGGAGTATGAGACAACCTGTGTTCGAGTATACGGATATCGCACTGATTTCAGAAGAAGAGTTTCGCTTATTGCAGACCGCAACCAGCGTTGAGACTGTTGAGGAGGTGCCGACTCCGACGCCACCGGAATCCGTGGAGCCGGCCGTGTCTTCCCCGCTTGCCGAGTCGAGGCAGCCTGAACCATCGTCGGAGCCGAAGATACAGCCGCAGCCCGAGCCAGAGTCGCTGCCGCCGCCTGCCCAAGAGACCGTGGTGCCGACAATTGTGGTGGAGACTGATACCGTGCGCAGTTCCCCGACCCCGGTGGCTGAACGCGAAGCCGTCTCGATCGCTGACGAAGTCACCCGACCTGAGGAGGCCGCTCGCCAGGATACAGATTTTGTTGCTCCTGACGCCGCACCTGAACCGCAAATTGAGAATCTTGAAAGCGATAGTCAAGTGCAATCTGCCGATTTATCATCAGTCACGACTCCAGAAGACGAGGATGTCGTGGCCGAGCCCGCAGAACAGTCTCAATTGCCGCAAGCATCTTTGGAAACCGTGACCGAGGCTGATGAAACAGAGGCAAAGGCATTGCAGGTCAGCCGCCCGATGCGGCGCCCGGTACGTGCCGCTGACATCCCAGACAGATCCGATGCGGAAGCGGAGACACAGTCAGAAGACCAAGAGGAGACGGTCAAGACACCGGAACCAGAAGCAGAGATTGCGCAACCAGAACAGGAACTTGATATTGTGTCACTGATTGCTCAGGACATGCGCGAACAGGCTTTACAGGCAGATGCGGAATCCAGTCAGAGCGAAGCTGCGGAAAGCGTGGCTTCACAGCGGCTGTCAGCACGTGAGCACGAGGGCCTCAAGAGAGCCATACAGCGTTGCTGGAATATTGGCTCTCTGTCTGATGCCGCCAGATTTATTGTGGTGACTGTTGAGGTGGAGCTCGATCTGAGCGGTCGCCCGATTCCTGGCTCACTTGAATTGCTCAACACAACGGCTGGCCCCGAAGAAGCGAGAATGAGAGCTTTCGAGGCGGCCCGCCGCGCTGTCTTGCGCTGCCTGAATCAGGGATATGAATTGCCTCGCGATAAGTATGAATCGTGGCAAAAAGTCGAAATCGAGTTTAATCCTGAGGAAATGAGGAACCGATGATGATGGCACGTATTTGGACAACAGTTGTATTGGTGGCAACTCTGGTCTTTGCGGCAGAGCATGTCAGGGCTCAGGAGCAACGTGTGCCGCTTCGTATCGTGATCACCGAAGGTGTGATTGAACCGATGCCGATTGCTCTGCCAACATTTTCGGTCGGTAACCCCGGCGATCGTGAACTCGCCAGTCGGATCACCGCGGTCATCGTCGACGACCTGACGGGGACAGGTCTGTTTCGTCGTATCTCGCCAGACGCTTATCTGTCCTCGGACACCGGAGCGGATTCACGTATTCGCTTCGCTGACTGGAGGGCAATCAATGCGCAGGCATTAATTGCAGGTTCTGTGGTCACCGCAAACGATGTCATCGAAGTGAATTTCCGGCTATTCGATGTTTTTGCGGAGTCTGAATTTGGCAAGGGTGTACGGTTTACCTCGGATGTTGGCAGTTGGCGACGCGTTGCCCACAAGATTGCTGATTCAATTTACCAGAGAATCACTGGCGAGTTACCTTATTTCGACTCTCAAGTGGCATTCATCTCGGAATCCGGTGCAAAAGGGAATCGAATTAAGCAACTCGCAATAATGGACTATGACGGTGCCAACGCGCGTGCACTCACCGACGGTACGGACATTGTCCTCGCTCCACGATTCTCTCCAGATGGCGGGCTTCTGATCTACACATCTTACGAAACTGGCACACCAAGTGTCTACTTGCTCAATTTGCGGACTGGAGCCAGACAGGCGGTCCTGCAAAATCCTGATATGGCCTTTGCACCCCGGTTCTTCCCTGACGGTGGGAAGGTTGTATTGTCGCTCACGATTGATGGGAACACAGACATTTTTGAGGTCGAACTGGGCAGCCGTAAGGTCCGACGATTAACCAGCAGCGCGGCGATCGACACGGCACCTTCGGTATCACCCGATGGCAACTGGATTGCATTTGAGTCCGACCGAAGCCGCAGACAACAGATTTACATCATGCGCGCACGCGACGGTGAGCCGCGGCGGATCAGCTTTGGAGAGGGGCGTTACGGAACCCCTGTCTGGTCACCCACAGGCGATTATATTGCCTTCACCAAACAGTATCGCGGCCGATTTCATATTGGCGTCATGCGCGCCGACGGCAGTGATGAGCGAATACTCACCGCGTCATTTCTCGATGAAGGCCCGACATGGTCACCCAACGGTCGCAATCTTATGTTCTTCCGTGAGGAGCCTGGGGAATTGGGCGGGCCATCAATCTATTCGGTGGATGTTTACGGTCGCAATCTCAGGCGCATCAACACGCCGCAATTCGGCTCTGACCCGTCCTGGTCGCCAATCCGCCGTTAATCCATCAGTGAGTCAGGCTCATTGTCAACCGGCTTCATTGGGTTTTGTGGAAAGGGATACACGTAACGACAGACAGCCGTTACGGTCATTCAACCCGTCAACGCAGTGACGGTTTCAGGGCAAGATGTATTGCCGTGCTCAATATGGGATTGAAGTGAGATAATCATACAAAAATCACTTTACTTTTTTGGCTTAACAACTAGTTTGAACGCAAACAACAATGTCAACAGAGAGGCAGTCGGATGAAATTGAAGGTGATGGTCTCGCTTGTGTCGCTTGCTGCATTGGTGGCATGCTCCGGCGATGTGCTTGATACGGGCGTTGCCGGGAACGCTTCTGGTGGGCTTGGTAGTGGTGGTGGTATTGGGCAGGCTGAGTTGCAGAATTACGAACCTGACTCGCCGGAATATTTCACCGAACTCATTGGCAACACGGTCTATTTTGAGGTTGATCAGAGTGTGATTTCGGAGGATTCCGCAGCCGTGTTGAGACAACAGGCACAATGGCTGAATCAAAACACAGAATATTCGGTTTTGGTTGAGGGTCATGCCGATGAACAGGGAACCCGTGAATATAACCTCGCATTGGGTGCACGCCGTGCGGCGGCCGTGAAGTCCTTTCTGACTGATCTGGGTGTCGCGGATATCCGTCTCGCAACTGTCACCTATGGCAAGGAACGTCCAGTGGCCGTCTGCTCTTCAGAGACTTGCTGGTCAAAAAACCGCCGTTCCGTCTCAGTTGTCGAAAGGGAATCTGGCGGGTAAATGCACACACGCATCAAGCTTCTCGGCATCATCGCATCCTTGCTGTTGTTGCCGGTTTGGCCAGGTCTCGCACAGCTGCCGGAAGCTGATGACTCGGATGAGACTCCAAATGTGCCGCCGGCGATGGAGACACAGGAAAGACTGGCGGACATCCGCAGTCAACTGCTGCAACTCTATGGTCAGATGGCAACCTTGCGCGCTGAGTTGATCCCTGTTACCCCCGGCAGGGATGAGGCGGCCCTTCAACATGTTGAAATTTCGGTTCTTTCTGCGCGACAACGACTTGACGGTTTGGAGGAGGAGTTGCGGATTGCAATTTCCAAAATTGAAGAGCTGGAATTTCGAATCCTGCGTATTGCGGCTGACGGAAACAACCAGATCCGTGACTTGGAATTCACCCTCGCTGAGATTGCGGGGACGGACTTATCCCTGCTTTCACCGGGCAGACCGCTGGGTGAGGAGCCCGATGAGTTGCCCGTGCAAAGTGCAGATGAGACAGTGATAGTTGCCGACCTGTCATCTCTCGAGCAGCAGCAGTTCCAGGAAGCGTTTCAGAGCTACCAGAACCGTGATATGGAGGGCGCGCGGGAGCGGCTGAATAACCTGATCACGGCGTACCCGGATGGCAGTTATGTGAGTGAAGCATATTATTATCTTGGCGAAACACTGATTCATGCCGAGGATTGGCAAGCCGCGGGCATTGCATTCTTCAACGCTTTCAACAAGAATCAATCAGGACCCATGGCACCGAAAGCACTCTTGCGACTGGGCGAAAGCCTCGCAATGCTCGACCGGCAGGTTGAGGCCTGCGAAATTATACAGCATGTTGGTGAGATGTTTCCCGGTTCCGGAGAAGCCGGGCTTGCAGATTCTAAGTTCGTTGAGCTGGAGTGCGGTTGAAAGACAACAGCAAGCGTGATCTTTTCCATTCTTTCGAGCACCGTTTTGCTCTCGGAGATGGCGTGCATCTCGCGGTGGCGGTTTCAGGTGGTGGCGATTCGATTGCACTCTTGTCACTGTTGTCTGAATGGAGCGTTATGAGCGGAATTCGCCTCTCAGCGGTGACTGTTGATCACGGGATCCGGCCGGAGGCGCAACAGGAACATGCTATTGCTGCGGCGACGTCGCAGCGATTGTCAATTGATCACACATTGCTGCATTGGAATCCGACAAAAAGGGGCAATCTTCAAGACCAAGCACGGCGGGCTCGTTATCGACTGATTGCAGACTGGGCGAAGTCGAATGGGATTCCATCGGTAGCTCTTGCCCACACAGCGGACGACCAGGCGGAAACTGTGTTGATGAATCTTGCCCGCGGCTCGGGTGTCGATGGACTGAGCGCCATGCCGATGGAACTCGAGAGACATGACACTCTTTGGTTGCGCCCACTGCTCAGAACGAGGAGAAAATCTCTTCGGGCATATCTTTGTAAAAGAGGTCTTGCCTGGGCGGATGATCCGAGCAACGAAAATTTGAACTTCGATCGGGCCAAGTTTCGTCAACTTCTTGGTCAATCTTCAAAACTTGGCCTGTCGACAAACCGCCTCGTGGCCACCTCAGCGCGTATGCAGGAAGCCCGAAAGGTGCTTGAACAGGCGGCCAATCATGCCGCACGGACGTGCGCTGTTCGGACGTCGCTTGGCGAAGTTCTCTTCAATGATCAGTTCTGGCAGTTCCCTTTGGATACGCGCATGCGACTTGCCGCAGACGCTCTACGGGCTGTTTCGGGCCGTGAGTACCGCCCACGATACACTTCCCTGATGAATGCTCTGGAGAGGGTACAACGATTCACAACCACGATTTCGGGTTGTATCTTGACACCCATGAGCGCGGGTGGATTTCTGGTAATGCGGGAATTCGCCGCTTGCGGCCCGCCAGTTGATGCGCTGGAAGTCTGGGACGGTCGATGGCGGTTGCAGAAATCTGACCCACCATCGGGTTGCGTAATTGCCGGTCTTGGCTCTGCCGGGCGAGATCGATTCATGTCGACACCTGCACTGTGGCTGGATGGCGAGCTTTGGGCCTCACCTTTTGCCGGGATTCGCACGGAATGGATCTTTGAATATTGTAACCACGGTCCTTGCTGGGGGAGATTTTCACAAGCAAGTTGAATTGGTTGCAGATGGCCACTACATTGCAGTGAAAGCGAAGGGTACAAACACGCTTGACTGGGCCGGGTGAATGCCGGAGGGTTCCCCTTGGGAAAACATCTGAAGAATTTTATACTTTGGGGCGGACTTTTTGTCCTCGTGATCGTCCTGTTCAATGTTTTCACCAATGGTCGAAGCATGACGGCGCAGTCAAATCTGCCACTGTCGGCATTTTATGAACGCGTGGAGGCAGGTGATGTCGAGGCCGTATTGCTGGATGGCGAAACGATCATTGCACGGCAATCCGATGGCAGCCAGTTCTCGAGCATCCGCCCGCGCGAAGTGGACGTGACATCCTTTCTACTGGCCAACGATGTTGAGATTGACGCGAAATCACAGGATCCGAGTGGATTCATGTCCATTATCGGACCGTTGCTTCCCTTCATTATCCTGATCGCTATCTGGTTCTTCTTCATGAACCGGATGCAAGGGGGTGGACGGGGGGCCTTGGGATTCGGCAAATCGAAGGCTCGACTCTTGAATGAACGCCAGGAACAGGTGACCTTTGCCGATGTCGCCGGTATCGATGAAGCGAAGGAAGAACTCGAGGAAATTGTCGATTTCCTGCGTGATCCGGCAAAATTCTCTAAACTCGGGGGTAGAATACCCACCGGTGCCTTGCTCGTCGGCTCGCCAGGTACGGGGAAAACCTTGCTGGCCCGGGCCATTGCCGGCGAGGCCGGTGTTCCGTTCTTCTCAATTTCCGGTTCAGATTTTGTGGAAATGTTTGTTGGCGTTGGCGCGTCGCGTGTCCGAGACATGTTTGAACAGGCGAAGCGCAACTCCCCCTGCATCGTCTTCATCGACGAAATCGATGCTGTCGGTCGATCGCGTGGAATCGGGATCGGCGGAGGTAATGATGAGCGTGAGCAGACACTCAATCAGTTGCTGGTGGAAATGGACGGGTTTGAGCCCAATGATGCCGTCATTATCGTTGCAGCCACCAACCGCCCCGATGTTCTCGATCCAGCACTGCTCAGACCGGGACGATTTGACCGTCAAGTTGAAGTTCCGAATCCTGATGTCGGTGGGCGGGAGAAAGTTCTCGAAGTGCATGCGCGCAAGGTCAAGATTGGACCGGATGTTGATTTGAAAATCATTGCGCGTGGGACCCCGGGATTTTCCGGGGCGGATCTTGCCAATCTCGTGAACGAGGCGGCTTTGCTGGCGGCGCGTGTCGGTCGCAGCTATGTGACCATGGAGGATTTTGAGAACGCCAAGGACAAGGTCATGATGGGATCTGAGCGCAGATCACTTGTCATGACGGAGGATGAGAAGAAACTGACGGCCTATCATGAGGCGGGTCACGCAATTGTCGGGATGAACATGCCCCAGCATGACCCGATACATAAGGCGACGATTATCCCGCGTGGCCGTGCTCTTGGTCTTGTTTTGTCACTTCCCGAACGCGATCAGTTATCGGTCACCTACACAAAATACATGTCGAAAATTGCCATGGCGATGGGCGGCAAGGCTGCAGAGGAGATCAAGTTCGGGGCTGACAATGTAACGTCTGGCGCCGCATCTGACATCAAACAGGTGACCCGCATTGCCCGCGCAATGGTGACGCAGTTTGGAATGTCAGACAAGCTGGGAAATATCGACTATGCCCAAGAAACAGATACCTATCTAGGGCCGCTCAACCAAGGCCCGTCAGTCAGTCCTGCAACACAGGAAGCTATCGATTCCGAAGTGCGCCGCATCTGTGAATGGGGTTACGACAAGGCGAAGTCGATATTGCAGGAAAAAGACGCAGATCTGGTGAGGTTGGCCGAGGGGTTACTGGAATACGAAACCCTCACGGGCGAAGAAATCACCCGGATCCTGCAAGGTGAGGCGATCGATCGCAATGATTCGGATGATGGCAAGATGGATCATACAAGTCGGTTGACCTCCATTCCAAAAATGCCGCGCCCCGATGCTGGCAAGGCGGGTAGCCAGCTGGAACCCAATCCCACATGATCGGTCAGGGAGGATCAGTTCTGAAATGGTCGGGCGTGGAATTGGCTATGGCCATGCGGTCCGGGCGACGATGTGCGCGGCCATTCGTGAGGCGACTGAAAAGGGTGCGCAGGTCTTGATTCAGACGATGTTGATCCGCCATCAGTCCCGGGACGTCCGATAATGCCAGGTCTGCTTATAGCTCTGCTGCTGTTTCTGGCGATGATATATTTTGTCCGTAAACAGGCGGGGGGTCCGGGTGGTCTATTGGGGGTGGGACGTTCACCCGCAAAGCTTCTGACAGAGGATCGTGTTGGCGCGACTTTCGCCGATGTCGCGGGTATTGACGAGGCCAAGGAAGAACTCGAGGAGATTGTCGAATTCTTGCGCCAGCCCGAGCGATTTTCATCACTGGGGGGCAAGATTCCCAAGGGTGCATTACTCATCGGGCCACCTGGTACAGGCAAGACATTGTTGGCGCGTGCCATCGCTGGTGAGGCAAGGGTCCCCTTCTTTAGCATTTCGGGTTCAGATTTTGTGCAGATGTTTGTGGGCGTTGGTGCTTCTCGCGTGCGCGATATGTTCAACCAGGCGAAAAAGAATGCTCCCTGCATTGTCTTTATTGACGAAATTGATGCGGTGGGGCGGGCCCGCGGAGTTGGCTATGGCGGTGGTAACGATGAGCGTGAGCAAACCCTGAATCAATTGCTTGTCGAAATGGATGGCTTTGAATCCAACGATGGCGTGGTGATCATTGCCGCGACCAATCGCCCGGACGTATTGGACAAGGCATTACTCCGTCCCGGTCGCTTTGACCGTCAGGTGGTGGTCCCGGTTCCTGACCTCAAGGGACGGGAGAAAATTCTCCGTGTTCATGGACGCAAGGTTGCGTTGGGGCCAGATGTGGACTTGAGCAGCATCGCCAGGGGCACACCGGGTTTTTCTGGTGCTGATCTCGCAAATCTGGTGAACGAGGCCGCCCTTCTGGCGGCGCGGGTGCGGCGACCCCATGTGGGTATGGAAGATTTCGAGAATGCGAAAGACAAGGTGATTCTTGGTGCCGAGCGCCGGTCCTTGGTCATGACCGATGAAGACCGGCGGTTGGTGGCCTACCACGAGGCAGGACATGCACTTGTTGGTTTGAATGTCCCGCAACATGATCCAATCCGCAAGGTCACAATCATTCCGCGTGGACTGGCACTCGGCGTGGTGCATTCGCAGCCCGACCGGGATGAAGTTTCCGTGACACAGGCCAAGTACAAGTCAAAGATCGCCATGGCGATGGGCGGACGTGCAGCCGAGGAACTGGTGTTTGGAACAGACAATGTCACTTCCGGCGCAGCATCGGATATCAAACAGGCAACGGGAATCGCCCGGGCGATGGTGACCAAATTCGGCATGTCCGAAAAACTTGGGAAGATAGATTATTCGGCCGAACAGGGGCCAATCCCCGGAATGAATTCCGGTGCCGCAGCAAGTCCGGAAACCGAAGAAATGATTGATGCCGAAGTCCGGCGTATCGTTGATGAAGGCTACAGTTTGGCAATCGGTATCCTGACAGAAAGACGGCAGGAACTTGATAGGCTGGCAGAAGGGTTGTTGGAATACGAGACCTTGACCGGAGATGAAATTACGAGGGTTATTGAGGGGCAGACGCTTCGCGTCGGCCGAAAAGCGTTTGTCGAACCTGATCAGACGTCCAACATCATTGAGGTGATCCCACGCAACACGACTATGGTGCCCCGTTCCGGGAATCGCGGTACCCGTACGGCGATACGTGGAAAATGAATTCGTAACTGTCATGATGGTCCGATGAAGGGTTTGATCGATTCGGGTTGCGTCGGCACGGTCGATTGGATCGGTGCCGTCAGGAATCGCAGTGACTCCTTGTGTTCGGATTCTCTGGAGTCGGTGGATCTTGTGTTTGAAGGTATGGCTTGCGATGACCATCATGGGCTCACTCGCCCAGCCTGCACGCGCGTGGACAATCTCTACGCGCAGGGCACAGAGATTCGCAATGTCCGACAATTGAGTATCGTATCGACGGAAGACGTCGCCGAGATTGCTGAACTGATCGGATTGGACCAACTCGCCCCCCATTTTTTTGGCGCCAATTTTGTCCTGCGTGGTATTCCGCATTTCACGCTGATACCCCCGAGTTCCCGACTCCAGTTTTCAAGGGGTGCGACGCTCACAGTCGATCTGGAGAATCTGCCATGCCATCTGCCGGCACGTGAAATCGCTGCAGCCAATTTGGGAGATGGCCGTGGATTCAAATCAGCCGCAACACGTCGCCGCGGTGTGTTGGCATGGGTTGAGCGAGAGGGTCAGGTTCGGTGTGGAGACAGCGTCAAACTGTTTGTCCCGTCACAGCCATCTTGGCCGTTCATGAAATCAATCACATGCTGATGCGTATGAGTGCGGACCGATAAGATTTGTGGCGACAGTTGATCACAGCGTTCAACACAACCTGATAGCCAGACAATTGTCGCCCGCAAAAGGGGATCGAAATGTGTGCAGAACTCATTGATGGCAAGGGAATGGCGCTGCAACTTCGTGGGGATGTGGCGCACGGTGTCCGGGAACTGCGGGGATTGTCACATGAGACTCAGCCTGGACTCGCAGTGGTGCTTGTGGGTCAGAACCCGGCAAGCGAAGTCTATGTCCGCAGCAAGGCGCGTCTGACGGCAGAAGTTGGCATGACGTCATTCAAGTACGAACTGGAAGAGGATGTCGCCGAAAAGGATCTCTTGTCGTTGATTGGTCAACTGAACAGGAATCGAGAGGTGCATGGCATACTTGTTCAACTGCCGCTGCCTGAACATATCAACGCGCATGCTGTCATCAACGCGATTGATCCTGAAAAGGATGTCGACGGGTTTTCCGTGAGCAATGTCGGACGTTTGACCGTAGGCCAGAAGGCGCTTGTTCCCTGTACGCCACTGGGTTGCCTGCAGATGCTACGCCGACACCATGGTTCACTGTCTGGATTGTCTGCAGTTGTTGTCGGTCGCTCGAATATCGTGGGAAAGCCAATGGCAACTCTGTTGCTTCGTGAGAACTGCACGGTCACCATCGCCCATAGCCAGACCCAGGATCTCGCCGCGATCTGCAGGAAGGCTGATATTCTTGTCGCTGCCGTCGGAAAGCCGAATTTTATCCAGGGGGACTGGATAGGTCATGGGGCCACTGTAATTGATGTGGGAATTAATCGGGTGACAGAAGGACAGCAAGGCATCGGAAAAACCAATCTGATTGGGGATGTGGATTTCAAATCCGCCTGTCGTCACGCCGGGGCGATTACTCCGGTACCGGGCGGTGTCGGACCCATGACAATTGCCTGTCTACTGGCCAATACGTTGACGGCTTGCCATCGATCACTTGGATTAGACGATCCGGTCGGATTGCCCGTTTGATCGCGCTCGGGAAGGATTACCCGGCGACTGATATCCTTGATTTGTGCTTGTTATCAAGTGGAGAACAGGTATAGAGAAAACTGCTGTGGCGAGTTGGCGGAGTGGTTACGCAGCGGACTGCAAATCCGTGTACACCGGTTCAAATCCGGTACTCGCCTCCAAATCGTCTATCCATCAACCCACATCAACTGAACACGCCGCTTCTTCTTGTCAATAATTTGATAAATGATCGTTGGTCAGTCCAAGACCGTATTCAAACACGGTGATGTGAATGAATCATCAATCGCTGTCGATGTGTCTTCGACAATGGTGCCAACACGCTGAATGGGCTCGGGAAGTGATTCAGGTTCCTTCGGCTACTGAACGCAGACAGGCAGACCCTGCTCTGGCACAGACAGTGACCGCGGGGCACGGTATGGATTTTATGAACTTGCGGTCATGTCAGGTATCCCGCAAAAGCCAGGGTGTCATTTTCACACGGATGAATTGATACGACGGGGGCCATTATCGAGCTCTTTTGGCCGCTGGTGTGATCTTATGATAATGGTCACGTTCTGTGCCGGAGCAGCGATTGTTTCCCTGCAGATGAAATGTCATTGTTGACATGAGGGACAGCCTTTGAACGAAGCAATTTGGCGGCCGAGCCTGTCGCGTCTTTCATCCACCCATCTTGCTGCCTTTATGCGCCGCATCGGAATCGGTGTTGCCCAGGGTAACTTAGATTACGACAGTTTGTGGACATATTCGATCAATCACCCGGAAGATTTCTGGCGGCGCATGTGGGAGTATGCGGAGATTATCGGAGATCCCGGAGATGTTGTCCTGTTTTCCGGCGATGGGCTGATGGAGAGCCGGTTCTTCCCGCAGGGACAACTCAATTATGCAGAAAATCTTCTGCGCCACGATGGTGCGGATGAGGCGATTGTTTTTTATGGCGAGGATGGCGTTCGGCGCAGCTGGAGTTGGGACCGACTGCGTTGCGAGATATCGGCTCTGCAAACAATGTTGACGTTGGCAGGCGTCGGCACGGGCGACCGGGTGGCCGGTATTGTCGCGAACACACCTGAAACCGTCGCGGCGATGCTTGCGACGGCAGCGTGCGGTGCAGTCTGGTCGTCCTGTTCGCCGGATTTTGGTGTCAACGGCATTCTGGACCGTTTCGCGCAGATCACCCCGAAAGTTCTGTTCTGCATGGATGGCTATAGCTATAACGGAAAATGGCATGAGACGGTGTCCCGTGCGCAAGAGGTTCAAGCAGCACTGTCGAGCGTCATTGACCTGAAGACGCTGCCTTATGCGGGTTGGCAATCTCATCCGCAAGATCCTGCCGAAAAAGGCAGGGAGCCAGTTTCATCTGTGTCAGAAGGAATTGCGTTTCGCCGGATCGGGTTCAATGATCCTCTGTTCATCATGTTTTCTTCGGGCACGACGGGATTGCCGAAATGCATGGTTCATGGCGCTGGTGGTACGCTCATTCAGCATCTGAAAGAACATCAATTGCATTGTGATATCAGGTCCGGCGATCGCCTGATGTTTTTCACCACTTGTGGCTGGATGATGTGGAACTGGATGGTGAGTGCCCTGGCTTCCGGAGCCTCTCTGGTGCTGTTTGACGGATCGCCACTTTACCCGGATGAGAGCCGGCTGGCCGAGATCGCGGAAAAAGAGAATGTTACCCATTTCGGGGCATCAGCAAAATATTTTGAATCATGTTCGAAGGCCGGTCTTGCGCCACGAAACAACTATGAACTGCAGCATTTGCGGGTCGTATTGTCCACTGGTTCGCCCCTCTCTCCGGAAATATTTCGTTATCTTTATCGCGCATGGAAATCAGATATTTGCGTGTCTTCAATCTCAGGTGGAACGGATATCCTTGGCTGTTTCGCCGGTGGATGTCCAATTGCACCTGTTTATCCTGGGGAATGCCAGAAGCGGCTGCTGGGAATGGATGTTCAAATCTTCAATGCGGCCGGCGCGACCGTCACGGGTGAGGCGGGTGATTTGATTTGTGCCGCACCGCATCCGTCAATGCCGACTGAATTTATCAATGATCCTGATCGCACGAAATATCGACGCGCCTATTTCAGCAGGTTCCCCGATGTGTGGACGCATGGTGACTGGGCCGAACTGACGCCGCATGGCGGCATTGTCTTTTTTGGTCGTTCTGATGCGACATTGAATGTCGGAGGCATTCGGATCGGCACTGCCGAAATTTGTCGCCCGACAGAAAGTCACGAGGATGTTCTGGAATCACTGGTGATTGAGTATCGGCGCGGCGCTGACTCGCAACTCGTGCTTTTTGTTCGCCTTCGTGACTCTGTCGCGCTCACTGCAGAACTCATTTCTGATCTGCGCCGTCGGATCAGGAGTCAGGCATCTCCACGCCATGTGCCCGCCCGCATCATCCAGGTACCTGACCTCCCGCGAACAAAGTCAGGAAAAATCACGGAACTGGCCGTGCGCAATGTCGTTCATGGCCAACCCGTCAACAATGTCAGCGCCTTGGCCAACCCGGAATCATTGAACCACTTCAGCGAGCTTCCTGAACTCGGCTGACAGTCGTTGCGTTGATCTATTGGATCTTGACCTTGCATGGAGATGCATGGAGACAGGCTGTGACTCGTCTGTCACACCCGCCTCACAATGCGGCAGGATCTGAATTGTCGGGTTCCTGATTCATGCACAGATCGATACACAACATCTTGTTCCCATGATGATGGTTCAAATTCCCTTGCGTCATGGCGGTGTATTATGGCAAGAAGGCCGTCCGTTCGTGGCTTCTTGACAAGGTAAGTATGAATAGAAGCGACTATTTGGATCAGCGACGTGCGATGGTCGATTGCCAGGTTCGTCCCTCCGATGTGACCAGATTTCCGATTATTGAAGCGATGCTTGAATGTCCGCGGGAGGCGTTTGTTCCGGACAATCTCAGGTCTGTTGCTTATCTGGGAGATCATCTGCCCTTGTCGGAAGATCGATACATTTTGGACCCGCGTATCTTTGCCAAGATGCTGAACGCGCTTGATATTCGTAGAACTGAGTTTGTTCTCGATATTGGCTGCGGTTATGGCTATTCGTCGGCGGTGATTTCACATTTGGCGGAGGCTGTCGTTGCGCTGGAGTCCGGCGCGATGGCCGATACAGCCGCGGCCAATCTTTCAGCCTATGCAGCTGACAATACGATCGCGAAGAGTGGTATTCTGCGTAAAGGGGCTCCTGAATTTGCACCCTATGATGTCATGATCGTGCAGGGAGGTGTGGAACGCTTGCCAGATGATATCGCTGCACAGTTGCGGGACGGCGGCAGAATCGCGTGCATTTTTGTGGACCGCGCACCGGGTGAATGTCGTGTAGGAATCAAAAGGTCAGGACAAATCAGCTGGCATCCTGTATTCGATGCAGATGCACCGCTGCTTGCAGATTACAAAATGGAGGAAATGTTCGTTTTCTGAACAGGATGCGCGTTTGGTCATGGGGGCGAGTCTGCGGACTCGATGAGGGATTGGTTTTGGTCAAGTTCAAAAAGATTCATGTGGCACTGGTCATGGTCGTTTCGCTGTTGATGCCGAATATGGCCCTGACAGCAAGTCTTCCTGATGCCATGGCATCAGCCTATATGAACAGCAAGCTGCTCGAATCGGCCCGCACTGCGTTGCGTGCCCAGGATGAGGATGTGCCGGCTGCGCTGGCCGCAATGCGCCCGCAATTGAGTGCACTGGCCCGCGTCAGCGGGCGAACGCGACGCGCGCCTCCTGGTGGGAATATGAAAAGGCCGCGCACAACTGATTCAAGCCTTCCAGCCACATTGCAACTGATCGCTGAAATTCAGGTCTATGATGGCGGGGATACTGACTTGACGGTGCAAGCCGCGCAGGAGAGCATACGTGCAGCGCGGCAATCACTTGTTGAAGTTGAACAGCAGGTTCTGCTTGCAGCCGCGCAGGCCTACCATGATGTCCTGCGCCAGCGCGAGTTGCTGGAGGTCGCAGAAAATGGCCTGATCCTGACCAAGACACAATTACAGGCGGCGCAAAGCAGGTTTGAATTGGGTGAGATCACGAGAACCGATGTGAGTCTGGTGGAAGCCAGTCTGGCAACTGCGCAAGGCCGAGTCTTTATGCGGGAAGGTGACCTTGAAATCGCTGAGCGGAATTACGAACTGGCGGTGGGAACACTGCCCGGCGCTCTCGATCCGACGCCGCCACTCCCCGAACTGCCTGCCGATCTGGAACATGCACAATCGATTGCTGCGCAGGTTCATCCGGCAATCAAACGTGCAAAACACGCCTTGTCGGCGGCCCGACTCACACTTCGCAGAAGTGAAACAGCCAAGCGACCACGTATCTCTGTTGGCAGTTCGGTCGGGACCAATCGCGATCTCCAACATTGGAGCCATGGTACAGATACCATGGAAATATTTGTCGAAACGCGTATTCCTCTCTATCAGGGGGGAACGACCAGTTCACTCTTGCGTCGCGCAGTGGCCAATGCCGAACGCGCGGCGGTTGAATTGCAGAGGGAGGCCCAATTGGTGGCACTCGACGTGTCAATTGCCCATTCGCGACTGGAAGTTGCCGAGTCGCTGATCCCGACAAACGAACAACATGTCGATTCGGCAGAACTGGCATATCAGGGGATCAGGCAGGAGACGGCACTCGGTGCGCGGACCACGATTGACCTTTTGAACGCCGAACAGGATCTTCAAGAGGCGCGTTCCAATCTTGTTGCCGCCCTCAAGGAAAGGGATATGGCGGTCTATGCTCTGCTCGAGTCAGTCGGTTTGCTCACGGTGCAGCATCTGGGCCTTGGAGTTCCCGAATATGATGCAAAAGAGAATTTCAACAGAGTGAAGGATGCACCAGATGTCCGCAATCGCCAGGAAATCGTTGATAGGATTCTTGAAAAAACGCGTTGAAACTGATCCCCGTTGCGACACCGGCTGTTCCTGAACCTTGGTCAATGATTCTCAGATGTCTATTCAATTTGTCGGCGCAGTCGACTATCCCCATCATTTTCAAGTCAAGATTCTTGTGACGTCATAAGCATGCCCTCAGCGACCAAATATCAGGCTGGTGAAATTGAAGCGCGGGTCGCCAGGAAATGGGATCAGGCGGATGCTTTTGCAGCTGGCGCCAATGCAAAACCGGGCAGCGAGTCCTTTTGTATCATGATTCCACCGCCCAATGTGACCGGGTTGCTCCATATGGGGCATGCATTCAACAACACGATTCAGGATATCCTGATTCGATGGCATCGCATGCGTGGATTCGATGTGTTGTGGCAGCCAGGTCAGGACCATGCCGGCATCGCGACACAGATGGTGGTTGAGAGAGATCTCGAAGACAAAGGAAAGGCCGGGCGGCGTGAACTGGGCAGAGAGGAGTTTCTGAAACGGGTTTGGCAGTGGAAAGACGAATCCGGTGGAGCGATTATCTCGCAACTGCAACGTCTTGGCGCATCCTGCGATTGGTCTCGCAATCGTTTCACCATGGATCCGGGCTTTCACCATGCCGTGTTGACAGTCTTTGTCGAACTTTATCGGAAAGGGGTAATCTATCGCGGAAAACGGCTGGTCAACTGGGATCCGCATTTCGAGACAGCGATTTCAGATCTCGAGGTTGAACAAACCGAAGTGGATGGCAAACTGTGGCGTTTTCGTTATCCGTTGGATGATGGGTTGACCTACGCATTTCCCGTGGAATTCGATGAACAGGGGGAACCTGTCGCATGGGAGCAACGCAACTATCTGACGGTCGCGACAACACGCCCGGAAACCATCCTGGGAGATACGGGGGTGGCCGTCCATCCTCATGATGAGCGTTACCGGGGCGTGATTGGAAAAAGAGTCAGGCTGCCGCTTGTGAACCGGCTCATTCCGATTGTTGCCGATCCACATGCCGATCCTGAAAAAGGAACAGGCGCCGTCAAGATTACACCGGCACATGATTTCAATGACTGGGCCGTGGGCCAGCGTTGTGAATTGCGGGCGATCAATGTCATGACGACGGCTGCGGCGATGAATCTGGCCAACAACGAAGATTTTCTTGAAGACTGTGATGTCACCGATGAGGCTCTGGCGCTGCATGGGCTCGACCGCTACGCTGCCCGCGAACAGATTGTTGCTTTGGCGCGGATGCAGGGCTGGCTCGAAGGAGAAGATGATGATCGCCATGTTGTTCCACATGGCGATCGTTCCAAGGTCGCCATTGAGCCGTATCTGACTGACCAGTGGTTCGTGGACGCCAAGCAACTCGTCGGACCTGCCATCGATGCGGTTCAATCGGGAAGAACGCGAATTCTTCCGGTGCAATATGAGAAGACGTATTTCCGATGGCTGGAATCGATCGAACCCTGGTGTATTTCCCGCCAACTCTGGTGGGGGCATCAGATTCCCGTCTGGTATGATTCCGACGGAAACCAGTATTGTGCTGTGAGTGAAGAGGAAGCGGTTGAAATGGCCGGTGGGCGTGAACTGACACGAGATCCAGATGTTCTCGACACCTGGTTCTCGTCGGGACTTTGGCCGATCGGCACGCTGGGCTGGCCGCAAGAGACGAAAGAATACCAGCGATACTTTCCAACGGATGTCCTGGTGACAGGATTCGACATCATTTTCTTCTGGGTCGCCCGTATGATGATGATGCAGTTGGCGATCGTCGGTACGGTGCCTTTCCACACTGTTTATGTCCATGCCCTGGTGCGTGATGCGCAGGGTCGAAAAATGTCGAAATCAATTGGCAACGTAATTGATCCGATTGATCTGATCGATAAATACGGTGCTGATGCCGTCCGTTTCACCTTGGCATCGATGGCCGCCATGGGACGTGATCTTCGGCTCTCTGAGGATCGGGTCGCAGGCTATCGAAACTTTGGTACCAAGATCTGGAATGTCGTGCGCTATGCCGAGATCAATCGGTGCCATCCCGAAAAGGATTTCAGCCCCGCATCTGCTCAATCTTCTGTCAATCGTTGGATCATTAGCCAGACAGTACAAACTGCTGAGATGATTGATGAATCCATAAAGGAGTTCCGCTTCAATGATGCGGCGAACCGGCTTTATGCGTTTGTCTGGGGTCATGTCTGCGATTGGTATGTGGAATTTTCCAAGGAACTCTTGCAGGATCCTGATGCGGGTCTGGTGGCTGAAACACGGGCGACTCTAGCCTGGATTCTTGATGAATGTCTCGCGCTGCTCCATCCCTTTATGCCATTCATTTCAGAAGAGCTTTGGGGCCGCATTCCGAGAGACAGGATGTTGGTACATACGGATTGGCCCCGCCATGATTCGACGTTACTCAAGGATGCAAACGCGGATCATGAGATGGCTTGGACAATCCAACTGATTGAAGACGTCCGCTCGACCCGTACGCAGATGCGCGTTCCCGCCGGGGAGCGCATTGAATTGCTGAGAATTGAGGAACAGAACAAGACGAAAGGTTATTTTACGCGGAATCGTGCGTTGATTATGCGTTTGGCGCGGCTCTCGGCGGTATCACAGGCACACGAAGTGCCCCGCGATGCAGCATTGATTTCGGTCGAAGGCAGTGTCTTTTGTCTTCCCTTGGCCCATATCATTGATGTTGATCTTGAAAAGAATCGCCTTGACGCGGACCTGAAAAAAACCCGATCCGACATGTCTGTTCTCCAGTCCCGGCTCAACAATGAAGGCTTTCTGACCAAGGCCCCGGAAGATGTCATTCAAAAGGATCGTGCGCGTTTGGGCATTCTCAGTGAACAAGCCGCGACCTATGAAACAGCCTTGCAGAGATTCTTGCCGCGATCACCGATACGCTGATGTCTGCTGATATCAGCGATAAAGTGAACGTTCGCAAGAGTCTTGATCCGGCGCCATATCAGTGCGAAAGCACTCGAGCGGTGCGGATAAATTATGGCGCGTCTGCGGGCGGATAGCGTTGAACATTTGACCGGTGGCCATCAAAAGATTAACGTGTGCAGACGAGCGAAGAACGGGACAATGCGCTGGCCATCGCTGAACTGAAAGGTGAACTGATAGCGCCGCAGGAACGGATGAAAACGATGACAGCCGAAAATGACAGTGCCCTGGATCGCCTGCGGGCTGATATGGCCCAGCGTGACAAGGACAATCTGCGCTGGCAGATCGGCCTGTGGGTCGCCGCCGTGGTGATCATCGGTGTCCTCATCCGCTGGCCCGCCTGACCCCGAACCTGCAACAGACCGCGGGATAACGAAAAACCTCGCACCACAGCCATGAAGATTGAGGTGCTGGTGTTGTTTTCTCCAAACCCTCTCAAGCCCCTCTGACGGCAGTCCTGTGGCGAAATCGGAATCCAGAAGGTCAGAACATGATTGCCGTTCCGCAGCTATGTATCTGACACGGGGCCTTGAGGGCAGCATTTCGGAAGAGGGGGTCGTTTACAGAAAGGGCAGAATCCTGCGCTGAGTCCCCTCTTTTGTTTCCGAATGGCCGGGTTGAACTGACAATTTATCGGATGCTGCCTGCGCGGGGTGCGCCCCTTTTGTCTGAGTGGCGCCGAGTGGATGCCACAGGAGAACTTGATGGAGGTGATTTTCGTGTGCAATCAGTCGTCGTATAGGAGCAAATTGGGAGCACCGGGGTGTCAGCCAGCGTGGCAACGATCGCCATGAAAGTTTGAAGTCGGATGAAGAATGCAAACAGGTGGATGTACAAGACTTTCTGTCGCGCCGATGATGGACTGGACTGATCGGCATTGCCGCTATTTTCATCGTCAACTGACGCGTCAAACCCTCCTCTACACCGAGATGGTCACGACGTCGGCAATCAGGCATGGCGACGTCGACAGATTGCTGGCATTTGACCCGTGCGAGCGCCCACTCGCATTGCAAATAGGCGGCGTTGAGCCACAGGAACTCTTTGATGCGGTTCAACGCTGCACCGGGCGCGGATTCGATGAAATCAATCTCAATGCCGGCTGTCCGTCTGACAAAGTGCAAGCCGGTGGGTTTGGTGCAGTTCTCATGAAAGATCCGGTTCGCGCCGCCGCATGCCTGCGCGCCATGCAGGACGCTGCAGAAGGAATTGAGATTACACTCAAATGCCGAATCGGAGTTGACGATCAGAATCCGGAAATCTGTTTGCCGGAATTCCTTTCTGCCGTGGCAGATTCGGGTGTCAACAGAATTACGATTCATGCACGAAAAGCATGGCTGCGGGGACTCAGCCCAAAACAGAATCGTGATATTCCACCGCTGGACTATCCTTTGGTGCTGAGGATGAAAGATCAATTTCCACAACTGAAGATCTGCATCAATGGGGGCATTGAATGTCTCACGCAAGCTGAGAGGTATCTTGCGGCAGGACTGGACGGGGTCATGATTGGCAGGGCGGCATATCGCACACCAGCGCGTCTCCTCGCGCCCGTTGATCAGCGGATTTTTGGTCAATCGGGGAAGAAAATGAAACCCAACCAGGTTGCGGCAGCCATGGTTCCCTATCTCAGACAACAGCATCGGTCAGGTGTCAAAGTCACGGCAGTTACCCGGCATATGCTGGGTCTCTTTGCTGGCCAGTCAGGCGCCCGCACGTGGCGGCAAATGCTCTCGAACCCAGCGTTGAACGGGCCAGAAGGGATTGAATTTTATTGGCAAGCGGTGCGCATGATGGAGAATCAGACGAACGGCAACAGCGCATCGATGGCCATGCATCCTGCGTAGTCAGGACCGGCGTTCACCGCCGAAGCGGTGAGTTTCCAGCCAATCATCGCATCACGCACTTCAGGCGGCCATTGCGGCAAGATGAGCCTGACCTGATCAAGACCATCGGTTCGCGCCTTGTCATGACTTTTTGGGCATTGATGATCATCCAGCATCACGTCATGTTGAATGGATCCGCGTTGTCTCCACGAAATTTATGTATCTCGTCCAATGCCCATTGCAGCATGACAGATGCCGCGACTCGGTGGATCAGTGAGTCGCGCTTTGCCCGAGAACGGGCCACTGTACTCCCCACAATTTCAATCGCTTCTGCCGAAGAGAGGCGTTCATCCTGAAAGCTGATCGGCAGTGGCGTCATTTGACTGAGATGATAGGCAAATGCCCGCACAGACTGACATTGCTTCCCCTGCGTACCATCCATATTCAAGGGGAGGCCCAGGACGATACCTACAGCTGCACGGTCAGCGCAGATATCGAGCAGTTTGACTGCGGTTGTCCGAAATTTCTTTTCAACAATTGTCGATAACGGCGATGCGAGTCGTTGTTCATGATCAGAAACAGCGATGCCGATGGAACGTCGGCCATGATCAATTCCAACAAGACTGCCCCGGCAGGAAATAACTTCGGCAAACGCATTCAACTCAGGAATAATCGACATTACTGCGCGGGATCGAGATCGGTACTTTCCATGATGAACTGTAAATCGTCCGGACTGTCAGCAAAGACCTCAAGTGCACGCTCATAACTCATTCGTGCGGCGTTGTACTGACCGATTGTCATCTGTGAATTGATCAACATGGTCCATTCAATGGCACTGCCTCCGTCCTCATCAAGACGGTTTCGCAGACTTTCGACCATTCCGGTAATGAATTCCGCGCGGTCTTCAACGCTCATTGACTCGGCAGCGGCGATATCTTCGCTGCTTGGCCGAGGAAGTGGTTCGGGCGGCAAGTTTATGTTTGTTATACCCGCCGCCTGAGCTGCAGCCGGTAGGCGCAGCCGGAGATCGGCAGCGATGGGTGATGTTGGTGGCAAATCTTCGATTAACCGATTCCAGATATTGACGGTGAGATCAGGGCGTCCTGTCTGGGCGTACATGAGTCCAAGATAATAGCGCGCCGCCGGGTTCTCCGGATCGCGGGCGAGTGCCTGATAGATGGCGGCCTCTGCTTCGGGAGAGACATAGCCCCCAGCCTCGATCACCAGAAGATCGGTCATTTGGCTGAAATCCGTCGCGCGCGCCTCGCCGTCAAGAAGAGCAAGGATATCTCTTTGCGCTTGTATTGCCGCAGCAAAGTTACCAATCGACAATTCACTGCGAACCAGCATTCGCAATCCCTCAAGATCCGGTTCTGCGGCGGCCAGACTGGTGCGCAGTTCACCGACGAGGCGCACCAGTTCCGGGTCGGCCTCAGTCGTAATGGAATTCAGGTCCCGACCGGCAACGATTTCCCGTTGGGAAGGCCGGGTCGCGTACGCCAGTTCTGCTGCTCTCAACCGTTCCGATAACGAGAGATCTGGCAGGTTTGGATTGCCAATCAGCCAGTAAAGGGCGGCTGAGCCGGGTAAAAAGACGAGAATGACGAGGATACAGGCCAAAGAAGTGGACAGACGCGATGCGGTGCCGACAGACGAACATGATGCTGTTGTTCGTTCATGCGCCCGAAGAAGTCGCCGCGAGACTTCACGCCGCGCCTGTTCGGCATCTACCGCGCTCAGACGATTCTGCTGCAGATCATCCTCGACGCTTGCCAACTGCGACTTGTAAAATTCAACTTCGCGTTGTGCATCTTCATGAGGTGTGTCTCGGTGACGAATCAGGGCCATCACGAGGAGTGTGGTGACTGCTGCCGACAATGCTGTTCCTGCCAGCCAGAAAATCATACAATCATTCCTTCCACGCCATCGCCGGGCCGGGATTGAATACCGCCGATGACTACTTTATTCCCTCGTGCGCGCATATGGAAATTCATTGGCATCGGGAAGGATTGTCTGTGCAGCGCTATTCTTCAATCCGACTGTTGCGGGAGGCACTGCGCGGGCATTCTGGTTGGGAGCAGGCCTGGAATACCCCCGACCCTCGTCCCCAATATGATTACATCATTATTGGTGCCGGAGGGCATGGGTTGGCGACCGCATATTATCTGGGAAAGAATCATGCGATCTCCAATGTCGCGATCCTTGAAAAAGGATGGCTCGGGGGCGGAAATACCGGACGCAATACGACCATAATCCGATCCAATTACCTTCATGATGAATCAGTTGCGATTTATGAGAAATCGCGTCAACTCTATGAGTCGATGAGCGAGGATTTGAATATGAACGTCATGTTCAGCCCACGCGGTGTCCTGACTTTGGCACAGAATCATCATGAAGTTCATTGTTTGATGCGAATTGCCGGCAGCAATTTTCGGCAGGGTATCGACACAGAATTTATCACGCCATCGCGCATCAGTGAGATCTGCCCGTCAATTTGCATTGACGGTCCCCGCTATCCGGTACGCGGCGCACTCTGGCACCCACAAGGGGGTACCGCGCGCCATGATGCTGTCGCCTGGGGATATGCCAGGGCCTGCTCGGCAATGGGGATGCATGTTATCGAGGATTGCGAAGTCACGGGGATACTGCAGAGCGAGAGTCGTGTCACAGGTGTGACAACAACGCGTGGAGCCATTCACTGCAACAAACTGGGAATCGTTGCTGCCGGATATACGGGCAAACTTGCCGAAATGGCAGGATTCGAGCTTCCTATTGAATCGGTTTCCCTACAGGCATTGGTTTCCGAGCCTGTCAAACCATTTCTTGACGTGGTGGTCATGGCAAATACTGTGCATGGTTATGTCAGTCAGTCTGACAAAGGTGAACTCGTGATCGGTGGTGGAACTGACGGCTATAACAACTTCTCGCAAAGAGGCTCCTTCACTCATATTGAGGAATCCATATCTGCACTTGTTGAGATGTTTCCGATGATCTCCCGACTCAGGATACTCCGCCAGTGGGGCGGAATCGTTGATATGACGGCTGACCGCTCACCAATTATTTCCAAGACTCCGGTCAAGAATCTCTATGTTGATTGCGGATGGGGCACAGGCGGTTTCAAGGCGATTCCAGGTTCCGGCTGGGCAATGGCCGAACTCATGGTGAATGATGCACCGGGATTATTGGCAGCACCTTTCGACTTGCAGCGATTTTCTCAGGGTCGATTCGTCGATGAACGGGTCGCAGCTGGTGTCGCTCATTGAGAAGAAGATGTAACGAAAGAGATTATGTTACGGCTCAAGTGCCCCTACTGTCAGTTGGACGCTGACGAGACTGAACTCTCGCCCGGTGGCGAAGCGCATATTCGCCGGAGAGCGGTGGACTCGACAGACGCAGAATTCACGGACTATCTTTTTCGGCGCCGCAATCCCCAGGATGTGCATGTGGAGAGATGGCGGCACAGTTTCGGTTGTGGCAAATGGTTTATCGTTGCGCGCTGCACCCTCACACAGGAAGTCTTTGCGACCTATAAGGCACAGTGTGAGCATGTTCCAAAATCTGTGCTTGATGCAATTGATGCACGCCGGTCAGGGTCGGGTCTCCGGAAGGCCGTGCAAGGTCGGAAGAACCAGTGAGTACACGATTGGTCAAAGGCGGGCGACTGATTAATCGTCGCCGTCGATTGGGCTTCCAGTTCAACGGACATTCTTTCTTGGGGTATGAAGGAGACAGTCTGGCTTCTGCTCTGCTTGCGAATGATCAAATTCTTGTCGGCAGATCCTTCAAGTTCCATCGGCCGCGGGGCTTGGTTGCAAGCGGACCGGAAGAATCCAATGGTCTGGTGACAGTCGGCGAGGGGGGACTGGTCGAGCCAAATTGTGTTGCGACGATGAAAGAGCTCCATGATGGGATGAAGGCATCGTCACAGAATCACTTTCCTAGCCTTGAGTTTGATATTGGAGCCGTTGCCGGACTCGCTGCAAGACTGTTGCCGGCGGGCTTCTACTACAAGACCTTTATGCAACCACGCAGCTTGTGGAAGCGACTGTATGAACCCGCCTTGAGGCATGCAGCCGGGCTTGGCAAGGCGCCGCGCCATCGTGACAGTTCGGATTATGAACATTTTCATGCCCATGTCGATCTTCTGGTCGTTGGCGGGGGTGCTGCGGGACTGCTTGCGGCGCAGGCGGCAGCGGAGCGTGGTGCTCAGGTTCTCATTGTTGAACAGATGCCTTTTTGGGGCGGTCGAAGCGCCGTGGATCACGCAATGATCGACGGTATCGACAGCAACAACTGGATTGCGCAGTATGTCAAATCGTTAGAGGCCTACAACTCAGTGCATATGCTCAACCGAACGACTTTATTTGGCGTTTATGATCATGGTTTGGCGCTGGCAGTCGAGCGGGTGAGCGATCATCGTCCAGAGAAAGGCGCTCTGCGCCAACGGATTTGGCGGATTCGCCCACGGCAAATCATTCTGGCGACAGGCGCGATTGAGCGACCCATTTGTTTCCAGCAGAATGACACGCCGGGAGTGATGCTCGCTTCGGCTGCGCGCGACTATGTCAAAAACTACGGGGTTTCTCCCGGTGACCGGACGGTTATCGCGGTCAATAATGATGACGGATATCGCACTGCGCTTGCCCTGTCAGAAGCCGGGTTGGAGGTTCCAGCTGTCCTGGATTCACGACCCAGAGTGGAGAGTGAGTTGCTGGAAGACGTGCACTCGAAGGGGATCCATGTCGAGTTTGGTCGCGCGGTTGCGGCCGTTCAGGGAGGAAAACGGGTCACTCATGCGCAAGTCTGTACGCAGATGGGCGAGGGTTCGGTCTTGAGAGAGATCGCCTGCGACTCGGTGTCCATGTCTGGCGGTTGGTCGCCCGTGGTCCATCTTTGGTCGCATTGTGGTGGCAAACTGGTTTGGGATCCGACCCTGGTGGCTTTCCGCCCCGACCTCGATTTTCCACCAATCAATTCTGCAGGGCACGCGATGGCCTATACGGCGGGTGCCGTCTCCGGTTGCCCAACTCTTCAGCAGGCTCTTGAAGATGCGGCGATGGCCACAGAGATGGCCTTGGAGAGCATCGGTCTTGGCGGGCGGTCAATAAAAAGAATCACCTGCCAGGCCGAGAGCTTTTCAGAACCGTCAAGCGACTGTTTGTCTCCAAGTGGGATCCAGGCATCAGCACGGGACAAAATCTGGGTGGATTTCCAGAATGATGTCAGGGTTTCAGATCTCGATCTCGCAGTTCAGGAGAATTATGCAGGATCCGAACATGCCAAACGCTACACCACGCTTGGTATGGCGACAGATCAAGGAAAGCTGTCCAATATCAATGGTTTAATGATAATGGCGCGCAATCGTGGCATCGAACCTCATGAGGCTGGCGTGACGACTTTTCGCCCACCTTACACTGCGGTGACGTTTGGTGCGATTGCGGGTGATCGGCGTGGCCCAATGTTTAAACCGGTACGCAAGACACCGATCGATCAATGGCATGAGGACAACGGGGCCTTCTGGGATTTGGTCGGCGACTGGCGCCGTCCCTACTGCTATCTCAAGGGGAACGAAGGGATGACTCGAGCGGTCGAGCGCGAAACACTGGGCGTTCGGCGTTCGGCAGGCTTACTTGATGCTTCGACTCTGGGCAAGATGACCGTTTCGGGACCGGATGCCGGTCGGTTTCTCGATATGATCTATACATCCCAGATGAGTGAACTTGCAGTCGGGCGGTGTCGCTACGGGTTGATTTGCGATGAAAATGGGTTCCTGATGGATGACGGAGTCATCGCACGGATCAGCGAAACCAGCTTTGTTTGCCATACGACGAGTTCGCAGGCCGGGTTGGTCCACGGTTGGATGGAGGATTGGCTGCAATGTGAATGGCCGGACTGGCAGGTTTATACCGCCGATTTAACAGAACAAATTGCACAAATCGTCATTGCCGGGCCCAAGGCCCGCGCGATTCTCGAAAAACTGGGTGCCGAGTCCATTTCCAACGAAGCTTTGCCGCATATGGCATGGAGTGACCAGCTTGTCGGAAGTCACAAGGCACGGATCTACAGAATTTCATACTCGGGAGAACTTTCATATGAAATTGCGGTTCCCGCTGCCGAAGGCATGGATATGTGGATGCAATTGCAAGATGCCGGTCAGGAATTCGGTCTCGAGGTCTATGGGACCGAAGCCATGCATGTCCTGCGCGCTGAGAAGGGGTATATCTTGATCGGTCAGGAATCAGATGGCACCATCACGCCACAGGAACTGGGCCTCGACTGGGCGATTTCCAGGAACAAGGCGGATTTCCTTGGAAAACGCGGACAGCGCCGGCAACTCAGCAACAATATCAGCAATTTGCGATTGGTGGGTCTCGAGACGGTCGATGCCAATGCTGCCCTGCCCGTCGGTGCACAAGTTTCATCGGTGACTCAGTCGACATATGATTTTCCGCATTGTACGGCGCGCGTCACATCGAGCTATCATTCCCCCGTATTGAACCGCAGAATCGCTCTTGGCCTGGTTGAAAATGGTTTTAGGAGAATGGGCGAGATCATTCATTTTACCATGGATGATGGAGAGGTGGCTGCAAGGATTGTCAGCCCGGTTTTCTACGACCCGGAAGGGCGGCAGATTCATGACTGATCGCACGGGTGCCAGGAGAGATAATCATATTCGGCTCTTGACGCCGCGCGGCATGTTGATGATCCGTGCTGATCTGCAAGATCCGAAGGTTGCGGGGACAATTGTGCATACACTTGCCGTCGCTATGCCTGAGGCTCGGCGGATTGATGCCAATGACGGCAGGGAATTGGCCTGGATGGCCCCTGACGAATTACTGGCCTTTGTCCCCATTGAAGAAGTTGATGAGATGGTGCATCAGCTGCAGAATACGCTTGCGGATACGCATCATCTGGTGGTTGATGTGTCGTCAATGCGAAAAGAATTTGAGATTGTCGGTGCTGTCCGCGACATTCTTGCGAAGGGAACACCCTCTGACGTCTCTCCCGGTGGACTTAAGATCAGGGAATTCAGGAGATCGCGGCTGGGACAGTTGGCAGCCGCATTTTGGCTGACCGAAAACGAGTCAGCGCATATTCTCTGTCGCCGTTCGGAAACCGATTTTATGCAACGCTGGCTGCACGCTGCAGCATTCACGCAAAATGCGCCCCAATTCTATCATTGCTGAATTTGATGAGCGTTGCACACCGTGCAAGGCGGAATTGACCATTCAGCTGCTACTCATTTGCCAGTCAGGGCATATCTTTGTCCCATGGTCAATTTGGAGCGCAGATCATGCAGATACAGAAGGACGAATATCCGTCGTTGAGCTATGCCGAAGTCAGGCACCGTGCATCCCAATTGCGGGCCCAGGCGTTGAAACAGGGATGGGTTTGGATTGCAAATCAGGTTCGAGCCGGATTCGCATCGCAGGAGAACCGGCAGCGCAATCGGTCGTCCCACAATCGCCACGCTGTATGAGGTCTCATGCGTCTGTCATCTGACGACGATCAATTTGGAAAAATAACGGCAACGGTGTGCGCCTGATTCAGATTGGCATGACGTGCAGGTCAGACTGCGGGTCAGTGTGGGATTTGTCGGTGATCCCGCTCAAACCCTCACTGGAATCAGTATTTCTGGCAAATGGTCATCTTGAATCGACTCGTCCTCGTCCATGTGCCGACTCGTTCAGGAGTGCGTTGGCATCTGATGATCTTCATCACTTTTCCAACGTTCTTCACGCTTCTCAATGGCATGGATTCGATCTTCAATGCGCGGATGGCTCATCAGCCAGGCGATTCCACCACCCGATTGTCCGGTCAGTGTCGGGAGCTTTCGAAAAAGTGATTTTTGCGGTTGGGTGCCGATACCGGCAGCCGTGAGGAGGGCGCTGGCATAGGCATCAGCGGCAAATTCATCGTCACGTGACAGGCGTTTGAAAAAAAGGGTGATCAGCGCTTGGGCGAGGAAAGCGCCGAGGAAAGGAATGAATCGATTGAATAATGCACCAAGAAGAATACGCGCGGCATTTTGTCCGGCAAAACTGGCGAGTCGTCCTTTGGCATGCCCAAGCAATACATGGCCGATTTCATGCGCAACCACCGATGCAAGCTCTTCGCCGCTGATATCTCCCCTTAAATAGCAATTCATCAGGCCGCGTGTGATGTAGATCTCGCCATTCGGCAGGACCATTCCGTTGATTGGCGACACTTCATGGATTCGAATATCGATCGATTCAATCTTTGCGACGCGTGCCAACTTTTGGTGAAGTCGGCGAACTGCCACATCATTCATTGGACTTGAATCACGACGAAGTTTACGCTGCATCTGCCAGGCGGAGAGTTTCATGGCGATGAACGCATAGAGAAAAGGCGCTGCAAACAGGAGAAATTTGAGCATCACTGATTATTTTTTCCGGTGACCACAAGAAGTCGCAGCGAGGTGTTTGTCTTCATACCACTGATCAAGCCTCTTTCGGCACCAGCAGCCAGCCGATCGCAAGAGTCACATACAAACCGAAGAGTGACAGCGCGATGGCCCAGACAGCTGCATATTGCAGTCTATCCTTGTAGTTGCCGCCACGATTGATGGCAGTTCTGGTGCCAACAAAGACTCCGGTAATGGCAAATGCGAGCACGATCATTGGTTTTTTGTGAAGAAACACCATTCATTTGGCAAGAAAAATCAACCTGTGGAATCCAGTGCGATTGACGCTGCATCATAGGCGGCCTGGCAGCAGAATCTTATCATTTCCAGCCAGCTTGAACTCAACGTTGGGCACGGCTTCGGGTAAAGTTACCGTGATAGCATCATGCCGCCGACAGGCCTCGTTATCAATTGAGTGCCGGCATGTCTCACCGTTATATCCACTGACATTGTATCATCATATGAATCAACGAGATGCAGTTTGGCAACCAAAGGCTGTACAGTGCCTGTCGGTATTGCCGGCCAGCCGCTGACTTGCAATTGGCGACTTCACAGCAGCATCAATACGCTACGTGGATGGATATCAGGGGACAGGACGATAATCAAATGGTGTGGGCGAATGACCTGTCCGGGACGATCAACGTGCCTGACGATATGACCGTTATCGGTGGTGGGATTGCCGGTCTTGCCGTCGCAACGTTGCTGGCGCGTGCGCAGCGACGCGTGACAGTCATTGAGAGTCGTCATACAGTCGGTGAAACGGGTTATGGAATTCAAATGACGCCAAACGGCGCACGGATTCTCAAAAGACTCGGTATTTTCGGGCACGGGTCAGTCATGTCAGCTGACAGGATTGAGTTTTGTTGCCCAAGGAGCGGTCAAGTCTGGCATCAACTCATGTTGCATGGGCAGCGTCAAGACTCGTCCCCCTATCTTCTTTGGCATCGCGCAGATCTGATTACGCAACTGGCAGAGCGAGCGAAAATCTCAGGTGTCAACCTGCGCCTTGATACGCACGTGGTGAAAGTTGAGGAAGACGGTCACCGGGTTGCTTGTACTCTTGCCAGTGGAGAAATCATCCCGGCAGAATATCTGATCGGATGTGACGGACTGACTTCGCCCGTGCGGCAGATGTTGAACCCTAATTCACTTCCCTTGTATCGTCATCATGCCTGGCGTTCACTGGTTCCGATTCCGTCATCTCAGCGGGTGCATGAAAATGTCATTCGCGTATTGACAGGTCCAGGCGGGCATGTGGTGACATATCCGCTTCGTAGCGGAAGTGTATTGAATATTGTGGCCATCAAGGAGGCTGGAAGAGCCGTTCGGCGAGACCTCGGGATGTGTTTCATTCCCACGGGCCTGGTTGTCCGGGAATTTGACTCATTCGGCCATCATGTGCGGGATCTTCTGCAGCAATGTAAGCAGTTTGAGTATTGGCCCATAGTGGGCCCGTCGGTTGCCAACAAATGGTCTGGCCGCCGGTCAACCCTGATCGGAGATGCTCTGCATGCGATGCCGCCATTTCTCGCGCAGGGTGGAAATATGGCACTCGAAGATGCGTGGGCATTATCCCAGTCCCTGATTTCCAATACCGATATTGCAGAGGCGCATCGGCAGTTCCGCTTGAAGCGAGAGCCGAGAATTCGCAAAGTGCTGGACCATGTCGAGTTGCAAGGACGATTGTATCACGCGAGGGGCTTGGCAACCCCGGCTCGCCAAGCGGTATTGTGTAGCCTCAATCGCCTGACTCCAGGTCTTCTGCGAAAACGCCTGGCCTGGCTCTTTGACTGGGACGAGTGCGCAACCGCTGTCGGCACCAACAGCAGGCCAGTTGACAGGTCATAGAAGGTTTCAAGATCTGACCATGTCAGGAAGACGCGACTGAGTTTTGCAAGGTCCCCGCTCAGAATCCCATATTGCCAGAATCGAAGGTTCGATCTGCTCCCCTTTTGCCAGCCTTATGTTGTCGGCGGTTTGCGTGTGACAAACCTCTGCGGCGCCTGGCCAAAGTGAAAGTCTGGATCGAGGGGGTAGCGGTCTCCGTTCGCTTCGTGGATACGCCTGTCATCAAAGAACGCGGCAATGCCATTTCGCAATCGTGTTTTCAACCGGTAAGGTAGACAACGGGTCATCATTGAAGACTCAAATGACATTGCCATCATGCAGCAAGCGCAAAAAGTCGGTGTACGGAAGTATGTCGATATCATCAATACGTCGACGATCCTGTTCTGCAGTCACAACAAAGGCAGCGCTTGGGGAGAACTCGTCAGCGAAAGCCCGTATAGCGCGCAAATCACCGTGGCGCACGCGGGTCTTGACTTCGATGGCAACCTCTCCGCCTCCGAGTATGAAATCGACCTCAAGTCCTGATTTTGTACGCCAGAACTCGATGGAATAATCTTGCTCTCGGTAGCCACGAGCGGCAATCAGTTCAAGCAAAATGAAATGTTCAAATGCACGGCCAAATTCAGGTCCGTATTCATTTGTCAGAGATCTGCCGCATATATGGCTCGCCACGCCGACATCAAACAAAAAAAACTTGGGAGCAGCCGTGATGCTCTGGCGCCCACTGCTGCGATGAAAGGGAAAGATCCGATACCCCACCAGACTGTCCTGCAGAATGTCAAAATAAACCTTGACGGTTTTGGCATCAATGGCACATTCACGGCTGATCGAAGTGTAATTCAGCAACTCTCCGTGACAAAATCGCAAACAATCAAAAAAACGAACAAATGTGGGGGCATTGCGGGTCGTAGCATCATTGAAAATCTCTTCTGTGAGATAGTCTTGCACATAAGCCTTGAGTGAACGACCAAAACGTGGCTGGTCGTAAATTGAGGGAAGCATGCCGCGGTTGAGTGCCCGAAGCAGGTCAAATTCCGGCACTTCATTCCAGTTCAATGGAAACAAGTCAAAGCGCCAGGCGCGGCCACCAAGCAGATTAACCCCGGCCCGTCGCATGCGCCGCGCACTTGACCCGCAAAGGATGAATGAGAAACCACAGCTTTCGATAAGGCGGTGCACTTCATCAAGCAGGGATGGAACTTTCTGAATCTCATCAATGATGATTGGCCGTTTCAAAATCTCAGGTGCCTTCTGGGTGAGTATTTCTCCCAGTCGAGCAGGTCGCGCACTGAGCGACAGCAGATTGTCTGAGTTGAGAAGGTCTATATAGAAGCTGTTCGGAAATCTCTGGCGCAGAAAAGTGGACTTACCCGTTTGCCGCGCACCCCAGAGGAATGCAGACTGGCCCTGAGGCAAGTCCATGTTCAAGCGCCGCTGATAACCCATCAGGAACACACTCCGGAATAGTTAAACCATTCCGGAATTTAATCCTGATGAGTTTGCTGTTCAAGCAGTTGAGAGTGGCTTTTAGGGATTCTTGCTTCAGTCCTGTCGAATTGCACTTCGAAGACGAATTCACCAGCCACACTGAATAACAGCGGGTCGAGAGGTAAGTCACCGATATCCAATGGATTTTGGAATCCGCCTGGGAAGAGGTGGTTCTGATCGGCGGGGCAGTCATGGGCTGTGGAGTCAAGATCGGTTCGGGATGAAAAATGGATCTTTGATCCACGTGATTCATGCTTTTGCGCCATGGGAGGGTTATGCTGCCGTATTGTGCCGTCGTCAGACCAGAAACCCGAAACGGCAGCGATCCCATCTCTCGGAAGATGATTGATTTCCGAATTTTGTGCACTGAGATCAAAAGGATTTTGATTCACCTTTTGAATCGATCCATCACCTTGATGCGATTCGGTGCGACCCGTCGGATGTCGTTGTGCCGTGAATTTATGTGAATCATTGGATGGAAGAGTCGCAGACGTTCTTCGGGAAGGCTGGTAACGTTCGGGGCTTATATACATTGGTTGACATACCACCTTATGTTGTGGTTACCTTTCGACAAAAACTCATCCTGCTGTATTCTATCAATTATTCGTTATAAGCCCCTAACGTTCAACCTGCCCTCATAAAAGCGAAGGATATTGCAGACTCTTCTGGCAAGCGGTTACCCGGACAGGTTTGCCCCTGTGTGGTGCGATCAATCAGATCTATTGGTTGGATGATAGGAAATTGGGGTTTTGAATGAAGACGGGTCTGACTCCGATCGCCAACGACAACTCCCGAATCCTGATTCTTGGCTCATTGCCAGGTGATATCTCACTGGCAGCCCAAGAATATTACGCGAATTCCAGCAACCAGTTTTGGCGAATTCTTTCCCGCACATTTGAAGAGACGACCGGTGAGGGTGACGAATCAAGACGTTCATTTCTTCTCAGGAGTGAAATTGCACTCTGGGATATATTTGCGGCAGCAGAACGCACCGGCAGTCTGGATTCACAAATTCGCTCTCCAATCTATAACGATTTGGCCTCATTGATTGACAAATATCCGTGCATTGATGCGATCGGGCTGAACGGCAAACGGGCGTATCAAGGATTCAAACTTTATTGCGCGCAAAATCCAGATGTCGCTTGGGATGGAATGCGTGTTTGCTGTCTGCCATCTACAAGTGCGGCCAACGCAAAAATGACATTCGATGAAAAGCTCCGGGTTTGGCGTGCATTTCTGAAGCCGGCTTCGTAATTCTCATATCTGGTCCAAAACTTATGCGTTAACCGGAAATAATGGCCTGAATTTCAATAGAACCCTTTGCACGGTTCGGGTTTGTGGCCGTCAGACCCGACTCGCAGGGTTGATTTCAACCCAGATCGGCACATGATCCGACGGTTTTTCCCAACCGCGAACATCCCGATCGATCGCACAATCAGCAAGCAGGTCAGCACATTGCGGCGTGAGCAGAAAATGGTCAATCCGTATCCCGTCATTGCGCTGCCAGGCACCTGCCTGAAAGTCCCAGAAAGTGTACTGTTCAGAATCCGTGCAACGCAAACGGAACGCGTCATAGAAGCCAAGATTGACCAACTGGTGCCACAATCTCCGGGTTTCCGGACGAAACAACGCGTCTTCGTCCCAGTCTTCGGGATGGCGCGCATCTTCCGATTGCGGAATGACATTGAAGTCGCCAGCAAGCAACGAAGCCTCTTCAAGTGCCAGAATGTCTGTGGCGTGTCGGATTAACCGTTCCATCCAGGCAAGCTTGTAATCGTATTTTGGGCCAGGTGCAGGATTGCCGTTGGGCAAGTACAAACAACAGACGCGGATTGGAGGATCACTGGAGACTGTGGCTTCTATCCACCGTGCTTGCATATCATTGTTATCCCCCGGTAATCCACGGGTGACATCTTCAAGCGGAAACTTTGAGAAAATAGCCACGCCATTGAAACTCTTCTGTCCGTGGATGGCAATATTGTAGCCTAAATCTTCAAAGTCTTGGTATGGAAAACCCATATCCAGACATTTGATTTCCTGTAGTAAAACAACATCCGGGTGACTTTCGTTCAGCCATTTGCGTAGATGCAGCTTCCGCGCCCTTATACCGTTGACATTGAAACTTGCGATTTTCATTCGGTGGCGAAGGTCAAAAAGAAAAACTCATGGCACAGCCACATGTCGATTTGGCGTTGGGATTGATGACAACAAATCGTGAGCCAATCAGCTCATCAGCAAAGTCAATGGTGGCATTCTCTAGAAACGGCAATGAGTGTTTATCCACCAAAACTGTCTGATCACCACTGGTCAAGTGAATATCGTCTTCTTCCGGCTCGTCAAATTGAATTTCATACTGAAATCCTGAACAGCCGCCGCCCTTGACGCTCACACGCAGACATTTCATCTTGTTATCGCCAGAATTAATTTCTGCAAGCCTCTCAAATGCACGTTCGGAGACTTTGGGCGGAACAATCAATTCCACTTGTATCCTCGTTCTTTGATTCACACCCCATCTCAATATAATTCGATACCTTCCTTGCGGCAAGCTTGTGGTGACTTATGGCAAAGTGGCAACTGAGCACAGGTATGGCCCTGGCGCCCTATGCATGCATGCATCCGCGTTGCGGGTCGCGCCCCCTGAGTGATTCAGGCAGTGAGCAGCGCACAGCTTTTCAACGAGATTGTGACAGGATTGTACATTCCACCTCGTTTCGTTTGCTGATGTACAAGACTCAGGTTTTTGTCGCTCCGGTGTGCGGGCATTTCAGAACGCGTCTCACGCATACGATCGAGGTGGCACGAGTCGCCCGCGCAATCGCTTCGTCACTTGGCCTCAATCCGGATTTGGCTGAGTCCGTGTCCCTCGCACATGATCTTGGGCATACGCCTTTTGGTCATATCGGAGAGCAGGCACTTAACGAAATCATGAAGGACCATGGCGGCTTCGAGCATAATGCCCAAGCGGTGAGAATCGTCACCAATTTAGAACGCAGTTACATCGGATTTAACGGCCTCAACTTGACATGGGAGACCTTGGAGGGGATCGCCAAACATAATGGTCCGGTGGATGAAACGGGTCTGGCAATGGCCGACGCTTACGCCGATACGGATCTGGAACTTCATACCTATCCTTCGGCCGAGGCACAGGTGGCTGCACTCGCTGATGACATTGCCTACAATTGTCACGATATGCAGGACGGATTGCGCGCTGAATTTTTTGCCGCCGGTGACCTGACAGAATTACCCCTGATCGGTCCGGCAATCTGGCGCGTTCGTCGTGATTATTCCGATGTGAGCGAAAGCCGGATCAACCAGACTGCCCTGCGGGAGGTTTTTGGTGAACTGGTCGAAGATGTGTATCGCACATCGATGCAGCGATTCGATGAATTCAATCCGCAAGAGCCTGATGATATCCGCAACGCAGGATGTGCAACCGTCAGCTTTTCCGAAGATTGCCGACGACAGATGAACGTGATCCGCGACTTTCTATTCGATCGCATGTATCGAAACGAGCGTGTGAATGAGGAATGTGCCGAGGGAAGTGCAGCAATCAGAACTTTGTTCAATCATTATCGCAACCACCCGTCTGATTTGCCCGCTGAGCGCCTCGAGGATTATCATTCAGCTGTTGGCGATACAGGAAGATTGCGTGCGATCGCCGATTGCATTGCCGGATTGACAGACAGTTTTGCATTGAAAGAAACTGCAAGAATTGCCACCGCATCGTGATCGTCCATACGCAAAAACTGATGACAGTTCTCGTGCCGTGAATATATCTTGGCGCAAGAGTAACAAAGGGTTGGATTATGAATGTGATTGGCGCGTTCAATGATACCATGATGGCGGCGCTCGCAACCTGCGGCGTTGACCGAAAGGATTTGACTTTGTCGGCGGTTTCACTGGAACGGCCAAAATCCGCTGTGCACGGTGAGTTGGCAACCAATGCTGCAATTGTTTGTGCAAAGTATCTCAATCGCACACCGCGCGAGGTGGCTGAACAACTCAAGATTCAACTCGAGACCGATGAGCGTATCAAGTCGATTGAGATTGCCGGACCCGGTTTCTTGAACTTTGTCTTCAAGCCGGGTTTTTGGACTGAAAATTTACGCGCCACGATCTCACTGGGCCAAGGTTATGGTCGTTCACAGAAGGGCGAAGGCCGCCGGGTGTTGCTGGAATTCGTGTCAGCGAATCCAACGGGCCCGTTGCATGTTGGCCATGCGCGCGGAGCCATCTTCGGAGATGCGCTGGCGCGCTTATTGGAATTCACAGGTTATCAGGTTTTCCGCGAATATTATCTCAATGACGGTGGCGCACAAGTCGATACACTTGGCCGCTCTGTTTATCTGCGCTACCTCGAAGCGATCGGTTATAAGGTCGAGTTAACCAATGAACATTATGGCGGTACGTATCTGAAAGAGGTCGGTGAATCGCTGGCCGGGAGATTCGGCGAAAAATTCGTGAATCAGCCCGAGTCCGTCTGGCTGGCGGAATTCAAACGTTTCGCGATTGACAGAATGGTGGCGTGCATTCGTCAGGATCTGGCGCAATTGAATGTGCAGATGGATACTTTCTTCAGTGAAACGACCCTTATTGACAGTGGTGCAATTGAGCAAACACTTGATGAGTTGCGCCGCCGTGGGCTCATTTACGAAGGGGTGTTGCCGCCGCCCAAAGGTGCAATCCAGGAAGATTGGGAGCCGCGCGAACAGGCATTGTTCCGTTCAACCCTCCATGGCGATGACGTTGATCGACCGGTGCTCAAGGCCGATGGATCATGGACATATTTTGCCGCAGATCTCGCCTATCATTACAACAAGGTGACACGAGGGTTTGACGAGTTGATCAATGTTTTTGGGGCCGATCATGGCGGCTATGTCAAACGTATCCGTGCAGCGGTTTCAGCCTTGTCCGAGGGGAAGACCCCGATTGATATCAAACTGACGCAATTGGTTCGGGTCATCAAGGATGGTGGCGCGCAGAAAATGTCAAAACGCGCGGGTGAGTTTGTACAACTTCGGGAGGCTGTGGAAGCCGTCGGCACGGATGTGACGCGTTTCACGATGCTGATGCGAAAGAATGATGCGCAGCTGGATTTCGACTTCGACAAGGTCAGGGAACAGTCGAAGGACAATCCTGTTTTTTATGTTCAATATGCGCATGCACGGATCTGTTCGGCATTGGCATATGCTGTTGAGCTGGGCATGATCGTAGACAGCGATGACAATTCGCTTAAGATGGCCGATTTGTCCCTTCTCATCCATCCTGCGCAAATCGCACTCGCACGGCGTGTCTCAGAATGGCCACGAATTGTTGATCAGGCTTCTCGGCATCACGAACCGCATCGTATCGCATTCTATCTCAATGAATTGGCGTCCGACCTCCATTCCTACTGGACTCTGGGAAACCGTGAGAAACAGCTTCGCCTGATTCAGGAGGAGGATGCGGAAGGCACCAAGGCAAGATTGACCCTGGTGCGTGCGGTCGCAGTTGTCATTTCCACGGGATTAGGTATATTGGGAGTCAAACCGATGACAGAGATGCGGGATTAACCGCACAATAGATCTATCGAGTAGCGCAGGGTGCATGGCAACCTGCATGACCAAAGAGGCAAGTTATGGCATATTTGGCGACAGAAAAGGCCAATCGGAAATATCGCAAGCATCTCGCAAAGTACACTTTGGGATGTATCAAGTTTGCCGTATCAGTCATGCTGATTCCTGGTTGGGTGTTGCTTATTGGCAACATGTCGAGCGAAGGCGGCGTGCCGATACCATTGATCAAGGCCGCTGAAGAATCCTGGTGGCGGATTCCAGACGATCCAGGAGGTAATGTTACAAAAAAATCCGGGTTTTCTGTGAATGCACTGCTCGCTGGCAATCGTGCGTCTGAAACCGTCGGCCAGATCAAGCTTGCGGATCCATCTGCGGACTTGCATGGAGATGACCTGTCACCGCGCGAATATACGCAGCATCAACTGACCCAAATTGCCGTTTTGTGGCAGATTGGCCCCGCTGATTCCGTACCGGAAACCACGGCAAATGATGTCAAGAATATTGTTAACATGGGATCTGTTGATCGAACCCGTAAAGTTCCACTCTATCAGATGGCGGCGGGGTTTGACCGCGTTGATGTGTTCCCGGTACCGCCAACAGCCGCCCACGATCAGATCTTCTCATCTTGTGACGACGTATCGGGAATTGACATTGAGTGTCGTTGAGCCAAAGCCAACTGATGGATAGGGCCGCTTGCATTTTTGGCTGTGCCGGTGCACGACTATCCGAATCTGAACGCCATTTCTTTGAGGAGATTAAGCCGCTTGGCTTTATCCTGTTCTCTCGGAATGGTGATGGAGAAAATGAGCTTCGGCGATTAATTCATTCTCTTGAGGATTCGGTGGGTGAATCTGTGTTGATTCTCACCGATCATGAAGGTGGGCGGGTTCAGCGCTTTACCGGTCCGGACTGGTACGGCTGGCTTCCGCCATTTGAGCAATGTCAGGCAATTGTACCTGCGAAGCGGTTGCGGTCATTATGGTTGCGCTATCGTATTATTGCAGCCGAGCTTCGCGCCGTCGGGATCAATGTGAATTGTGTACCGGTCGCTGATACTGCCACAAATGTGACGCATCCTGTCCTTTATAATCGATGTTATGCAACAAATCCCGGTTTCGTCAGCGAGGCGGCCCATACGGTTGCCGAGGCTTGTATCGCGGGGGGTATTTTACCCGTCGTCAAACATATTCCAGGGCATGGTAGACCACATGCGGACAGCCATTTACAGCTTCCGGTAACGGATGCAGCATTGACTGAGTTGGCAGAAAGTGACTTCATTCCGTTTCGTCGATTGAATCGGTTTCCACTCGGGATGATGGCGCATGTCCTGTATCTGTCTCTGGATGGTCAGTATCCTTCTTCGCAGTCGGAAGGGGTCATTTCATATGTGCGTGACGTTATCGGGTTTGATGGGCTGCTTATGAGTGATGATTTGTCGATGTCTGCTTTGCGTGGAAATATGGGTGAGCGGGCAATGTCTTGTATCTCCGCCGGATGTGATGTGAATCTGCATTGCAATGGAGATTTGGCTGAAATGCAGGATGTCGCAGCCGCATCAGGAAGACTGGGCAAAGTCGGGAGTCTGCGTGCACATAATGCCTTCACGAGTTTCTGTGAGCCTGACCAGGACGAGCTCGCGGTGTTTGTTGAAGAATTTCAGGCCATTTGTTTGCAGTCAGGAGTGCAATGGCTGCCATAGCAACTGACAGTATGAACGGAGCGTTGTCGACAGAACCGCAGTTGATCGTTGACCTCGATGGATATGAAGGGCCGCTTGATCTTCTTTTGGAACTTGCCCGTCGTCAGAAGGTGGATTTAAGAAAAATCTCGATACTGCGGCTGGCGGAACAGTATGCCGCATTCATCGACAATGCCCGGGCGTTGCGGATAAACCTCGCGGCCGATTATCTTGTAATGGCAGCTTGGCTGGCGCTGATAAAGTCACGTCTTCTTTTGCCCAAGGAAGCCAATGATGATGAGAGCGAAGATGTGGTCGCATCCAGATTGGCTGAGCGGCTTCGCCGTTTGAATGCCATGCGACAGGCCAGTCAATCGCTTATGGAGCGAAGACAGCTGGGTCAGGACTTTTTTGCGAGGGGTGAACCGGAGCCGTTGTCTGTTCGGCGCATCACGCGCATCAGCGCCAATGCTTTTGATCTGACTCAGGCTTATGCAAGGCTCCGCATTCGCAACGAGTCCCAACCCCTGAGGGTGAAACCAACACCGGTGCTCTCGGTCGAAGCGGCAATGTCTAACCTGCAGCGGCTGCTCGGAGAGATGCCGGATTGGATCGAACTATTGCGTTTTCTTCCCGAAGGTTGGACGGAAGATGGCCGAAAGCTGCGTTCGGCACTTGCTTCGACCTTCGTGGCCTCGCTTGAATTAGCACGGCAGGGACGTCTGGATATGCATCAATCGCATGCTTTTGGGACACTCCGGGTCAGGACGTCGGAACCATCCAATGAGTAAAGATGATGATCATGAACTCCTGTATCCAGCATCGACATTGCCGGACTGGCAGGAACAGGAGCGGATGCTGGAGGCAATTCTGTTTTCAGTTGCGGAACCCGTGACGATTTCAGAGTTGCGCACGCGAATTCCCGTTGACTTTGATATTCGGGCCGCGATCGCGCGTTTGATGGCTTTCTATTCAGACCGCGGCGTGCGGGTGGTCCGAGTCGGCGATGGCTGGGCATTGCGCACGGCGCCTGAATACGCTTGTCTGATGCAAAAGGAGAAGCGGCATATTCGCAAATTGTCACGAGCGGCGCTCGAGACTTTGGCAATTATTGCCTATCATCAACCGGCAACGCGGGCGGACATCGAGGAGATCCGCGGAGTTTCCGTGTCTCCGGGGACGATCGAACAACTGATGCAATTGGAATGGGTTGGTTTTGGCAAGCGCAAGCAAACGCCCGGGCGCCCCGTGACTTTCATCACAACGCGGAAATTCCTTGATCACTTTGGTATCGAGTCGGTGCGTGATCTGCCTGGATTGAGAGAACTCAGAGAAGCAGGGTTACTGGACGGTAACGAAAATTCCGCAGGTTTGCTGGAGAGCCCTCGGGTTGCGCAGGAATAGCCACGGAAACAGCAAATCCGTGCGCGGATTTCTCTACGGCGCAAGAAAATGTTTCGAGAGTTTCAGACTTTGACCCTGGTAGTTGGAGTTTGCCCCATAAACGCGGTCAGGTATCTCTGCCATTCTTTCAAAACACAGGCGGCCAACCTGTTGCCCATGCTGCAGTACAAAGGGAACCTCGTGGCAACGTACTTCCAACACCGCTCTTGAGCGCGTCTTTCCATCGGCATCCCAGCCGAACCCCGGGTCAAAGAACCCGGCATAGTGCACCCTGAATTCGCCAATCATTGCGATATATGGCATCATCTCGGCCGCATGTCCGGGCGGGATGCGGACGTTTTCGTTGCTCACCAATATATAGAAGGAATCAGGATCAAGAATCAGCTGTTTGTCGGTGGCGTAGACGGGTTCCCAAAAGTCCTCCACTTGGCAGGAAGCAACGGCGTCAATATCAATGATTCCGGCATGCGGTTTTGCCCGGTAGCCAGCCGGCTGATGTCCACGGTCGAGATCGACTGAAAATGCCAGTCCTTGATCGACATGCGGGATATCTGGGACGAGCATCTCTGATTCATTCAATTCAAGGATTTCGGAATCACTGAGCAGTGGATTGCCACGACGGAATCTCAGTTGGTTGAGCAGCGACCCTGTGCGCAGTGCAATCGAAAATGAACGCGGGCAGATTTCGGCGTAGAGAGGCCCTGAATAGCCCAATTCAACCCGGTCGAATTCGATGCCGCGATCAACAAGCAGGCGGGTCAGGATATCAAGCCGTCCGGTTGAACTCTTGGCATTGGCGGCTGCATGGATGTCTTCCGGAAGCCGGAGGCGCTCCTGCAGTTCCACAAGATACACACAACCTTTCTCCAGCACCGCGCTTGTGGCAAGATCTATGGTATGCATACCAAATGACTCGATACTTTCGTGCACCGTGAGATGACTTCCGGTTAGAAACGACGCGCGGATTCGGTGTGCCTTTGCACCAATCCGCAGATCGAGACTTGCAGGTTGAATTTGACTTTCCTGAATTGTGTGCGCTGCGGAAATACCACCATCCGCCGTCATCGACCGGATCGCCTGCGCCGGCAGCACGCCCGTCAAACCAAACCCCTCGAAAATATGGAGAGAAAGATGGTCGGGCCAGCAAGATTCGAACTTGCGACCTCTCGTCCCCCAGACGAACGCGCTAACCAAACTGCGCCATGGCCCGACATCCGTAATCTACGCTGTGTCGGATAATTTCTGCAAGAGTTGAAATTGACGAGATGATCTGTTGATGTGCAATCCGGTGTTTGATTGATCAAATCTGCCCCAGTTTGTTTGTCATCGCCGGGCCAGACCAGGGGAGACTTTGGCGGTGAAGACATCAATCTCGCGATTCGGCGGATCGCAAACGGATCAATACATTGCCGACACTGAACAAGGCAATCCGCAATATCAAGCAAAGAGTCAGGAGGATTCGGGACACAATCTGTTGTGTTTGCGAAAGGGAGCGGGTTCACTGGGAGGCAGCGTCGATTCGTTGTCGCAGCTTCTGCAAACGAGAATAGACTTGCCCGAGGGCATCTAAATCAATCTGTGCTTTCCCATCGGTGCTGTCGTCGGAAGCCTGTACCGCGCCTTCATTCGATGGCCGCGAAGCCTGGTTGTCTGCCGACTTTCTGTTTCTTTCGGAGAGAGAAGCACCACGATCGACCGTGCCCAAACTGGCGACATGATCGATACCTTTTTCGGCGATGGTGTTCCTGACAGCCTGTAACGTCTGCCCCTTGTCAACCAGATGCTTGACACCCGCCAGTAAATCAAGATCCTGCGGGCGGTAGAGGCGCGACTTTCGGCCGCGTCGCAACGGCTGAATCGCGGCAATCTGATCTTCCCAGTAACGCAACTTGTGCTGTGCAATTCCGAGCGCTGATTCCACCTCACCAATGGTATGAAATGCTGTTTTGGACTTCGCCATGCGCTCAACTAATCGCGCTGGTGGGCCATGAGGACACGGCGTTTGAGTTCGTGGGATGCGCGAAATGTGACGACTCGCCGGGGCTCAACCACTGCATCTTCTCCAGTTCGTGGGTTTCTTCCGGGGCGCGCGCGTTTATGACGCACGCCAAAACTGCCGAATGAGGAGATTTTGACGGATTCACCCGCCGAAAGTGAGTTGGAGATGGTATCAAGAACATCTTTAACGATTTCTGAACATTCGGAGTTCGGAAGGCCAACGGCTTGATGTACAGCTTCAGCCAGATCTGCCCTGACCGCTGAGCGTCGTTTTCTCATCTCTTTCTTTCACCACGGGGAAGGATATCTTCTTAACACCATCAAATAAATTTCAACTGATTTATTGGCAAGCGGATTTACCAAATTGCATTTGGAATCAATAATGTTACCACCGAATCACTGCAGATCCCCAAGTCAGGCCCCCGCCAATGGCTTTGACAACCACGACGTCTCCCCGATGCAATCGATCCTGTTCATGGGCGGAGTAAAGGGCCAGAGGAATTGAGGCAGCAGAGGTATTGCCGTGATGTCCGACAGTGACAATCATCCGATCAATGGGGAAGTTGAGTCGCCGCGCTGTGGCTTGCATAATTCGGTAGTTGGCCTGGTGCGGCACCATCACATCGACGTCGGCAATCGTAAGCCCCGCCAAGCGCAAGGATGTCTCAGTTGATTCAGTGAGTTTCTCGACTGCGTGCCGGAAAAGTTCCTTTCCATTCATCCGGATTTGACCCGCTGACTGGGTTTTGGCAACGCCGCCATCGACATATAGGAGGTCGCGGTATTTTCCGTCCGAATGAAGATCCGTCGCCAGTATGCCGCTCTCTTCGGATTCGGATGCCTCAAGCACGATGGCGCCAGCACCATCACCGAAAAGAATACAGGTGGCACGGTCGTCCATGTCCAGGATTCGTGAAAAGATCTCGGCACCAATCACCAGTGCCCTTCTGGCGTGCCCGGCAATCAAGTGGGCATTGGCATTGGCGAGGGCATAGACGAAGCCAGAACAGACGGCCTGAATATCGAAAGCGAAACCCCTGGTCATACCCAATTCATTCTGAACCCGTGTTGCAGTTGACGGAAAGGTCAGGTCCGGCGTGGATGTCGCCAGCACAACAAGGTCAATATCGGCCGGATCAAAAGACGCGTTTTCCAGAGCTTCCCATCCGGCACGAGTTGCCAGATCCGAGGTCAATTGATCCGGGGCGGCAAAATGTCGTTGCGAAATGCCGGTTCGGGTCAGGATCCATTCATCGGTCGTATCCAGAAATTCTTCAAATTCGCTGTTTTCGACAACGCGGTCGGGAAGGTAATGACCGATGCCGCGCACCAGGGATCGAATCATACCGGTCGCCTATTCCGCCGGACTTTGACATTGTTTGGCAGGAGCAGCACTTGGGTGAAGAAACTGCCCCTCGAGGCCAGAATTGTTCGTGTCTCCCGTACGTGCCATGCGTACAGCGAGATTGATGGCGGCGCCGACACCGACGCCATCGGCGCTGCCATGTGACTTCACCACAGTTCCATTCAAACCAAGAAAGACCCCGCCATTGACCCGGCGTGGGTCGATGCGTCGTGTCAGGCGACGGAGCGAAGTGAGAGCGAACAAGGCACCAATCCGCGACAGCGGGGTATGTGCAAACGCTTCCTTCATGAACTCACGAATGAGCGATGCTGTTCCCTCCACCGACTTCAGGACAAGATTGCCGGAAAAACCGTCGGTCACGAAGACATCGGCGCGACTCGATGGGATGTCGCTTCCTTCCAGGAAGCCGACATATTCAAAGTCAAACTTGTCTGCCTCCTTTTCAATCATCTCGTGGGCAGCGCGAATTTCAGGCCGCCCTTTATGCGCCTCGGTGCCCACATTCAACAACCCTACGCGAGGTCTCTTGATACGCAATCCGCTTCGGCAGTAGTCAGCACCCATAACCGCATAGCCAACCAAATCATGCAAGTCGGCCTTGATATCAGCACCCACGTCGAGAAGGACATTAAAGCCGCTGGGGTTACGCGATGGCCAAAGGCAGGCAATGGCAGGGCGTTTAATTCCCGGAGCCTTGCGTAATATGATCATGGAAACGGCCATCAAGGCACCGGTATTGCCACAGGAGACGGCAGCACTCGCTTCACCATTGCGAAGAGATTCAATCGCGGACCACATCGAAGTGTCCTTGCCATGTCGCATCACCTGGCTCGGGCGTGAAGCCATCGTCACGACACTTCTGGCATGACGGATATGGCATCGGTCGCGAAGAATCCTGCGTCTGGCAATCAATTTGTTGAGTAAGGACTCATCGCCATGCACAAGATAGCTGACATCCGGATGTGACCTGGCCGCACGTGCCATTCCGTTGACCACGACCTTCGGGCCATGATCGCCTCCCATCGCATCCACAGAGATGATGTCTGCGCCATTCTCACCTTGCACAGTCAGGTCGCTGGCTGACATTTCTAGCGAATTCCCGGAGGAAAAGTCAGACTTCGTCGTCTTCGTCCCACTGTTCATCCGCTTTTGCCGATATCACCTCAAAGCCACGATAGTAGCCACAGGCAGGACAAACATGATGCGGCAATTTGAGCTCACCACAATTCGGACATTCAATCGTGTTTATGCCCATGAGTGCGTCATGTGCGCGGCGTTTATTGCGTCGTGAACGTGAAACTTTGTTTTGTTGAACAGCCATGACCTGATTCCGTATGCCCCATACTCCGCCCTGGAAGGGCAGTGATGTTCGTAAAGGCAGCAATCATATGCACCGCCGCCACAATGTGTTCAATTCTCCAGAATCGCGTTGGATTTCAAGGAGATTGTCGATTCTAAGAGCTTTTCCTGAGTTTTCCAAGCATGGCAAAAGGTTTTTTGTTCATTTCTTGACCATCATCTTCCAAACAGTCGGTACTGTGGACAAATGTTTCTGCAGTTGATTTTCGCGGATACTCGGGCATTTCCAGAATGAGGGTTTCTCGAACGATTTCATAAAGGTCGATGGTCGGGGGTAAAGGCTCAACTGACAGATCATCAGGAATACACCCGTCGGTTCCCGGCAAAACGGCTCCCTGGCCTCCCAAATATCTGCGCTCCACCTGTGTTTCGATCATGCAGCGGACGGGCTCAAGCGAGAGAATGCAGCGTTGGACAACGCGGGAAGACAGGCGCGCTGCAAGACGCCATTCATGTGTTTGATCAGCGGCCGCAATTTGTCCGGAAAATCGCAGGTAAAGAACTTCCGGAACATCAAGGTCTTCGGCGATCCAAAGGCGGCTTGCCTTGTCGGGTGCCAAGACAAAGCAACTGGGATATCTGGTATCCAGGCTCGTCGCGGTCATTTCTGCCTGCCCGGCCTCACCGTGGATATGACGAAATTTATACGAATCTGATTTCTGCATGAGTATCGATTTCAACCCAGAGTTGCTGCATCATCCGCAACGGCGCACGTGACGTGTTGCGCCCATTGATGGCTTCACTTGTCAACAGGCTGCCGGAAGCCATTCAGTGCATGATATCTTGTGCCGCCGGGCGGGATTTCAAGTTGATTTCAACTTGCTGAATGGCGGGATATCATTTTAGGATAAATCTGATTGGCGGGCAGAGAGAGCGGCGTGCGCAGCTTCTGTCCTCTCCCGCCGCCAAATTCGGGACTGATCCATGACCAATTTTCGTATCACTGCTATCGTGTTGTCGTTGCTGGCCTGTGTTGTGATCGCTTGCGCGCCAGTCGTCAGAAACTATGGATACACACCTTCTGATGAAGACCTCAGCGTCCTGGAATTGGGTGTGGCAGACAAGGCTGAGGTCCGGACGGCCATTGGTGCGCCGGCCGCCGCCAATAGCACCTATGGCGATGACTGGTTTTACGTGGCAAACGACTTTGTTCAAGAGGGAATTTCGGCACCACGAGAAACGGATCGGCGCGTCGTCGTTGTGTCATTTGATGATGAGGGCAAACTGTCCAATGTGGCCCGCTATGGCCTGCAGGATGGCCGGGCTGTGGCTCTGTCGCGGCGTGTGACCGAGACCAATCTCGGGCGTTTGAATCTCATCCAGCAGATGCTTCGAAGTCTCGGTCGAATCGATCCAACAAGTGCTTTCGATCAGAATTGAGAAACCACTTTTCCTTGATCTCAGGTTTGAAAAAGTTGTGATTGCGGTGGAAACACGCAGTTGGATGTTTTTCCCGCCATGTTTGTTCCAATAATTCACGCGACCGTGTTGGTCACGGCAGTTTGTTTTTGACCCAACAGGAATCGATCGCCTGTATCGTTGGCTCTGCCGATGGGTTGCTGTTTTCCCGCGTCACAAATCTTGAGCCGTAACTACTTGCCCCCGTTATCAGCTACCTTCGTAGAGGCAGTCAACGGCCTTTT
>JAPOTI010000078.1 GCA_026709265.1 Paracoccaceae bacterium | reverse complement strand
AAAAGGCCGTTGACTGCCTCTACGAAGGTAGCTGATAACGGGGGCAAGTAGTTACTAGGTAAAATATGATGACACATTCGGTCATAAGAGAAAATGCAGTTGCCGTCATCACCGGTGCTGCATCCGGGATTGGTCTTGCAACCGCAAGAGCCCTGTCAAGCAGGGGGATGCGGATTGTCCTGGTCGATCTTGATCCGCAGTCGCTGGCGACGGCTACGGAGAGTTTGGCAGGCCCATCGATCTGCAGAGCGGTTGACGTTGCCGATCAGGATGCGATCAACAACCTGGCCGAATCTGTTTTTACCGAATATGGCCAAGTCAATTTCCTGATGAATAATGCCGCCATTCGTGTTGCGGGAAGTGAAGACGAGGGAATTGAGAATTGGCACCGGACGATGCAGGTCAATTTCTGGGCATCAGTTTATGCGGAGCGGGCTTTTCTTCCACGGATGATTGCCGATCGCCACCCAGGGATCATCCTGAATACGGGATCAAAGCAGGGGATTACCAATCCTCCCGGAAATGTCATCTATAATATCAGCAAGTCAGCCCTCAAGACTTATACCGAACAGCTTCAACATCGGTTACGAAATATCGATTCCTGTCATATCTCTGCGCATCTGCTGGTTCCCGGGTTCACCATTACCGGGCCCCACAAGCCAAATCCCGGTGGATGGTCGCCAGAACAGCTGGTTGCCTACATGATCCCACGTCTGGAACAGGGGGATTTCTATATTATCTGTCCAGACAACGAAGTCACGTTGGAGCTTGATGCCATTCGTATGGAATGGGCGGCGCAGGACATCATTGACAATCGCCCGCCATTATCGCGCTGGCACCCGGACTGGTCAGATAGATTCCTGGCACATCTTTCGGACAGGAACTGATTCCGGGCAAGAATGTTTGTGAGTGTTTGAGGAAAGACAGGAACATCTAGCCGTCATCGTGCGCCGTGTTGCTGCGATGCAGGCCGACAATCGCGTTATGGGACAGCAGAAGCGAAAGCATCTTGGTCAAGTCAAATTGCGGTTCAACCGCACGCGCAGCAGCGGTTGCGGCCGCTAGAGACAGATTTCTTTCAATTGAATCGATAAAACAAAATCCACCGGAATCATGTCTGAGAGGCTCCGGGTCGAATTGCCGTCGCAGGATCAGCACATCCTCTGAACTCGTATGGACGAGTTCACGGTTCTGCATATTGGCCATATAGATATTGTGAATTGGGTATGCAGAGCGCAATTGGATGACTGCAGGCGCGAGTTCAATTCGGGCATTCTCAATCTCGTGTTCTGACATCGCTGCAAGGATGTCTGACCCCATCGGCTTGCTGTCGGCGGCATGGCAAGATCTCCGCAGCGCCAGTTCTAAACGTGCGACATCAGGTAGATATGGATATTTTTGGACGGGTGGGAAGCTGGTCAGAAATTCCGGCATCAGGAGTCCAAAATGCGTCAATATCGGTGAATGTGGAGGATGCTGACGTACATAAATGGTCGCCATCGCGGCAAAAAACTCGTTGCCCAGTAATTTTGCCAATACCGGAAATCCAGTGGCCAGCACCTCCGACAGGCCGGCAACGACATTGTTTCGATACACAGCAAAACGGCGACCCGCTGGTTGCCCCCTGATAATCAGGTTGTCAGGAGGTTTCTGATTGGGATCAAGCAAGGCATTGACGAATTCGCCAGGATTGAACATCAGGCCGCCGCGATTTGCTCTCGTTGAAGAATTCCCGCGGCACGATTCGCTTCGGCAACAAGGATCGACCATTCCGGGATTTTGCTGTCCCATTCAATCAGTGTTGGTAACGCTCCGGCCTTTTCAATCACGAGATCGAACAGTTTCCAAACCGGGTCTGCGACCGGTGCCGCATGATTATCAATCAGCAAGATGTCGTCGACGCAATCTTCATCCTGTTCGTGGCCCCCCAGGTGAATTTCACCCACATGTTCAAGCGGGAAATTGCGAATGTAGGCTGCACCATCAAAATGACGATTGATTGCCGAGACATGCACATTGTTGACATCCAGTAACAACCCGCAACCTGTCTGTTTTACCACATTTGAAAGAAATTCAATCTCGTCCATCTCGGCATCCGCAAATTCGAGATAGGCGGAGGGGTTTTCAAGCAGCATCGGGCATCCCAGTGCTTCCTGAACCTCGTCAATATGTGTACAGACATGCCGCAAGGTCTTTGTCGTGTAGGGCAACGGGAGAAGGTCAGCGAGATAATGACCCTCATGCGTCGACCAGGCGAGATGTTCAGAAAATGACGCAGGTTCAAGCCAGTCGACAAGATATCTGAGCCGTCGCAGATGTTCCTGATCGAGTGGCGCTTGACCCCCTATGGAAAGTCCGACACCATGGCAGGAGATCGGAAAAACCTCACGGAGTTTTCGTAATTGAGCGAGTTGGCGGCCACCTTCGCCCATAAAATTTTCGGCATGAATCTCGAGCCACTTCACGCTGCCCGGTGCGTTCACGACAGACTCAAAGTGACGAGACTTGAAACCGACTCCGGGAGCAGCAGGAAGAGTCATATACGGCGGCCCAATTGTCTGATATCATACAATTTCCTAATCTCCCAAACAGGGCCACCGCATACATCGATTATCGATAGGTCAGGACGGAAGATCTCTGTCGAGTGCTTCCAGTGAACCCATCCTGTCATCTGGCAATTCCATGGTCACACAGGTTCCGGCGGGGACCAGTTTCCAGGCATTGCCCTGATAGTCGACGGTTGAGGTTCCACCACAGGTTGTTCCTTCACCTGCAGCACAGTCATTTTCTCCTGCCAGTGCCACGCCGAAACATTTTTCACTGTCGGCTGCCGATACCATGGTCGGCGTTGCATGCGCAGCAAACGCCGCGATAACGGCGCTGGCCACTGTAAGTTTTTTGGTGTTCATCAAGATTTCTCCATTGAATAGCCGACACGAACTCGTCGGCAACGGATTACATAGTGACATTTCGTCAAAAATCAAAGGGACGTTTCGTGACCGACAGGAGAAAATCAAGTGACCGGCTGATCCATGTTCCCGCGTCAGCGAAATCTATCATGCCAGTCACTGTGACCAGATGTACGAAATGTTATCGCGGCAGTGACAGCGCATCACAACCGGTCTGTTTTGTATCGCTGTGTCTGCGATACCTCGCCACAGGTAGGCAACTGGGTTGGACACAAAAGTCAATGCGCAGCCCGTTCATGCTTGGTGCCATGCAGGGACCTGGTGTCATGCGGGTAATCCCCGGAGCTTTGGAAATCGCCGGATTGCGTGTGGCGGGCGAAAGCGAACACGACAACAATCACGATAAACAAATAGACAATTGTTCCGATTTCTGCCACAATTGGTGGGCACAAGCGGGTTATTGTTCGTTTTTGTAATAAATTTTGGAATTCAATTATGAAATCATTATGAAGATCGATCGATTAAATCGCCGAATACTCATTCAGTTGCAGCAGGATGCGGCTCAATCCCTCGATGAGATTGCGCGGAAAGTGAGATCGACAAAGACACCTGTTTGGGCACGGATTCGCAAGATGCGCGAGGCAGGAGTGATCGGCAGGCAAGTGGCCATTCTGAATCCTGAGCAGCTTGGATTTCATGCCTGTTTCTTTGTCCTGGTGCGCACGTCTGAGCATGATACGGCTTGGCAGCAACAATTTCTGAAAGTTTTGAACGAACGACCAGAGATCCTGGAGGCGCATCGGCTGGCGGGAGATATCGACTATATCCTGAAAGTGCGGGTGGCCAATGCACGTGAATATGACGCCTTTTATCAGGCATTAATTTCCGGGGTGAAAGTCTTCAACGTGACCGCATTGCTGTCGATGGAAGAGATCAAGAACGAAACGGCCCTGCCCATCGACCCAAATTGACACAGCAGACACGAGAGCAAGTATCGCAGATCATGCGCCAACGCCGGTTACGCATCCGTGCCCGGCAACGCGGCACGCGTGAAATCTGCGTCATTTTTGAGCGATATCTGGATGCGATAAATCTGGGGCAGGAAACCGACATTTCCGGTCTTGAATCATTGCTCCATGAAACCGACCAGGATATCGAATACTGGCTCGGTGATCGGACACGCTGGCCGGATCGACATGCCGGAATCCTTGCAGAAATCACTGCCACACTGAATTTGGACCCAGAGCCAGTTCAACCGCGTGGAAAGAGATAGAGAATAGCATCGCCTTTTGGAGCTTTCGATCAGCCATGACCGGAGCTGTCTTTGATACTTTGACCGTAACACGCCAGCTTGAGGCCAAGGGTGGTTTCAGTTCCGATCAGGCCGAAGCGATCACGGAAGCCGTCCGGTCCGGTGTCACGGGCGGTGTCGCGACGAAAGCCGATATCGCGGAGCTTAAGGCGGAGTTTGCGAAACATGAAACACGACTGATCCTGACCATCGCCGGGATGATGACGATCGCCGTCACCGCCCATGCACGGCGGCGTGACCTGCGCCACGGGGAGGAACGCACACCCGTCTGATTCCCAACACAGATCCGACCCCGGAGACCCGCCCGTCGTAGCGGGGTGGACTGGACTCCGTGTGCCAGAGGTGTAGAAACAATGTGGACAAACGTGAATAACACGGGGGAATGTTCTACAAAATCACTTGACGCCAGGCATGGATACTGAACCCAAAATGAGCAGGAACTGCTGGGGCGGAATTTTTATTCTTGCGTTTCCCAGCAGGATGCCATAGCTGGGGAAAAAAGCACTTGCGAGCCAGTTAGGGGCGGAAAAGGTTAGCTGGAGCATGACACATCCTGGTGAAGAAGCCCTGCGCGGTTTCGGTGATTATCAGGTTCAACTGGGGGATGAAATGCGTGGCAAGCGTGCCACGATGGGTAAGTCTCTTATCGATGTAGAACGTGATCTCCACATCCGGGCCCATCTCATCCATGCGATTGAAAAGGCCGATATCAACGGTTTTGAGTTCAAGTGGGTCATCCCGGGCTATGTTCGCGCTTATGCAAAATATCTCGGTATGGACCCGGAAATTGGTTATCGGCGCTTCTGTGAAGAAGCGGGTGTTTCTAACATCACCGGCAATCCCAACATTAACGGCTCGGGCAAAAAAGCGGCGCAGTCACGGAAGACAAGGCGAGCCACTACAGGTATTGGTTTGCATTGGGCGGGGCGTACAGCACCCAAACGGCACGAAGTCAATCTGTTAATGCTGCGGGATTCACATTTTGACAAACGTATTTTTCAGACATTTTTTTCTTCGTTTCTTGTCTGCGGATTAATTTCGGGAATCGGCTATATGAGCTGGACATTTTATGATGCCATCAGTTCGGTTCGCCAGGCGAGTTATTCTCAACCCCTCGTGACAGACATTGAGATTGGGGTTAGGATGCTCGAGGCTTCGGCTGCAACCGTCTCTTCTGCCGCCAACGCTACGACAACTTCTCCGCCCAATTTTTCTGTACAGACAACGATGGGGCAAATCCGTCGAGGGCAATTTGGAATTTATTCCAAACCGGACGTTGCACCTGCCAAAGATGCACCTGCGGAGAGTGAGACCGCGGTGGCTTCGATACAGACTGCGACGCCGCCACAGCCCGAAGTTGACTCTTCACAGGTTGTCATCGTCCCGACACGCAATGCCTGGTTTCGGGTCACCACAGAAGATGGGACAACAATTGAAGAAGACACGCTGTTGGCTGGCGATGAGTTTTCAGTGCCGCAATCATCCGATAAATTGCAGTTGCGGATCGGTAATTCCGGTTCAGTCTATTTCGTAGTCGGCAATGAGGTGTACGGGCCTGCCGGGCAGGGGACTTCAGTCGCAAAGAATGTCAATCTTGCTGCTGATGAAATCCGCAAGGTTTATCACCCTCTTCAGTCAAACCAGGTCCCCCCGGCCATTATCAAGATTGGTTTGTATTCACCCCCCTGATCGTTTGGATCGAATCGATGGAGTGGGTCGTTTCGACACCAGTGTACGCCGTTCGACCGCGATGACAAACAGAACAGATTGTTGAAGTTTCAATGATGACCGTGAGACCTTTTGGGACAGTCAGCAGCGAATGGCATTCACATGAATGCATATAGGCAAACATACAAAATTGTGACAGAATGCCGATAGAATCTGACAATTGCGCGATGCATGGCCAAATCTGATGCAAAACAGGTGATTGAATGACCAACGAAGACTATAGTTCTTTGCACAACACGGTCCGCCCATGGCGCAACATTGAACGGCGTAAGTCACGACAAATTCATGTCGGTTCGGTGCCTGTTGGTGGTGGCGCACCAATATCAGTCCAGACAATGACCAACACGTTAACCACCGATGTCGCTGCGACCGTTAAACAAATCCAGGATTGTGCAGAGGCGGGTGCTGACATCGTCAGGGTTTCAGTGCCCGATGAAGACTCGTCGAAGGCGCTTCGTGAAATCGTTGCTGAAAGTCCGGTGCCGATTGTTGCCGATATCCATTTTCATTATCGCCGGGCTATCGAGGCAGCTGAAGCCGGAGCGGCCTGTTTGCGTATCAACCCAGGAAATATCGGCTCAAGTGAAAGGATTCGTGAGGTTGTGAATGCCGCGGTCGATCATAATTGTTCGATCCGCATTGGCGTCAACGCGGGAAGCTTGGAAAAGCGTCTCCTCGAGTCCTATGGTGAACCGTGTCCGGATGCGATGGTCGAATCTGGATTGGATAATATCCGCCTGCTGGAAGAACAGGGTTTTCGGAACTACAAGATCAGTTGCAAGGCATCGGATCTGTTCATGGCGGTTACAGCTTATCATATGCTCGCCGAACAGACGGATGCGCCGATCCATCTCGGAATCACCGAGGCTGGAAGCTATCTTCCGGGAACGGTCAAGTCGGCACTCGGCCTTGGGAGTCTTTTGTGGCAGGGAATTGGTGACACTTTGCGGGTCAGTTTATCAGCTGACCCTGTCGAAGAGGTCAAAGTTGGATATGAAATCCTCAAGGCGTTGGGTCTGCGTCGCCGCGGAGTCAATATTATTGCCTGCCCAAGTTGTGCACGCCAGGGATTTGATGTCATTTCAACCGTCGCGACACTCGAGGAGCGTCTGGAGCATATCCGTATGCCGGTCAGTGTTTCCATTATTGGCTGTGTGGTTAATGGTCCCGGTGAAGCTCTGCTCACCGAGTTTGGTTTTACGGGCGGAGGTAAGGATTCGGGCATGGTTTATGTCTCAGGAGCAGCATCGCATAAGCTTTCAAATGAAGAATTGATTGAGCATATCGTTTCACTTGTTGAACAGAAGGCAAGTGAAATGGAAGCTGTAGAAAATCCCTGAAAAGAGTCAAAATCCCAGTTTCGGCCTTTCATGGCAAATCGGTTATGGCCATGTTTTGATGGCGGGAAGTGAGCGATGCTCCCTGACAAACATCTTGACAAGATCCTTGCACGTCATCACGATCTGGAGTCAAGATTGCAGCATGCGGTGGGCAGGGACGCCGCAGTTCTGTCACGTGAATTTGGTGAATTGCAGGAATCAGTATCCCTGATTCGACGTTACCGCATCCTTCAAGAAGAAATTCAAGCGATCGAGTCTCTACAAAATGATCCCGAATTGCGGATGCTGGCTGAAGAAGAACTTTCCAACTTGCGCGAGTCGCTCAGGGCCGTCACAAACAGTCTGCAAGCAGCACTCATTCCCAAGAATCGTGATGGCAGTCGTTCAGCGGTTGTCGAAATCCGTGCGGGCACTGGCGGTGAAGAAGCGGCCCTCTTCGCCAGTGATCTCTGTCGCCTTTATGAACGTTATGCACAGGAAAAAGGGTGGGAGTTTGAACTGCTGACAAGCAACCAGACACCGCTTGGCGGGTTTCGGGAAGTTTCAGTTCAATTGCGCGGAAAGGATGTATTTGCGCGGATGCAGTTTGAATCAGGCGTACATCGTGTCCAGCGCGTTCCGGAAACCGAGGGCAGTGGTCGCATTCACACGTCAGCAGCGACGGTCGCTGTTCTTCCTGAACCGAGTGAAGTTGAAATCAATATTTCTCCGTCAGATCTGCGTATTGATACGATGCGGGCGAGTGGTGCTGGCGGACAACATGTCAACAAGACGGATTCAGCAGTGCGGATCACGCATCTCCCAACAGAGATTTCAGTGGTATCATCAGAAAAATCACAGCATCGGAATCGAGAAATCGCAATTCGCGTGTTGCGTGCACGACTGTTTGAAATTGAACGTAGCAAAGCAGACGCGCAACGCGCAGCTGACAGACGACAACAGGTGGGGAGTGGAGATCGATCTGAGCGAATTCGGACTTACAACTTTCCCCAAGGACGCGTAACCGATCACCGAATTAACCTCACGCTTTATAAGCTTGACCGGTTTATGCAGGGGGATATCGACGAGATGATCGATGCACTGATCTCTGTAGAACATGCGCAGCGACTCGCAGAAATAGGCAAATGACGCAAAGTGTATCTCAGATTCTTGCCGATGGAACAGCAAAACTGCAGGCAGCCGGGATCAGTGCTGCCAAGTCGGATGCGCAGCGGCTGCTGGCATCGGTCTTGTCGGACGAGCAGCAGATAACATTCGTTGCAAATGATCGAGTCGGCGACCAGCAGACCAGGAAATACGAAGCCTACATAGACAGGCGGGTAAAACGCCAGCCAGTGTCACAGATTGTTGGCAAACGATGGTTTTTTGATCATGAGTTTGAAATCAATTCCTTCGTTCTTGATCCGCGACCTGAATCGGAAATTCTTGTGACTGAAGTCTTGTCTAAAGAACCTTCAACAATTCTGGATCTTGGTTCCGGCAGCGGCTGCCTCCTCCTGTCAATTCTGTCTCAACTTTGCCATTCGACCGGCCTGGGTATTGATCGTTGCCCACACACACTTCGGGTGGCGCGTCGCAATGCTCAGCGCCTTGGCTGCGGAAGGCGTGCAGCGTTCCGCCTTGGCAACTGGTTGGAAGGAATTGATCAGAAATTTGCGTGTATCGTGACCAATCCTCCCTACATACCTGATGGTGACATCAAGCATTTGGCACCTGAGATTACCCAATGGGAACCCCGCCATGCCTTGACAGATGGGGGCGACGGACTCGGGGCATTTCGAGAAATTGCCCGTCATGCCGCTGATTGTCTCCTGCCGGAGGGTTTCCTGGTTACAGAAATTGGCCCAAATCAACTGCACCCGGTTGCCGACATCTTTAGGGAAAACGGGTTGTTGCTCGATGATGTGATATTTGATCTTGATTGCCGGCCACGTGCGCTCAGCTTTCAGCCAAATAGAGCAGTTGCCAAATCTGCACCCTCGTGTTTGAAGGGTATCACATGGCCATGAAGTTGTTGCAGTTTAGTGTCAGGATTAACGACAATCTGACTTCTTTTAGCAAACGAGTTGTATCTTCCCAATAATTATGTTCTACTCGCATATAGATCATACAAGACGTTTCCTGTTGGTTGCCTCGACGGTCTGTTGGAGCAAAGAGAGGGAACCAAGAACCAGAATGTTGCACCCAGTTGCTCCCATGGAGTCGCTGATGCTACAGGCAAACCACAAAAAGTGAAAATGAGACAATCCCACAAACCGCGGATGCGTAGCAAGGGAAACCGCCGTTCCAACGGCAGTGTCGTGAACAGGGTATTCGAAAGTTCAGGTCCTGAAGGCAAGGTGCGCGGCAATCCTCAACAGATCATCGACAAATACCAGGCGCTATCACGCGATGCTTTACTCGCCGGTGATCGTGTTTTGGCAGAAAATCATGCGCAACATGCGGAACATTTTATCCGTATGCTGAGCGAGGCGACCCGCGAAATGGAAGCACGCCGCATGGCTCAGCAACAATCCGCTGAAAAAGCCAATGGAGCTGGTGGCAGGAATATGAATCAACATTCAGAAGTGAAACGCCCACCTCCATCACCTGCCAACCCATAGGGTTTTACAACATCTTACATCGAGAGACGTGCATGGGTTCATGCGTCGACGATGGGTGGCGTTTCGCCACACCAACGACACACTGAATATAGCTGTCATTTGTCACAAATAACTTCAGTGAATTGTCACAAAAGACTTCAGTGAAGGTTGTGTCCGCCGCTCACGGGGGCGGATTCTGTCCCGCTTTGAGGGCGCGATAGACTGACATGCGTGAGATTTTGAGCGTGCGGGCGATCTGTGCCTTGGGCATGTTTTGCGCGGCCAGTTCCCGGATCCGGTTCGTGTCGATCTGTTGTTTCCGACCTTTATAGACACCCTTCGCCTTGGCCGCGTCAATGCCCGCGCGCTGGCGATCCCGGATGAATTTGAGTTCCAGATCGGCGACCATCCCCAGGACCGTGACCACCAGGCGGCCGAGATCCCCTGCCGTTGTCACGTCGGGTTCGAGAACCCGCAGCGCGGCGCCCTTGCTGTCCAGGTCATGCACCGGGTTGAGCACATCCCGCGTGGAGCGGCCGAGCCGATCCAGACGATGGACCACCAGTTCATCCCCGTCCTGCAGGCAGTCGAGGATGGTCTGCAATTCCGTGCAGCCGGTGCGGGAGGAACCAGAGCCGGTACGAATGACATGGCACCCCGCGGCCGCCAGCCGGGTGGTCTGGATGTCGAGATCCGGGGTCGCGGTGCTGACCCGCGCCGTGCCGATCCGTGGCATGGGTCACCTTGTCACCTGGGGGTTTGACCATCTGTGACGGGACTGAACCGGGATTCCAGATCCCGCCGGTCGTCTTCCGCCCCCCTGTGCGCGCTGCAACACATTGACGTCATATCTGACCGAAATTGCAACACACTGAACTGATTTATGATCGAAATGCATGATACTGAACGCATTTGTGACAATTCACTGAAGTGATTTATGACAAACGACACCCGCGCGGCGAATATGTCTGGAGCCTCTCAAGGTCGCTTCTGCAAACCGGGTGTTATTGTCGGACACCGGACGGTTTTGTCCAGCTTTCTGGCTTGGAATCCCGCTTTTGGGCCTCCCAAAACGCTCCAAAAACCTTAAAGTGATATTCTGCACTCATATGTAGTCAACCCGTCGCAGGTTGATTGACGCGCCACAATTGTCGGAATCTACTGTGATCATGCCATTTCAGGCCGGAAGATGGGCCGCCCCCAGCTCAAGGCCCTGATGACCCGGGCGCGCTACCGCGAGCTCGATTGCATCCTGGTCTGGAAGTTTGACCGGTTCGCCCGGTCCGTGCGTCACCTCCTCGTCGCCCTCGAGGAATTCGACCATCTCGGCGTGCGCTTCATCAGCGTGCAGGACCAGATCGACACCGACAGCCCCATGGGACGCGCCATGTTCACGATCATCGGGGCGATGGCCGAACCGGAATCCGCACTGATCAGCGAACGCGTCAGCGCCGGCATGCACGCCGCACGGGCCCGCGGCAAGCGGATCGGCCGCCCGCCGATCCCGCCCGCTGTGGTCAAAGAGGTCGAACACCTCGCCGCCACGACCCCACTCAGCATCCGCGCCATTCACACGCCTATCAATCAACAGATCGGACGCGGACGGGTCGGGGACATCACCAGACAGATCCGATCCCCCACGAAGATAAAAAATGCCGGCCGATGATCCCTCACCCCGGCAGATCACACACAACACCCGGACAACACCCCGCAAAGGGAGCTCCCATCACACCACAGATCCGCTGTCGCAACGTGGACCTTTGTTGTGAGGAAGCCAAAGACACGCTGATACAACGCGCACGGGAGGCCCACAATCGCGATCCATCCAATCCAGGCTGGACAAACCCACACATTCTGTGGGATTTGACGTACCTTCGTTGGGATCTACCCCATTCAGGTCAGTCGTGTATAGACATCGCGGCGGTGTGAGATCCGCACGATCAGGATCCGGGCCGCGGGGTCGTTGATCGCGGCCACAATGCGATAATCGCCAATGCGGTATCTCCAGAGATTGCGGTGTCTGGCCAGGGTCAGCGGGGTGCCGAGGCGGCGGGGATCGGATTCGATGGCCAGACGCCCTTCCAGGAAATCGCGGATGCAGCACTGGGCCTGGCGGTCCAGCTTGCGGACGGATCTGTGCACGCTGGCCGCATAGTCAATCGTCCAGATCACACCACATATCGTCCGCGGTCAGAACCGTTTCCTCGCCCTGGCGAATCCGCTCCAGGACCCGGTCGCCCAAATAGGCATCCTCCATGTCCGCGAGGGTCTCGAGGATGGCCTGACGCGCGTAATGGCTCTTGGTGCGCCCGGTTGCCCGCGCCAGATCGTCAAGACGCGATTCAATATCGGGCGGAAGGCGGATGGACAACATGGTACTCTCCTGATCTCCTCATCGTATGACATGTATGACATCGGCGACGATCTGTCCAGAAGGTCGGTTTCCTCGCAACAAAGGTTTATGTCAACTTCAGAATGAATTGTCAGGTTTTTGTGATGGGCATTTATCAATCGGGTTTTTGCAGGTTGGTTGCAGGTCACTACAGTTATCGATGGCATCACCACCAGAGCCATCACGACGTGCCCTTGGACCGGGCTGCCAGCGTTCAGAATCTGGCCTGTGTTTGATCCCCGGGACATTGGTGGTTTTTGGAGGCACGGGTGGAAACTGTGGGGTTGGTGGGGGTTGGACCTTTTGTCTTTTTCACTGGCCTCATGGCCCGGCACAGCCGGCGGCAGGCTCCGGCGATTGTGTGTCAGGCGGTTGGGGGTGCGGGCAGTTGGTCCGGATCCAGCCCGCCCCGTCTTCGGATCCGGCATGTGTTTCAACAAGCGTGACAACGTGATCACGCAGAAGAAACTGGCCCAACCGCTGGGCCGTCCCCACCGCGAACATGACGCGCCCGCACAAACCGCAGCCGAGCACCCCCAGAAAGAGAGCCAAAAGGCCAGTTCAAAAGGTACAGGGGGCAGGAATTTGAGGATCAGGCGGACGATCTCCTCACAGAGGTGCGGGGCGATGAGAGCCTGCATGATGATGCGGTGGCCCTGCGGGTCTCACTGGATGGCACGATGCTGCGGATGCCTGCGGAAGAGCTTGATGGACAGGCCATGGAACCGGGCTGGCGTGGCCGCCTGCGGTGTTGTGGCCCCACTCGACAGTGAAGGGACGATGCTCACACAGCGCACTTTTGCCCGGCTTCCCGAACCGGGCCAAACCTGTCTGAAACGCCAGATCAGCCAGGAGGTGTGGCACGGGATGCCGCAGGCGGCGGCGGAGAGTCGAGAGTTGAAGATTGTCGCCATCGCCGATGGGGCCCGGGACAACTGGACCTTTCTGGAGAGTTTGACCCCGGATATCAGGTGGGTCGATATCGGGCAGGCCTGCCCCTCTCTCAAGGCCGCGGTTGATGCCGCGATTGGCGCGGAGAGCGCCAGGAGCACGGCGGGGTTCGATACACACAAGGCGATCCTGACAGAGGATCCCCAGGGCGTGGGCCAGATGATCGATGCGTTGCGATATCTCCAGCGGAAAAGCCCAGGGGCTGGCGAGATCACCACCGCCATTGGGTATGTCCGCAGTCACCGCCAGCGGATGCGTGACAAAGCGGCCCGCGATGCCGGCTCTCCCATCGGCAGCGGCGCTGTCGAGGCGGCGAACAAAATGATCGTCAACACCCGGCTCAAGCGTAGCGGCCCGAGATGGGGCCGCGCCGGTGGCCAGGGCGTTCTCACCTTCCGGGCTCTGCTCAAATCGGGATGCTTTGACAGCGTCTGGGCCCAACTGACCCACCGACGGCGACACGCCCATGCCAACCTCTCGGCCAACGACAATCGCACACCCCTCGCCAGAGTCGCCTGATTCGCCAGATGAAACCGATCAGGAATCAATCGTGGTCCAAACCCAGCCATATGGGAATCACTCCCAGAGTTGGTCGTGAACTGGCCAAATTGCCGCGTGAGTTATATGCGCGTTTCTTATGGGTCGGTGAACTTCTGGCCGACTATGGCCCGAAAACGGTGGGGATGCCGCATGTTCGTTTTTTGCGCGAGGTCCTTTGGGAAATGCGCCTGAATGGAAAAGACGGACGGGCCCGCGCCATTTGTGTCACGGCCACGGAACGACGGCTGGTTGTTGTCCATGTGTTCCAGAAGAAAACCCGGAAAACGCCCACGGCGGCACTTGAACTCGCCAGACAGAGGGCACAGGAGGTGACATGACCCAACTCGCAGACCTGAAGACCGCGTTCCTGCGCGATCCTGATCATCGCGCCGCCTACGCGGCACTGGCCCCTGAGTATGACCTGGCCCGCAAGCTTGTGGTGGCCCGCACCGCGGCAGGTCTGTCGCAAACCGAGGTGGCCGAACGTATGGGCACCCAACAGAGCGAGGTCTCACGCATTGAAGGCGCACGCCAGAATGTCAGTCTTGCCAAACTCGCCCGCTACGCCCAGGCCGTGGGAACAAAACTGGAGATCCACCTTGATCCCATTCAAGCCGATTCCGGCTGATGACCGAATGGAGATCTCGACGCCCGGATTGACTGCGCCCGCCGCGTCGCCTGACTGCGATTTGGGGTCGACCTGCCATCATCCGGGGTTCAAACTGCAATCATCGGTTGATTTGAAACCACATTGTCTTTTATGACAAATGACAGTCCAATCCAGGCGCGACAAACCCACACATCCTGTGGGACTTGACGTACCTTCGTTGGGATCTACCCAATATAGGACAGACCTTCTTTGCACGACGGGGGGTTCATCTGCCCGCTATGTCCAGGTTCGAATACACATCTATTGGATACGTCTTCGTAATCTATCACAGTCATGTCATTGAATTGTCATGAACCTTCCCTTTCGCGTTGAAGCTGCCGTGCCAACTGACAGAACTGCGCGACTGTTATCGTTTCGGGTCGCGAATCCGGAGGAATGCCCGTTGCCTTGAGGGAAGAGTCAATATCAGGACCCAAAGACTTGAGACTGGTTCGCACCATTTTCCTTCTTTGTCCGAAGGCTGCTTTTGTAATCTGACGGAGTATATATGGATTCGTCCTGTCAGGGCTTTCTTCCTGCCATCGGACCTGAATAACACAGGCATTCACTTTGGGTTTCGGCACAAACGCTGCGGCAGGAACACGGAGAGCCAAACGGGCCTGCGTGCGCCATTGTGCCAGGACCGACAACCGACCGTAGGACTTTGAACCGATATCAGCAAGAATTCTCTCCGCTGTTTCTTGCTGAAACATCAGGGTCAGACTCGTCCAGAAAGGTGGCCAGTCAACTGACTCCAACCAGTGCGCAAACAATGGGGTCGCGGAATTAAAGGGAAGATTGGAAACAATCTTGATCGGTGGATTCAACTGTCCCAATGGATTCCATTTCAAGGCATCGGCATGAACGATTTCGACTGAAGCAATAGAGGTCAATGGTTGAAGTGCCGGCACGAAACGTTTGTCAATTTCCACACAGAGCACTTTGCGTGCGCCGGCACGCACGAGGCTGCGAGTTAACCCACCCGGTCCGGGGCCAATCTCGAGGATATCATATCCTTTGAGCGGTCCCGCCAACCGAGCAATCCTGTCTGTCAGATTCTCGTCTAGCAGAAAATTCTGCCCAAATGTCTTGCGGGCAGACAACTTATGTTCAGCGATGACTTCACGAAGAGGTGGCAGACACGACAGATCAGTCAAACGGCCAAGTTCCTGTTTGCCGCCATTTCATGAGCCATTTCAATGGCACGAATGAGACTTTCGGGGCGTGCGATTCCTTTTCCGGCAATGTCGAAACCTGTTCCATGGTCAGGGGATGTCCGGATGATGGGCAGCCCCAACGTCACGTTGACTGTTCCAAAGAAGTCGAGAGTTTTCACCGGTATCAGAGCCTGATCATGGTACATGCATAATGCCACATCATATGAAGATCGGGCAGATTCATGGAATAGACTATCTGCCGGACGCGGGCCGGATGCCTGAATACCGGAATCAACAAGCTTACGAATCGCCGGGACAATGACTCTTTCATCTTCGTCGCCCATGAGGCCCGCTTCCCCGGCATGCGGATTGAGACCGGCAATGGCGATGCGCGGCGCATCTATTGCCAAATCACGGCGCAATCCATCATGCGTTATGCGCCCGGCACGGATAATCCGATCTGTGGTCAATTCAGCTGGAACGGTCCGCAGTGCTGTATGGATGGTCACTGGAACGGTTCGTAGTTCCGGTGAGGCAAGCAACATTGCAACATCTCTTGCACTGCAGATATGTTGCAAGAATTCTGTTTGTCCGGGATAGGGGAAACGACCGGTCTGCCGGAGTAATCTCTTGTTCACCGGTCCCGTGCAAACAGCGGCAATCTTTCTGCCTTTTGCCATGTCCACGGCGATTTCAATTGCCCTGATGACCGCCTCGGAATTTTCTACTACCGGTTCTCCGGCATGGACCAGAGTCGGAAAGTCGAGATGGATAAACGGTATACCGTCCTTCATCGCAGCCGTTGCCATTTCAGGTTGGTTGATTTCACAACTCTGCACTGAATCGCCCAGCGCTGCCATTTGGCGGCGATCCGCGAACAGAAAAAAATCAGAGCCTCGATGAAGTTCCTTCCATGCAGCGACAGCAAGTTCAATACCAACGCCAGCCGGGTCCCCCGGCGTCAGGGCAACAGGTTTAGACATCACTCCCGACTGATAATGGCAGAGGCACGCAAATTGGCCAGAAGATTGGAAGCATAATCTTCTATTTTTTCATTGCGTTTTTGACCAAGAATTGTCTCACGTTGTTCGACCGGGAGCGATGCCCGGCGGCTGCACAACATCAGCAATTCGATCGCATTTGAGCCGCCAATCGGCACGATGGCCGTTTCATCCGCATCAAGTCGCGCCAAATGGAGAGTGTAGCGCGATTCGTCACCGGAACCGATCGAATTGGCGCGGAAAAAGCCTCTTGGAAATTCTCGGGAGACCGCCCGCAGATCCGCACATGAATCAATTCTTGCGATGATCTCATTGGCCCGCTCTCGCGCCGTCTGGTCAACTCCCGGAGCGACTCGCAATACCGCATAATCGGTTGTTTCAGGCCCGAGTCGGCCAGACTCTTCACGCAGTTCATGTTTAAAGAAAACAAACACCGCTGCATCTGTTTCCACGGCCGGAGTCACACGGCCCACGGGCGTTGCCTGGATGGCCGCGCGAACATTGGGCGGCATACGGTCAAGCTGCACCCAGCCGAGTGATCCACCATCGTTGCGACTTTCGGCAATCGACAGGGATCTGGCGGTTTCGGCAAATTCTCCTGCATTTGTCACTGTACGGGAAATGCGATCGGCGAGATCACGGCTTCGTGCGGCGACATTCGGCTGAAGTGACAGCGCGACTTCTGATATCCGCGCCGAGACAAAGGTCGGCGCGGGCTGGAAGGCGAGGGCTTGTTCGACTTCCAAAATACCAAGCTCGGCAACAACCGGGTTAAATCTTGCGCTGACCACTTTTCGCCATGCGACACCGGCACGGACAAAGCTGACAAAGGAGTCGCGCGTCACACCAAACTTTGCGATTTCCCGCAGGAATTGCTCCGGACCCAGCGAACCGCGCGCGGCGAACTCCTCGATGCCACCCGCGATCTCTTCGTCAGTGACCGCGAATCCCAGTCGATTTGCCTCTTCAAGATAAAGACGCTCATTGATCAAGGCTTCTTCTGCAAGAGCGGCCAGATCACCCGGTCTGTTGATCGCGCGCAACAGTTTTTGACGCTGATCGAGGTCATAATGGCTGATGCCAATTCCATTGACCTTAATCGCAGTGCTAAACATGCTGCTTTCTGCCGGTGCGACCAGTATCGACAAACAGGCCAGAGCAGTGACAAGAACGAGAACGCGAATCATGATATTTCCTATCGTTCAGCCGCCGTTGCAGGCCGTTTCAGAAGATTCGACGCGGGAGCCTGAAAGACTTCCCAGCGAAAATTCGATGCTGAACGAGTTCTTTTCTTTGGGTGTGGCTTCTGTGCGCAGTGATCGCTCCATCCTAGCAGAAAATCCCAGACATTGTCGATTGAATTCGACACCGAGGCCGACATGACTTTCTGCCTTTTGCCCGAGATCCAGATTGACATCGGAACCAAACTGCCAGCCATTATCCAGACCAACCTGAACTGCAGCAAGCAATGACTCGCTGTCATCGTTCATTCCTTCTTTTTCATCCTTGGCCAGGTTCGAATAACCAAGGTCGAATCCGAAATCATTCGAGTCATAGCTCAGGCGCGAGACAGATTTTTCCACTTCAAGATCATCACCTGCGACAACACTTTGTTTGAGACTGACACCGCTATTGGTCTGCAGGTCAGCGGCAATGACATAATCGGAACGTTTGCCGGCGAGGCCTGATTGCTCGGTGAACTGTTGATCATCGTCATTCCTGAAGACCCGTCCCAAGAGCAGTTCGAGATTGTGACCATCGCTGAAGCGGCTGGTATTCTTGACCCCGACATTGAAGCGCAGGCCAGTTTCGTTGCGATCATGTCCAGCAAATCGCTCAGCCGCGCGCAGGTTGGTTTCATCAAATTCCACAAAGTAACTGTCCTCATTCAGAAATTCTTTTTTTCTTTCACTTTCATCCGGAGACCAGGCGACCTGCACGAACGGCTCGAGCAGTTGCGCATGTCCATTGTGACGACGAATGAGGGGTAGACTCAAATCGACTGCTGCAGTTGCAGATGTCCGTGTCACCTTCTCAGTCGGCATTGATTTTGTGTCATCCCCATTTCCTTCAAAGGGGTCTTGACGAAGCCTGTCAACCGATGCCGACAGAGATGTCATCACAACGAAGCCTGTATCGGCGGCATTCCAGCGACGGTTCCAATCGGCTGCTGCTGTCAATCTCTGTACCGTTTCGGGTGATGGGCATATTGACATGGGATTGCACTCCGATGCCATCCTTCGGGATTCTTCGGAATTGGGTCGGTCCAGCCAGTAGGCGTCCACAGAAAGCCCGGCGATGCCACCAATTCCAACAACCGGGCGGCGCCAGCGCCAATTGGCTTCATGGATGAGTCTTGGATGCAGGTGAGTCACGTCAACAACTGGTTCTGGATGGTTTTTTTTACACATGTTATCACTATCAGAGCTCGGACATTCTTTCTTCATGATCGGATTGAGTTGCTTAACTTGGCGTGTGCGGTAGGCAAAGTAGGTCTCCTTGCCGCGTCTATCGACTCCGATACTGTTGATCAGCGTATTGTCTTCCGAATAATCATACGCATCCAGATAGGTCGCGTCTGATACCTCGGTGCCGTCAAAGCTCAGGGCAAAACCGGCCCCGAGATCCCATCCGCCCAACGCCTGGATGTGACCGCGATCCCCTTTATTGCCACGAAAGTCATGGGCCAAAGATCCGGTGACATCGATCCAACCCTGCTGGAAACGATGACGGGTCTCGACCTCAAGATAGTGCCATCTCTTGTTGTTGACGAAGGGCGTAATCGTCAGGTCGGCATGATCATCAAGTGTCTGAAAATACGGCAGCCCCACCGTTAATCCGCGATGGCTGGAATAATTCAATTTTGGTGGCAAAACACCGCTTTTGCGCTTGACCCCAGGATAAGGCAGGACAAGCGAAGGAAAAGACAGGAGCGGGGTATCGCCAAGGACAAACTCGGCGTCACGCAGGTAAATTCGCTTGTTTTCACGATCAAGAACAGTGTGTCGTGAACGAAAATGCCATATCGGCGGCTCTTCATGGCCGCATGTCCGGCAGGTGGTGACCAAAGCATTACCCAGCATGACATAGCGTTCGCCATCTGTTTTCAGCGTACCCGCAGCAATATGGAGCTGATTATTGAGCAGCATCTCAATCCCGCGCACAACACCTGTGCGAAGGTTCTCATCGAGTTCAGCATAATCGGCGATGGAGACCCCGCCATGTGGATCTGTGAGTGTCAGTGGACCTTTCACACTCACAATTCCCCGGTTGAAATCAACCTGGCTGGCTTGCAAATGGTGTCCATCAAGAAAAATCTCAACATTTCCGATCGCTGAAAGTTCGTTACCACCTCTCTTGTACAGGATCCTGTCTGCGAGAATCGTCGCCCTTTCCGCCTCCGCCCGCACCGCGGCACAGACCAGGATGAAGAGGATGGCAAGTGCGGCAAGCCGCACCTATCTGCCTTCTCGAAAAGATATGAGTCCCACCGCAGTCAATAATGCGGCCAGCGGCGGAGCCCATGCAACAATCAGGTAATGAATGGTCTCAACCTCCCCCAAAATCCTTGCAAATTCTTGTATGAAGATCACAGCTAAAATGCAAAGCGTCGCCGCGAGTGCGGCCAATACGGCATTGATCCCATATTGTTGCCGAAAGGTGAATGCGCCTCCAACCAGGGCCATCGCCGCGAGCAGAAGCGGTTGTGCCAGTTCCAGATGAAAACGCAAACGGTGTTTGACCGCGGAAAATCCTGATTTTTCAAGCAGTCGAATATGTTCAGGCAGTTGCCAGAATGTGACCAGTTCGGGAAGATCAAAACTGTCGCTCACCTGACTGGCGGTGAGGCCCGTCTCGAAGCAACCGATTGGCCAAACCTGGGCTTGGTAGGGTGATGATTGGGAGTTACGGGAGAGATTATAAGATTTGAAGTCATACAAGCACATTCCAGGAACCTGATCTGCGGGTGCAGTGAAATCAAAAAGATTTGATGACGTCAATTGTGCGATATTTTCAACGAGTTCGGCCCGTTCTGCGATAATTCTCTGTGATGGGTTCCCATCGGGACCAAAGATCGTCACATGAAGATCGGAGAATGATACACCGCGATTCGTCTGCGCAGCTCTGAGAATGGTCTGTCGGCCATCAAGAATTTGACGAAACCATAAAAAACCCCCGCTCTCCAAGAAAACCTGATTCTGTTCCCCGCGCAATTGACTGAACTGCTGTTCAAAACTTTTTGATAAACCGGCAGAAATCGGGCCGAAAACTGTCATGACAATCAATCCAATGGTGAAAGACGTCAATGCAGGGATCACCAAGACGGCAATACCTGATGTCCCTGCGGCACGAACCGCGGTCATTTCATGGACGGCACTGGTGCGATAGGAGAACCACAATGCCGAGACCCCGACGATTGCTGGAATCATGTCGTAAATCTGGTTAGGCGTACTCAACGCAACAAGCTGGACTGCGGCTGCGGGTGAAACTCCAAGCTCGGTCAGTCTTACGAGATAACGTTCGAGTTGCAGCAGGAAGGAGAAAAGTAACAAAAATCCTGCTGATGTGCCGAGGGCAATCAGGAACTTACGCATAAAGTATCGAGCGAGAATCATGCCATGCGCCGCTTTCCTGAGAATTGAAAGCGATATGGTTTGAGTGCAACGACTGTCATCATGGCTATACAGAGAATACCAAGAACAGCGGGAACATACATCAGGATCATCGGCGCATGTGTGGAAATGACGAGATTGTGGAAATGATTGTTCAGAATAAACAGCGCCGCAATCATCACCGGTGATATGATAATCGGGACAAAACGACGAAAACGTAAGGCCTCGCTGGCTGTTACAGAGGCGGCACCGATCAAGGGAAACAGGAAAGTCATCAGCGAATAGGTCACCCGGCGATGAATCTCTGCATATGTACTTTGAATCTTGGCGTAATCCGGTGCGACTTCATCTTGTTGCAATTGGCTGAGCAGACTGGCTGAGTTGGTCAATCTCTCAATACGCAGCGAACCCGATAGTTCCCGAGCAAGTTCAGAGAGGTTGAAACGAGCCTTTTCAAACTGGATGATGCGGATTGAATCGGTGTCCGGATCCCAGATTTGAGTCGATCCAGACTGCATTTCGAACAGTGTTTGGTCACCGGCTTCCACCATTCGCGCAGTTTCGGCGATATATGTGACTTCCTGACCACCGCGTTTGCCATGATGCAGGAACACATTCAGTAATTCTCCTGATTCAGAGCGGTCGCGCACGTAGAATGCAACCTCGTCAGCAGGAAACAAAAACTCACCGGGTTTGACACGAAATTGTGAAATATCCGTTTGCAATCGAACTCTGACCTCTGAACCAAGAGCGCGGCTATTCGGAAGAATGTCATGCACAAGAAATGAAGAAATTGTGATCATCAGGATCCCGAATGCCAAGAACGGGGCGAGTAATCGCGCAGGAGAGGCACCGGCGGCCTGCAAAGCCCATAATTCCCGATCCGCATACAGACGATAGGCGGTGTAAAGAGCAGGGATATAAGCACCGAGAATGAGTGCACGGTATAGTGAGTCCGGGAGATCAAGGAATGTGTATAGCAGAAGCAGCCTGATCGCCTGTGTATCTGCAAGAAAGCTAGATAGTCCCCGTGCCGTGAAATTAATCCAAAAAATGACAACCAGCATACCAGTCAACAACACGAAGACAGCGATTTGCCGCTCCAGAACATAGAAATCGAACCGCGACACAAGAATCCAACTTTGACCGGAAATCGAACATGTGCTGAAGGTCTAGCAAATGAGTCGACAAATGAGTAGCAAAAGTTTGGAATCTGGACGGATAAATTGCAGATACAGGAACAGGTGAACAAATGGCTTTTACGGCGCCAATTCGCTTCAAGAAATTGACGATTGAGGGCACTCTGCAGCATACGGGCATCATTGCCTTATGTGCCAACGCAGACGGTGTTCTTTTGCCATCGGCAATGGCTATTGACAAGGCGGTGCATGGTGCCGTTACACGTGCCGCGTCAAGTGAAGCTTTCATGAAACTCCGGGCCGGCGAATCGATGGAACTGAAGTTTCCGTCGGGACTCAATGCCAGATCACTCCTGCTCCTCAAGCTTGATCGCAACGCAAAGGTCAAGGAAGCGCACAAGGCGGGAGGTCAGATCGCACGGCTGGCACAAAATAACGATATACTGGTTCTGGCGCGCGGTATTCGTCGCATTTTCGACATCGCGTTTGGCGCTGAACTGGCCTCATATCGCTTCTCATCACATAAGACCGGAAAGAGCGAGACCAATGAGAGGAAGACAATAACTATTGCTGTCACCGACTCCGAAGCCGCCCGCAGAAGTTATCAGCCACAAAAAGCACTTGCTGCTGGCGTTTGTCTGGCGCGTACGCTCGTTGATGAGCCAGCGAATGTTTTGACAACCGGGGAATTCGCAGCACGTCTTCGTCAGCTCACACAGGATGGTGTGGATGTCGAAATCCTTGAGGAATCCGATCTGCAGTCCTTGGGTATGCGGGCCTTGCTGGCCGTAGGGCAGGGGTCGGCCAGCCCATCGCGGGTTGCAATCTTGAAATGGCTCAAGGGTGATGGCGACCCTTTGGTTCTTGCTGGCAAAGGTGTCGTCTTTGATACGGGTGGAATCTCGCTCAAACCCGCAGCAAAAATGGAACAAATGACAATGGATATGGCTGGCGCGGCGACGGTTGCCGGGGTGATGAAGGCTGTCGCCTGTCGGAAGGCGGCGGCAAATGTCATTGGAATCGTTGGCTTGGTCGAAAATATGCCAGGAGGGACCGCGCAGCGTCCTGGTGATGTCGTGAGATCTCTCAAAGGCGACACCGTCGAAGTGATCAACACCGATGCCGAAGGACGACTCGTCCTTGCAGATCTTCTCTGGTACGCACAACAGGAATTTTCTCCTGGCGGAATTATTGATCTGGCGACATTGACGGGGGCAATCATCGTCAGCCTGGGAACCGAATTTGCTGGGTTGTTCAGTAACAGTGAATCATTCAGCAAGGAATTTATGACAGCCGCTGTCGAGGCAGGCGAGCGGGCCTGGCGGATGCCACTGGACGATGCGTACGACAAGATGCTTAAATCCCGAATTGCCGACATGAAGAATGTCGGTGGCCGGGATGCAGGCGCAATTACCGCCGCACAGTTTTTGCAGCGTTTCGTCAAACCTTCGACAGACTGGATTCATCTCGACATCGCGGGGGTTGCCTCACGCAGTGCATCTGACCTCGCACCGACCGGGGCAACGGGTTGGGGCGTCAGGACAATTGACCGATTGATTCAGAGAAAATTCGAGATTTCATGACCGAGGTTTTCTTCTACCTGGTGAAAAGCGATCAGTCATTTGAACATATTCGTCGGCTCCTCGTGCGATCGCGGGAAGCGGGATGGAGAACAATTGTCCGGGCAGGCTCAGACTCCGCGATCGATTCCCTCGATCGCCAGTTATGGACGCATCCACCCGAGAGTTTCCTGCCGCATGCGGTTGCCGGGGGCGAGTTTGATGAGGATCAGTCAATTTTACTGACAACCGATGAGAACATCGAATCGATTGCCGAATCGCTGATCCTTTTTGACGGCGCAAGAGTCAAAGATGATGCGGCCGCGCAGTACCAACGCGTGTCCATCGTCTGTGCGATTGACCATGAAAGTGAGGTGGAGAACTCGCGTGCGCAATGGTCACGTTTGTCAAAGGCCGGCACGCGGCTGCAATATTGGGCATTTGAAAATGGCAAATGGAACTGCCAGGCACAAAAGAACTATCCATCAACAGATGACGTCACGGCCGCTAGCCGTCCATCACCGGAGAATTCCTCAGTTGGTGGTTAGCGTCAGGACATGGTCCCTGATGGTGACTTCCCCGAATTGCGATAAATAGGACTGACCGAGCAGCGAGATGTGGAGATCTCCTTCATTGACCGTCGCGGGCACGTTGCGGTTGATCAAATCACCAAAGCGCAGCTCATCAATCCGGATTGGCGCGGTTCGGACTCTTCCATTGGCAGTACGGGCAATACCTATATAACGAAGCGAGTCTGGATTGATCCCGGCGGCACGGGCATCCTGCCGGGTGAGCACAATGCCGCTTGCTCCCGTATCCAACAAGAATCGTGTGGTATGTCCATTCACCTGTAACAATGCATAAAAGTGTCCATCGGCCTGGCGTTGCAGAGCAACCGATTCAACGCCCGCGGTCGACATGAATTGAGGCGTGACTTCGCCTCGGAAGTCCTCCCATAATCCGTAACCGGCAATGAGGCCAAAAAAAATCATGACCCATGTCACGGTGACCCGCAAGGCCTCACTGAGACGATTGTGGAATTGCGTATAAATCAGTCCACTGACTGCAAGTGCCAAAATGAGCAGATATGTCAGCCGCAAATAATCGAAGTTATCCATTCTTGTGATGTGGGACTGTCATCGACAAATTCAACATTTACATATGACTCGCTCAAAAACGACGCGGCGCAACTTGGCTGAATGGGCGCGAAGCTGCAAATGTGGCCAACGAGATGAGCCCAAAGCATACAAATGGGGTCTTGGCGTGTCTGTGTTGAGGTTCAAGGAATTTTTCACGGCATGGGAGGGTCCATGGAAAATTTCATATTGTTTGTCACCGCGGCCTGGAATCTGGCATGAGAAATCGACTGTTTGTTGGAAATTCGTAGGTTGATTGACACACCACAGTTGATCGGACCTCGACTCGCGCCGAACAGCAGAGGGGACGTGACGACCCGGGTGAGTGTAATCACGAGCTAACGGTAAAATCAACTGTCAGTTGTCTGTGGCGGTTTCGACATCAATATTGGGTTGGAGTCACTGCCCACACTTGCCTGCATCACCCAGATACGGGGGAGATAATTTTCAGTAAAGATGAAAACATAGCTGGATCATCATTCACAACTCGCGTGGTGACGATGAAATTGGCGGCGAGAATGAGTCAATTATAATGGTTGTTGACATGCATCGTGAGTGTCAGCTGCCCTCATGTCCTTTTGCATCTGTCATCAACGCTTGATCCAACCGTCATAAATGTCTGCCCGCTACCTCGGGGTATTATCGCGATGTTGCCTCAAGGGCCAAAAAATACGCCTTTTGAAAGACTTCGTGCAGAGTACCGCAAAACATGCCCACATTTGCAGCTTCGCGCCGATTCGGTCAACGTCATCGAATGCTTGAAATTCTGCATCAAACGCATATGGTCACATGTGGCAATAGCAGGCAACATGTAATCGCGCGAGACCAACATATGACCGAATTAACGTTTTCAATGATTAAACCTGATGCTGTACGACGCAATCTCACGGGACAGATCAATGCAAAGCTGGAAGCATCCGGCTTACGGATCATCGCACAAAAAAGACTGGAACTGACACGAAAACAGGCAGAAGGATTTTATGCGGTTCATAAGGAACGCCCCTTTTTTGCCGAGCTATGCAAGACGATGTCATCAGGACCGGTTGTTGTACAGGTTCTGCAAGGTAAAAATGCGATTGGACGCAATCGTGAGGTAATGGGCGCAACCAATCCACAGGAAGCTGCGGAAGGAACCTTACGACGAGAATTTGCGCTGTCCCTGTCAGAAAACTCCGTTCATGGGTCCGACGGGCCCGAGACAGCCGCTGTTGAAATCGCCTATTTCTTTTCCCAATTGGAAATTATTGAATGATCCGTAACGTGTCACCCGAATTTGTCCGACTTTATTGCAGCCATTGGGGAGTTGTTCTCGTCAATGAACCTCTCACTGATCAATCTGACTAGAGACAGGAGCATTGTCCTCAGTTTGACCTCTGATTCGGTTGTGTCTAATCAAGAAAAAGAGGCCCGTAGCTCAATGGTTAGAGCAGAGCGCTCATAACGCTTTGGTTGGGGGTTCAAATCCCTCCGGGCCTACCAATTTCAGTTGAGTGATAATGACCAAGATTTGCAAGATCATTGAACTGGCATCATCACTCGCCGAGTGCAGGCAAAGAAACCGTTGCCCTGAGTCCGCCTAGGCTTTTGCTTTCACCCAGATCAAGCTTGCCGCCTTGGCGGATTGCGATATCCTCGGCAATCGCAAGGCCAAGCCCGACCCCACTGCTTTGACTGAGATTTCTCGCTGTATCGAGGCGCGTAAATGGACGAAGCGCCAATTCGTGGGATTCGACAGGGATTCCCGGCCCATCATCCTCAACAATCAGGTTAAGCGTCTCGCGCGATATATTGACCGTCAAACGCACCATATCTGCATGATCAAATGCATTTTGAATCAGGTTCTGCAACGCCCGACGCGTGCTAACTGGGCGGATATTGACAGTCGCTCCTGATTTCACGCTCTTATCAATAACCAATGATAACTCCTTGCCCGGAATATGCGAATCCCTGCAGATCTCATCTGTGAGCTTGAGCACGTCAATCTCCGTGATGCTCTCGAGCCTCTGATGCTGGCTGAATTCAATAAATTCCTGCACCATCAGCGTCATATGATGGACATCAGCAATCAGTTCGGTCGTTTCTGGTGATTGCGGAAGCAGCTCCAGACCCACACGCAGTCGCGCAAGAGGTGTCTTGAGATCATGGCTGATGCTTGAGAGCATTTGTGTTCTTTGTTCCAGGTGGGACTCAATACGCTTTCGCATATCAATAAAGGCACGGGTCGCCTCGCGGACCTCGGTTGCCCCAGCCGGTGACAATTCAATATATTTACCCCGGCCAAAAGCGCGCGATGCATGGGCAAGACGAATAATTGGTTTCAGCTGATTGCGCAGGAAAGCGAAGGCAATTGCTGTCCAGAAAATGCCAGAAATCAACATCAGGAACAGCAACTGATGCGGATTGGATGGCGCGACAGAAGAACGGAGTAACCCGATACTCACGTCACCCAGAGTCGTGTTGGCCAAAATAATGACTCGATCACCGTCATCGGCAAACAGGTCAACAGATTTAATGCTGGGAATGGCCTGCCGAATGGCATCGATGATGACAGCACCCGATAGGTCGTAAAACAATCGCCGATCATTTGTTGTTCCCTCATTGTCATCTAAAATCACGACTTGAAGCCTCCCTGGCACGGTGACGGGAGTAATCAAATCCATGGCTTCATTGATGTTTGCGGCAGAGTTAATTCTCGAGAGCACCAGGCGAATTTCCGGTTCTACATTCGCAACCATCTGGCGTGTGACGCGATCATGATGTCGTTGGACAATGACACCGGCGATCACCAGCTGAATCATGATCACCGGGAAAAGAAAGATCAGTATCGCGCGGCCGCGCAGCCCTTTGGGGAAAGCGGCTTTCAACAGTCGATTCAGCATTGAAAACCGCAACCAATGCAAAATTCCGTCAGCAGTGTTTTGATCTGATGACTGCAGCAAAATGTCGCTTTTATCAGCAGTTCCCATAAGACAAGTGATGTGGCGAGGAATTTTCCCCAACTTGCATAAGTTGCGGGCAAAATCAACAATAACTTGATCCGTCTGATTTTCCTGTTGACAATTTTCTGTTACTTCCACGTGAACAGAACTGTCCTGTACTATCCTGTTCCATCCAACACAGTGAAGCCAGACAACAGACCAGAGGTGACTGTCGCGCCGTGTGATTCATCGCGTTCAGGCCAGGCTGACTGGCGAATGGGTATGGCGGGAGATGGGTGGCAGCTGTCAACTGGCTGAACTCTTCGTTGCGAACGGGCCAATGGAAACACTGTCGAAGGAGGTAAGAAACTTGGCACAACGCGTTGCGAAAGAGGGGGCCATATCGGGTCAACTGACGGGATCTTTGCACCCTATGCTGCGTCGAGTCCGGGCTGGGAACGCATCCGTTATGACGTTCACCGGTACCAACACTTACCTCCTCGGCAAGTCTGATATTGCCATCATTGATCCTGGACCTGATGACTCACAACATCTGCGCGCTATCCTTGACGTTGTTGGTGATCAGCGAGTCCACGGGATTTTTGTGACTCATGCCCATATTGACCATGCCGGACTCGCACCCAGACTGGCTCAGATCACGAATACACAAATTTATGCATTCGCGCGACACCAATCCCGTCGAGTCGCACCCGGTGGCTTGTTACAGTCTTTCAAAGGGGGCGAGGGGATCGACAAATCCTTCATAGCGGACAAATATCTTGAAGATGGTGAGATCATTCAAGGAGAAAGCTGGTGCCTGGAAACCATATGGACGCCTGGACATCTGGACGATCATATATGTCTGGCCTGGAAGGAGGGAAACGGAATTTTTTCGGGTGACCATGTGATGGGTTGGTCAACAACATTTATCTCCCCACCGCACGGCGACATGACCAGATATATGGCCTCTCTTCATCGTTTGAAGGCTTACAAGGTGGCAAGATTTTTTCCCGGACACGGTGAGATCGTATCTGATCCTCAAATCCTATTGGATGAACGAATTGCCCATCGCCTCAAACGAGAAGGGCAAATTCTAACTTTGCTCGAGGAATCTCCCAAGTCAGCGCAGGAATTGGCATTCCGGATCTACCCTGCCGCGCCTGCACACGTCATTCCACTTGGCATGCGCAATATTTTGGCCCATCTCCTTGACTTGAAAGACAGGGACCAGGTGCAGGCCGCCGAAGACAAGAATATTTGTGCCACCGATTGGACATGGAGCAGGAATGAGAGCTAGCAGAGAGCCAGTTTCGTTGATTGTGTCGAATCGGCATATCGTCTCGCGCACTGCTGGCAAATATATCGCTGACGAATATCCCATGGATTAGACAATGGGTCAGAAAATCGTTAAGCAGTCGCCTTGGTCCGGCGTAGCTCAGCGGTAGAGCAGTTGACTGTTAATCAATTGGTCGCAGGTTCGAATCCTGCCGCCGGAGCCACACTTCCGAAACCAACCGGGTGTCATTGCGCAACTGGAGACCGGTATGCGTGATCAGCATGGTTAATCATCGTGATTGTTTCACCACGAAGGACAAATATGGTTGATTGCCGATCATTCATAGCAATGTGGTAAGGGCACCGGCGGAACCAATTTCGATATGCCGGCACAACATTCCCTGCCTTGACTGTTAGCGCTCGAGCCAGATTGTCACCGGACCATCATTCGTCAGCGAAACTTTCATATCGGCACCAAAAACACCCGTTTCGACATGGCAGTATTGGCGCAATTCATTGGCAAATTCCATGTAAAGAGCTTCACCTATTTCCGATCCAGCGGCAGCAGAAAAACCCGGACGATGCCCACGACTCGTGTCCGCAGCGAGTGTGAACTGGCTGACAACAAGGACACTGCCACCCGTTTTTGCAAGCGACAGATTCATCTTGCCATGCACATCCTGAAAGATACGCAAGTTGATGATCTTTTTGACCAACGGACCAACATCTGTGCAGTCGTCACCGTTCATTGCACAAAAGAAAACAACCAATCCGCTATCGATACGACCCGTGACCTGTCCATCCACCTTTACCTCGGCTGATGAAACCCGCTGCAACAATACACGCATTGGTAACCTTTCGTTGTCCGTATTCATGGAATGACCTGTTGTCGAAGACACAACAGGTGCATTCTCATTTCAAATTATTGGCTCTGCCATCTCACATGACCACCAATCAGGGCATATGAATATTTTGCAGAATCTGGTGAAGGTTGTAAATCACAGCAAACCTGTTAGCCTCACCCCGCTGCAACAGTGTGCCCAGATTGATAAAGACAATTGCACTGGAGTCCCTTTGGCCAAGTTGCGCACCTATACGACAACGGCTGACCTCAAGCGTTTCTGCGAAATGGCGCGTAACAGCCGATTTGTCGCCATTGACACCGAATTTGTTCGCGAGAAGACTTATTTTCCTAAACTTTGTCTCCTGCAAATGGCCGTACTTTCCGACAATTGCAGCGAGGAAATCGCTCTCTTTGACACGCTGTCTCCGACGCTCGATCTCGAACCGCTAAGAGAGATTTTTGCCGATTCGGATCTGATCAAGGTTTTTCATGCGGCTCGGCAGGATATGGAACTGTTCCTGTTTAAACTTGGTGTCTTGCCCAAACCGGTCTTTGACACGCAGATTGCCGCTCTGGCCTGTGGCTTAGGTGAACAGATCAGCTACGAACAGGTGGTCAGCAAATTGACAGGAATCAAGTTGGGACGGTCATCACAAATGACGGACTGGGCGCGGCGTCCGCTGACAGATCGGCAGTTGGAATATGCAGCTTCTGACGTTGATCATTTACGACATGTCTTTGTTGAACTGGAGCGACGGCTTCACCAGACCGAACGTTTTTCATGGATCGAGGAGGAAACGGCTATCCTGAGTGATCCCGCGACATATCTGACTGATCCCAAAGACGCCTGGCAACGTCTCAAGAATCGCAAGGGTTCACCGATATCTCTGGCGATTCTCAGAGAGGTTGCCAAGGTTCGAGAGGAGTTGGCCCAAAAGTGGGATATTCCACGACGATGGGTCATGAGCGATGAAGCCGTTCACGAAATTGCTCAAACCCTGCCAACTCATCCCGAGGAATTCACCCGACTTCGATTCATCAAGAAAACACGCCACTGGCCACAGGTGAGTGCGGCGATCATAAAAGCCGTGGCAGCGGGTCGTGAACGGGCGAAAGCGGGTGCTATCGATGACATGATTCAGAAGGCACCGACGGCGAAACAGGATACCGACCTGTTGCGCGCATTGCTCAATGTCAGAGCACGGGAACTGAAAATCAGCGGGAAATTGATTGCGACCAGCTCTGACCTTCAAGCGATCGCTGCAGGAGACTCCCACGCCCGCCCATTAAGGGGTTGGCGCAGGGAGGTTTTTGGGAAGGATGCCCTCAAGCTCTGTCAAGGCAGGATTGCGTTGACAAGTTCTCAGGGCAAAACTCAGATTATATCTGTTCCAAAGCGATCTCTTCGAGGTTCGCCAGCGCGATGACACGAATTCCGATCACACCTTCCAACTTGTCGGCAGTGATGATTCGTGCAGCCTGAATTTCACGACTCTCCTCAGTGCCTTCCTCCATATCTTCTGATGGACCGGAAGCCCTGAACTCATATTGGAGGAATCCATCGAGTGGTTCCTCATTATTGGTTGGAACCAGAGTCGGATCCCAGAATCCCTGCGTCGGTGGAAGCCCCCGCGCAAGCACAACAACGCCATTGGAAGTGTTGGTGATTTCGACGCTGGTGACCTGCGGGAGGAGTTCTCGTGGATCAATCAGTGCCAATGGTTCTGTTGCAGCCGTGGTTGGTTCAGTCTCGCGGTCAAACCACGACATAGGGTTCAACCCTCCGCCGTCCATTCCAGAACAACCTGCCAAGAGCGTCAAGGCAGCAAATCCTGCATAGATATGTTTCATGATCGGTATTCCTTTGCCATTTTGCTTGAGTCTAGTGCCAAAGCAATGAGATTGGAAGCCTATTGATTTGCTGACACGACAGAATTCAGGCAAAGGCAGACAACGCCCCAGACATACCACAGGGGCACAAGCACAGTGGTCGCCGCGTAACGTATGAGGATTGATACAATGGCAACTGCAGAATTTGAAGCGATTGTCGAGGATTTTGAATTCCTCGATGAATGGCAAGATCGCTATCGTTATATTATCGATCTGGGAAAAAGCATGGACGCCTTACCGGAATCCCGGCGTTTGCCTGATACCAAGGTCGATGGCTGTGCCAGTCAGGTCTGGATTGTCGCAAGTCTTCGCGAAGACAACAACGAACAGCGGTTCATCTTTCAAGGGGACAGCGATGCCATGATCGTGCGCGGTCTTATTGCCATTCTTGCGTCACTCTATAATGGCGTACCTCTCGGCGACATCAATCGTATCAACGCTGGATCGGAATTGAACAGGTTGAGTTTGCGCGAACATCTGACCGCACAACGTTCAAATGGACTCGCCTCAATGGTCGATCGAATCCATGAACTGGCAACTGAATTGACTCGGACGTCATCGGAAATTGACCAGTTCTGAAAAATAAGGTGAACCGTTTGTGTCGGCCATCCAAGCGCCTAATCATGTTGAAATACAGAATCGTTTCTGTTTTCTTGAGCGCATGACATTCAGGGGTTGTCCGCGACAACTTGGCTGAGTGAAACAGTGATTTGTCGGTCAACCCTTGCTGCGCATGCGAGTCACGCGACCTGATTCGTTGACACCTTCCAGAGTCGGCAATTCGGGCAGAATATTGAATCGTCTGGCCAACTCAACATAGACGTTTGGCGGCCCGGTCCCCGCGTGTGCCGGAAGACCGCACCGGTAATCGAATCCGCTGTGTTCTTCGCGTAGATGGAAGATATCGGGGCTCAGTTCATCAACGATCATCAGCGTCCGAGACTCCCTTTCACCGGCTAATCCCGTTTCGATTCCGTTGGACACCCTGTCGATGGCCCACCCCAATTCCATTGTGAACTCGATCAGGCTGAAGCCAACTGCAGCCATCATTCCACAAAGAAAATCATTGGCCCTGTTTGTCAGTGCGAAAACAGACTCAAAATCATCAGGTTGTACCCATCCGAAGGTCACGATGTGATCATGGGAGACCAGCCGATAATCACCTGATTCGTTTATAAAATAGAATTCAAGAAGCGGGTAAGGCAGATGATGATCATCGCCCAGCCCCAATCGGTCGCGGGTATCCTGACCCAGACGGTTTTGCATACGGAAGCGGATCGGGAGGACATCGGCCATCATGACAGACTGTTCACGCATGTTTTCGCGTTGAACAAAATGAGTGTTGATACCCACGGCGTTGAGATTTTGCATGATATGCGCCGAGATTCGATTGTTGAGCACCCCTTTGCCTTCAAATGACGCGATTCCGCCGCTCGGTGCATCATCCCTGAAATGCAGAAGATATCGCGGCTCCACATTCGACTCATAGAGCGATTTCGTTTGTCCGCGATAGATGAGTTTTCGCTGCGCCATTGTGTTTCCATCGCCTACAATCAGTGGAGATCGTCCCAAGGGTGGCGATAGCCTAAACCTTCCCATTCGACAAGAATAAGCCCTTTTCGCCATGTCCGAAGATGACAGCAATCTGATATTTCAATCGTCAGTTTCATGGTCGCCAACGCACATATCTGCACGTCTGCCTGGCCCTCACCGGGCCCGTATCGTTATATCGACCAACCAGAACAGAGCAGGGCAAAATCAGCAGGAATTGTGACCATATCCTGCACCCACCATTGCTTTTTCTGTCTGACTGTCCCATATCCCGATCATGCAAGCAGATGGAGCCAACTGATGTCACACTTCGATGATCGCCGGGATGCATTTGAAAACAAACACGTCCATGAAGAAGCGCTTCGTTTCAAGATTGATGCCCGCGCCAACAAACTGCTCGGTGAATGGGTTGCGAGTCAGTTGGGCTTGACCGGAAAGGTAGCAGCAGAATATGTCGAGGCTGTCATCCATGCGAATTTCGAGGAACCGGGTCGAGAGGATGTTTATCGAAAAGTTGCCGGTGATCTCGGCAATTCTGTGAGTGAGTCAGAAATCCGTCAGCAGATGGACCAGTCGTTTGAGGATGCCCGTCGGCAGGTTCTCGAGGAAGCATGAGATGGGTCCTGCCGATCATTTTGCCGGAGACGAGGTAAAAACGCGCGCAAAAATCGTGTCGACATGTTCAGTGAAGTGATCATCGTTGAATAATGTGGGCAGTTCGTCACGACTGATGATCGTCGTGACATCTGTATCGGCTTGCAGGGCATCCAGGAAAGTTCCGTTTCCCAGACGACAGCGTGAGGCACATCTTTGGACCCAATGATATGCGTCGCTGCGAGATGCACCCGCCTTGATCAAGGCTGACAGCACAGTATGAGAAAACTGGGAGCCCTTCGTCAGATCGAGGTTGCTTTTCATCCGTTCTTCATGGACCGTGAATCCCTCGATTATTGATGTCATCCGCTGCAATGCAAAGTCCAAAGCAAGCGTGGTATCCGGTGCGATTACCCGTTCAACCGAAGAATGCGACATATCGCGTTCATGCCAGAGAGCAACATTCTCCAAGGCAGCAATGACCTGGCTGCGAATTAATCGCGCCAATCCCGTGACATTTTCTGAGAGTATTGGATTACGCTTATGCGGCATCGCCGATGAACCCTTCTGGTCATACGAGAATGATTCTTCGACTTCCAGAATTTCTGTTCTCTGAAGACCACGAATCTCAATTGCCAGCCGTTCCAATGAAGACGCCGTGAGAGCCAGTGCCGAAAAATACATCGCGTGGCGATCGCGGGGAATGATCTGCGTGGAGACCGGTTCAGGCCGTAACCCAAGGCGTTCGCAAACATGGGCCTCAACACCAGGACCGAGACCGGCGAAAGTGCCGACAGGCCCGGATAGAGCCCCCGTGGAAATTTCGTCCCGTACCGTGATCAACCGTCTCAGATTTCGCTGCATCTCAGCATAAGCGAAAGCCATCTTCAGGCCAAAAGTCGTGGGTTCCGCATGTGCCCCGTGACTGCGCCCCGCGCAAAGTGTCATGCGATGTTGTTCGGCACGCCGTTGCAATGATTCGCAGAGACGTCGGATCTTCTTTATCAGCACGACGACAGCTGACTTCAACTGGACACTGAAACAGGTGTCAAGAACATCAGACGATGTCAGTCCGAAATGAAGAAATCTGGCGTTTTCAGCGCCAACGAGTTCTTCGATATGGGTCACAAAAGCGACGGTTTCATGGCGCAGACTCCGTTCAAGTTCAACGACACGCTGAGGGTCAATCTGCGCGGGTTTGATCTTCGCGACAGCGGCAAAATATGTATCTGGAATTCGTCCGTCTTTTGCCAATGCCTCACATGCCAGAACTTCGATTTTCAACATTGTCTTGAGCCGATTCGCATCGGACCAGATCTCTGCCATCTCAGGAAGTTGATATCGCGGAATCATCGGTGACTCGCCGACACAGCGGATAAGCGGTTCACGACCATCGAAACTGAACCTGCGGGCTGCTCCTCGACCGGTTCAGCTGTCACGTCTCGGAACGCACCGGTCCGATATACTGCAGCGCCGTGTCCCAGGGAAAATAGATCCAGGTATCCTGGCTGACCTCGGTGATAAAGGTGTCAACGAACGGACGTCCCTTGGGCTTGGCGTATATGGTCGCGAAATGCGCGGCGGGAAATAATCGGCGCACCAGATCTAACGTGCGCCCGGTATCGACAAGATCATCAATCACCAACATGTCTTCGGAATCTTCGAGAAACGGTTCCTTGATCACTTGGGGTTCCATTTGTGTCTGATGGTCGTAAGAGCGAACTGAAACAGAATCAACCACTCTGATATCAAGTTCCCGCGCGACAATCATTGCCGGCGCCATACCCCCGCGCGTGACCGCCATGAGACGGCTCCAGTTTCGCCCGGATTGCACCATCGCTTCCAGACGCCAGGCCAGGGCACGACCATCGCGATGCAACTGATCCCAGCTGACGATAAAACTCTTGTCTTGTGATTGTTGATTCATACCTTCACTTTCTGCCCGTCACGACATCAATATCCGGGGCATCCGCTCGTTTCATTCCGACAACATGATAACCGGCATCAACATGCAGAACCTCACCTGTGACACCCGTGCTTAAGTCGGAGAGAAGATACATTGCTGAGTTGCCGACTTCATCCTGTTTCACGTTGCGCCTGAGAGGAGAGTTCAGTTCGTTCCATTTCAGAATATAGCGAAAATCTCCGATACCGGATGCCGCAAGCGTCTTGATTGTCCCCGCTGAGATCGCATTGACCCGAATCTTCTGAGGGCCAAGATCAGCCGCGAGATAACGGACCGATGTTTCAAGAGCGGCCTTGGCGATTCCCATGACGTTGTAATGCGGCATGACTTTTTCGGCCCCGTAATAGGTCAGAGTCAGAAGTGATCCGCCATCCGGCATCAGTTTTTCAGCCCGGCGGGCCACCGCGGTAAACGAATAGGCAGAAACATCCATTGTCATGCGGAAATTCTCTGCAGATGTGTCTACATAACGTCCGCGCAATTCGCGTTTGTCAGAAAAACCAATGGCATGGACGACAAAATCAAGCTGTGACCAATTTGTCTTGAGAAACACAAACAGATTGTCGAGCGATTTTTCATTGCTGACATCGCATTCGCAGCACAGCTGGCTGCCCACAGATGCGGCCAGGGGCTCAATCCGTTTACGAAAGGGTGCGCCCTGGAAAGAGAAAGCAAGCTCGGCACCATGATCAGCGCAGGCTTTGGCAATACCCCAGGCAATCGACTTGTCGTTGGCAACCCCCATAATGAGGCCACGCTTACCTGACAGTAATGCTGTTGACATCAGCAATAACCTCACGCAGTTGGTACTGTTGAATATTTATTGGAAACGCATTTTGTCTTCAATAGGTGATGAACCGGAGACAGCGAGGTGCCGTGAGAATGACAGACCGAACCGGTATATTTGCTGGTGACGACCCTCTGGATATCATCCGTGACTGGCTTGAAGCGGCGCGTTCCAATGAGCCCAATGATCCGGAAGCTGCAGCCTTGGCCACGGTTGATGCTGATGGTCTTCCCAATGTGCGTATGGTGCTCATCAAAATGGTCGAGTCAGATCGACTTGTTTTCTTTACAAATTATTCAAGCATGAAGGCACGCGAGATCGAGAACATTGCGAAGGCCGCGCTGGTTTTTCACTGGAAATCATTGCGACGACAAATCCGGGTTCGTGGAACGGTGAAACGTGAAACTGCGGCCATTTCAGGAGCCTATTTCGCGTCGCGTTCCTTGGCGAGTCGGTTAGGGGCTTATGCTTCACACCAATCATCCGTCCTGGCCAATCGCGGAAGACTCGAAGCACGCCTCAAGAAAGTACGTGCAAAACACGGTGACAACCCCAAACTGCCAGAATTCTGGGGTGGTTTTGGTCTGCTGCCATGTGAGATTGAATTTTGGCGAGATGGCGACCACCGTCTGCATGACCGTTTTGTCTGGAAACGCGATCATCCTGAAGCTCCCTGGACTATCAATCGCTTATCCCCATAGCACGCGGTGCACCGCAAGCCCCGTCAGGTCATCAGATATCCTTTTAAATATGCGTCTGTAATGATGACGGTGGCAAAACCAAGACGATATCACCGCGCGTTCATATTCTATTGTTGTTTCAGTCTATTGAATAACATCAATGAGAACGACGGAGGACGCTATCCGGTGATCTGTTCAACCCAGCTTGATCAACAATGATTTCTCCTGGTTCACGGTCAGAAAGACAAATGAGTTGAACGACACGGTCTCAACGACCGCACGCTTTGATTGCACCCAATTCTGGCCTTGATGGCAAGGTTGATCTGGTGTAGGGGCAGTTGAGGTTGCAGTGGTCCGGAGCCTGCAGCTACGCTCCCTGCCAGTGCAACACGAATCTTGCGGGAGACAGAAAGATTCAAAATAGGTACCGTGGCCACGTCAAATGGTTTAATGCGGCCAAAGGTTTTGGATTTGTCGTCACTGACGATCCCGGACCCGATATCCTGATTCACATGAGCGTCTTGCGAAATTTCGGCCAGAGCGGCGTTGAAGAAGGCGCGGCCATTGAACTGATTGCACAGGAGTCACCGCGCGGTCTTCAGACCACGGAAGTCATTTCCATTTCCCCGCCTGAGTCATCGTCGACGAGGAGGGAATCGGCTCCACACAACATACCGAACACAGCAGGGGATGGTGCGACGAGTTCACTCCTTCCCGCACGAATCAAATGGTTTGATAAACTGCGTGGTTTTGGCTTTGCCAATGTTTTCGGTTCTTCCGATGACGTGTTTGTTCACATGGAAGTGTTGCGGCAGTGTGGCATTACCGACTTGCAATCCGGTGAGGCCGTGGCAGTCAAGATTCGACAGGGGCCGCGCGGGACAATGGTCTCAGAAATACGCCCCTGGGAGGCGGCTCAAAAAGGGTCGGCCCGGGGGGACAGAGGGACACGTCAGCAGACGGATAGCGAATTGGACGGAGATGATGGCGCTGAATGAAGTGGTGCGTGTTTGTCTTGTCCCCCTTGTTCCTGTTGATTGCAACCTCGGCCGCGGCACTTTGTGCTGCGGACCGTGTTGACCTGCGCGGAGACTGGGGGGCCGCAACTTTCAAAGTTGAACTCGCGCTGACACCGGGAGATCAGGCTCGAGGCCTCATGCATCGGCACGAACTCCCGCGCAACGGTGGCATGTTATTTATTTTTGACTCGCCGAGGACAGCGCGCTTCTGGATGAAAAACACCTTCATTCCCCTCGATATCCTGTTCTTTGATTTGCAGGGTGTTCTGGTCGACCTCAAAGAAAATGCCGAGCCCCTCAGCCATCGAATTATCGTGAGTGAGACCGAGATTGTTGCAGTTCTCGAAATCAACGGGGGGCTTGCCGATCAATATGGTATCAACAAGGGCTCGCTCATTCGGCATTCTCTTCTTTCTCACCCGGATTCGGCCTGGCCGTGTCCCGGCAACGAATGAATGTCAACCAAAACCTGTCAATATTTCCGGGGCAAAGGACCGGGTGTGTGTCAACGGGGATGAAGCCGTTCTGACATACAAATTGATTCGAAATAGTTGTCGTAAATCCAGTGCCCTTTTCGGTGTAATCTTCGACCCAACGTCGTCGGCAAGACCAGGAATACCTTTCATTCACCATGAGATCCTGATAATTTTGAACTGTCGGGGTGTGGCGCAGTCTGGTAGCGCAACGGCTTTGGGAGCCGTAGGTCGTTGGTTCGAATCCAATCGCCCCGACCATCTTGCGCAGTTTTGACAGTTTCAATGCGTCGCCGGCATGATGTGCGACTTTTTTCTGGTCTCGGGCAAAACCAACTTGACGACTGCATCCCAACTTTCCTATTAACATCTCCGCTTTAAAACGCAACTTGTCGCATACGCTGCAGCGGCTCCCACAACATCTTGACAGGTTCAAGGGCGTGAATGGGGTCGATTTGCGTTTTATTTCAGTAGCATGTGGGAGGATAAAACAATGAGATTCAATCGGGTGTTCACGACAGAATCCGAAGGCGCGTACGGAGGAATTGAGTTTGTTCAACGCCGTTCAGAGATTCGCAATACCGATGGTTCGATCGTGTTTTGTCTTGAAAATCTCGAGGTGCCAGCATCGTGGAGCCAGGTCGCAGCCGATGTCCTCGCCCAGAAATACTTTCGCAAGGCAGGGGTCCCAACGAAGTTAAGAAATGTCAACGAGCGTGGCATCCCACGTTTCCTGTGGCGTTCAATTGTTGACAAGGCCGCCAACGACAAATTGCCTCCGGAGGAACGATTCGGTTCAGAGACCTCGGCACGACAGGTGTTCGACCGTCTTGCGGGTGCATGGACCTACTGGGGTTGGAAGAACGATCATTTTACAACCGAGGATGACGCGCAGGTCTTTTTTGACGAGATCCGCTACATTCTCGCGACGCAAAAGGCGGCACCAAACTCACCGCAATGGTTCAATACCGGACTTCATTGGGCGTATGGGATCGAAGGGCCAAGCCAGGGGCATTATTTCTATGACACCCGCACCGACCGCGTGGCAAAGTCGAACAGTGCCTATGAACGTCCTCAGCCGCACGCCTGTTTCATTCAGTCGGTTGAAGATGATCTGGTCAATGACGGCGGGATTATGGATCTGTGGATGAAAGAGGCACGACTATTCAAATTTGGCTCGGGCACCGGCACGAATTTTTCCAATATTCGGGGCAGTGATGAACCTCTCGCCAGCGGGGGCAAATCGAGCGGGTTGATGAGTTTTCTGAAGATTGGTGATCGGGCTGCGGGGGCCATCAAGTCCGGAGGAACGACACGTCGTGCCGCAAAAATGGTCATTTGTGATATCGATCATCCGGATATTGAGGAATTCGTCAATTGGAAAGTGAAGGAAGAACAAAAGGTTGCCTCCATTGTCGCCGGTTCAGAAATAACCAAAGATTCTTTGGGTGCACTTTTCGCCGCAATCAACAGCTTTGAGGGCGTGCGCGAGCAGGCCTGCAGTCCGATGGACAACAAAGACCTGGCAAAAGCCATACGCCAAGCGCGGTCCATGCGCGTCCCTGAAGCCTATATCAACCGTGTCATTCAATATGCCCGGCAGGGTTACACGGAAATTGAATTCGAATCCTACAATACGGAATGGGAATCAGAGGCCTATGCAACCGTGTCCGGGCAGAACTCGAACAATTCCGTCCGGGTGACGGACGATTTTCTGCATGCCGCAGCGCAGGATCGGGATTGGAACCTGCTGCGTCGAACCGACGGTGCGGTTGCCAAGACGCTTTCAGCCCGGGAATTGTGGGAAGATGTCGGACATGCGGCATGGGCCTGCGCCGATCCCGGTGTTCAGTTTCATGATACAATCAATAGCTGGCATACATGCCCGACCGATGGAGAAATCAGGGGCTCGAATCCCTGTTCGGAATATATGTTTCTCGACAATACGGCATGCAACCTGGCATCGCTCAACCTGCTGTCGTTCTACCGGGACGGTCGATTCAATTATGCGCAATTCATCCATGCCATTCGTTTGCTGACGGTCGTCCTAGAAATTTCGGTGACGATGGCACAGTTTCCGGCCCGCGACATTGCAAAATTGTCCTATCGATTTCGTACCCTCGGTCTGGGCTATGCAAATATCGGCGGCTTGCTGATGAATATGGGAATCCCCTATGACTCATGCCAGGGACGTGCACTTTGCGGTGCCCTGACGTCGCTGATGTGTGGTGAATCCTACGCCGTTTCCGCAGAAATGGCGGCCGAACTGGGGCCTTTCCCCGGATACAGGCGAAATGCAAAACAGATGTTGCGGGTTATCAGCAATCACCGGAATGCGGCCTATGGTGGTCACAAGAAATATGATTCGCTTACGACGAATCCGGTGCCGCTGATCGCCGAAGATTGCCCCGATGAGACGTTGCCACGACTTGCCTGCGAAGCCTGGGACCGCGCACTTGCGGAAGGGAAATCATCGGGTTTTCGTAACGCCCAGACGACGGTTATCGCACCGACGGGAACCATCGGACTGGTCATGGATTGCGACACCACGGGCATTGAACCCGATTTCGCTCTCGTCAAATTCAAGAAATTGGCCGGCGGTGGTTACTTCAAGATCATCAATAGGTCAGTTCCGAATGCCCTGAGAACACTGGGATATGAAGAGAATCAGATTGACGAGATGGTGCGTTATGCTGTCGGACATGCATCCATTGATGAAGCGCCCTATATCAACACAGAGACTTTGCAGGGGCTTGGCTTTGGCGACGAAGAACTGTCACGAATCAAGACACAGATGCGATCCGCTTTCGACATTCGATTTGTCATGAATCCAACAACGGTGGGTGCGGATTTTTGCCGCGATGTTCTTGGTATCAATGCCGAATCTATGGCAGATCCTGCTTTTGACCTGCTCAAGAGTCTGGGCTTTTCAGAGCATGAAATTGACGCTGCTAACGAACATATCTGTGGTGCGATGACTCTTGAAGGTGCCCCGCATATCCGCGACGAGCATCTCCCGGTTTTTGACTGCGCCGCCACCTGTGGGAAGAAGGGTCGCCGGGTTCTCAGTGTGGAGAGTCATATCACCATGATGGCCGCGGCACAGAGTTTTATATCCGGTGCGATTTCAAAAACCGTGAATATGCCAGCCGATGCGACTATTGCCGAGTGCAAGGAAGCCTATGAGACGTCGTGGAAGCTCGGGGTCAAGGCAATTGCGCTTTATCGTGACGGATCCAAACTGAGCCAGCCGCTTGCTGCCGCCGTTGCCGTCAGCGCCGACGATGACGGGCAGGAGATTGACAGTAACCAGCACGACAAGGTTGTCGAACTGGTGCAAAGCGCGAGCCAGATCTACGCACGGGAGCGGCGTGCAAAACTCCCGCACAGACGAAAAGGATACACACAAAAGGCGTGGGTTGGTGGTCATAAGGTCTATTTGCGGACAGGCGAATACCAGGATGGATCGTTGGGTGAGATCTTTATCGATATGCACAAGGAAGGCGCTGGCTTTCGCGCCATGATGAATAATTTCGCAATTGCGGTTTCGATTGGCCTCCAGCACGGAGTCCCGCTCGACACTTTTGTCAATGCCTTTGTCTTTACGAAGTTTGAGCCTTCAGGTGCGGTGAAAGGCAATGACACAATCAAGAACGCCCAGTCCATCATTGACTATATTTTCCGGGAACTTGGTGTCAGTTACCTTGATCGTACTGAACTCGCACATGTCCAGCCTGAGGGATTCCGTTTTGATGATATTAGTGGTGGTATGCATGACATGGCCAACGAAGGATCAACCGAGACGCAAATGAAGGATGCTCTGAAAGAGGTGGCGTCTGCCGGTTACTTGCGAAACCGCCTTCAGCTCGTTTCTGACAGTGACAAGAATGATGTCGGCAATGACTCGACAAAACCGGCATCAATGCCCCCGAAACCAACTGAACTCGAGCCGTCGAATGGGGAGATGGCATTGGCAAAAGAAAGTCAGGCCGCACGAATTAAGGGCTTTGAGGGCGACCCGTGTGGCGTATGCGGAAATTATACATTGGTACGCAGTGGCACATGCATGCATTGCGTAACATGTGGAACCACGACTGGATGCAGTTGACACAGTCGATCTTGTAGGGAATCATATGTCTCGCTTGCCAAACGTCCAGACTGGTTAAAATCTACCGAGGATATAACAAAAAAGGGCACACCGCGGACCGCCCTCGATATGTCCGTTAAGGGCCGTTACAGTTATCGCTAGTTTTGGACAACTCTCACTGTAACGCGACAGCTGGTCGCGGCGGGAACTCCTCCGGCCCTTAAACCGCTACTGCAGTCCTCCATATTCCTGAGTGCGTCATGCAACTGCAAGCATTGGGCTTTGGCTTGTTGGTTACTAAACTCTACGAGACTACCGCAAACTGTGGGGCTCTCCGATCACGCCGGCTGGTATCTGCGAACGTCGATTTCGTCGGCCCGCGTGCGCATCTGCATCGCGTCGTGCCATGCCTGCATCCTGAGCAGTAAGTCCATGCTGAGTCCGAACGCCTTCTCGACCCTGAGCGCCATTTCTGGCGATAGCGAGGCGTTGCCGTTCAGAAGGTCCGATAGCGTCGCACGCCGCACGCCGAGAATCCGCGCCGCCGCCGAAACGCTCAACCCCAATTCCTCAAGGGCCTCAATGCGGATGAAGGCACCGGGGTGGGGAGGGGCGCGGCCCAGATTTGCGCATTCAGGCCGCCGCTTGCCACTGGAGGCAGTCGACGATCCTGTTGTTCATCCAGCCGCACCGGATGGCCATGATCCCGTTCGCGCCGTCGATCGACCAGCGGCTGCCGCTTGTCTTCAGCCTGTCGACGACGACGGTCCTGCAGCCACCCTCGATGACTCCGCTGCCGCAGGGCATGCCACGCCGGCGGGATTCGTCGTCGCGCATCCGGTAGAGGTTTGGGCGGCAGTCGCGCACGAACTCCGCGACTGCGGGGTCGCGCCGGCCATACGGTGCGGGTTCCTCGCTGGCCAGGACCGCGTTTCCAGCCCGGATCAGGTCCTTGAGCCGGTCGCACGCGGCCTTCCGCCGCGGGGGCCGTCCGTCACCATCTCTTTCAGGGCGTCCTGAAGCCTCTCGAGCACAGGGAAGATGTCGCGCACGCAGGTCGTCCTCATGCCCGCGAAGACCTTTCGCATCGCACTCTCGATCCACTTCGCCCCGTCGGACAGGATCACGACCTCTTCGCTGTCGAGAGCGCCGCGCCGCATCGCCGTCCGCCTGCCGGCCCGCCCGGCCCTCGAGTTCTGCCCCGCGTAGCGGAACCCCCGTGCCGTCGACCGCGACGACCGGCAGCACAAGTGCCGCCGCCGCCGCGGGCACGTCCTTCCGCTCGAACTCGACGGCTTGGGCACCGAGCGACCTCACCACACGGTCGAAGCGGGAACGGCTGATCCGCACGCCGGAGGCTTCCTCACAACAAAGGTCCACGTTGCGACAGAGGATGTGTGGTGTGATGGGAATTCCCTCTGCGGGGTGTTTTCCGGGTGTTGCGTGTGATCTGCAGGGGGAGAGGTCATCAGGAGGCGTTTTTTGCCTTTGCGGGTGCGTGGATCTGTTGGGTGATTTCCCCGACCCGTCCGCGGCCGATTTGTTGATTGATGGCCGTGTGAATAGCGCGGATGCTGAGTGAGGTCGTGGCAGTGCTGACGCGTTCGCTGATCAGTGAAGATTCCAGTTCGGCCATCGCCCCGATGATCGTGAACATGGCGCGCCCCATGGGGTTGTCGGTGTCGATCTGGTCCTGCCCCTGAAATCAGCCGCCTGACAAGACCCCAATTCCAGGAGATCCAAATCCACGATCTGTCCAAACCCAGTTGGACAAATCAACACATCCTATGTCGCAACGTGGACCTTTGTTGCGAGGAAACCCTCCTCCCGGCCATTCCCACCGACGTCCCCGGATTGGTGCGGGAATCCTGATGGGGGTGATGTGCGAGTCCGGACAATGTTGTCCCTGGACCCTCGATCCGCGATTGTGTGTTCAATCGGCTGTGTGTGCGTTATTCTCAGACCGTGAATCGGTAGGGGAGTGGATCGGTGGTCAAAACAGAGACGATCAGCGTCTTCGTCACACCGGCGCCGGCGGACTTCCTGGCCTCCTGTGTGGAATCCGGTCGTTATCAATCCACCAGTGAGGCTGTCCGGGAAGGTGTTCGCCTGTTGGAACAGCAGTCGCGTGTGCGTGCGGCCGAGATTGCGCACATTCAGGATCGGATTGCCGCGAGAGTCGCCGATCTCGAGGCTGGTCGGGTCATGGATGCCGCCAGTTTTTTCACGGAATGGAATGACGAACTTGACGGAATCGAGGAATCACAGCGCGCATGACTGTGCGCGTGACAGTTTCCGAGGCGGCGCGCGCGGATCGCAGGAGTCTCACGGCTTTCACGATTGACTGATTGGGTCTCGCGCCGGCGCGTCGCCTGGCAAACAGATGTCAAGATGCTGTGACAGCCCTTGCTGACAATCCCTCTCTGGGTTCACCCCGGCCGGAGTTTGACCCGCCTGGATATGGCTTTCGCTATTTCGTCGTGATGAGGGTTTTCATGATTGTGGACAGACAGACTTCAGAGGGTCTGGAGATTGTGCGCATCCTGCACACCTCACGGAATCTGGCGGTTGAACGGGAACGGGACGCCGGTTCTGGAGAGACCGGTGAACCGCCATCAATGGTCATCTCCCATCCCAACAGTCTGACCTGTTGCCGTGTCAACACGCCCGCACGCCAACATCACCAGAACCCCGTCCTGAGAACCACTCCCGATCAAGAGATTGAGCGGCCTGCCGCCTGACCCCGGAGTTTTTGGTGGTCCCCTCAGTTACGCTAAGTGGAAACAAACAAAGAATGATCTTCTTGTGTCGCTTCAAACGACTTCCCAGTCGCCACTCGGACTGAGGCATGCTGTACCGTAACCTTGCTCTTCGCGTCCACCAACAGTGATCGTCGTTGTGTATTCGCGGCATTCACGCCCGGATGCGGTGACTCCTGACCGTTTCGGAATGAAAGATCCGCTCGCGGCACCACTGGCATTATTCGGATTTTCCCAATAAATCTCTTCACCGGTCGAGAGTGCGCGCTGGGCGGCAGCGTTGGCGCGTAGACGCGAGGTTTCATCAAGTTGAGCCCCCAGGCGCTGCCCCACATAGGCTCCGACCATTGCGCCGACTGCCGTTGCGACCTTGTTGCCACTGCCGTCGCCGAATTGATCACCAACGACACCACCAACGGTTGCACCGATGACAGTTCCTGCAAGTTCATTCTGGCTGTCACAAGCTGTCAGAGTCACCGTTGTGGCTAATGCAACACCGAGATAAATTGATTTTCGTCTGAGTGACATGTTGGCTTCCTTTCAGGATGTCTGTTTCACGAAATTGAAAAGCGCGTAAAGGCGCATATGTATGAAAAGTGCTGACTGGAACCCCCGAACTTAAATGAAGTCGGATTCAAAAGCAAAATAAGTCTCATCTCACTTGATTATCTGCCATGCCGCAAAGGCCAACCGCTCTCGCATGCATGTCGTCCACATTGTTCGCGTCGATAATTGCACCATGGTTTGACACCAACTGTCGTCAGCCTCGTGAAGAATGACGGCAGGTCAATGCGCATCATCAAGTTGGAGGCCAACGACACCTGTTCGCGAGACTTCCTTGAGACCCATCTCACGGAGTTGATCAAACAATCTGTCGATATCATGCGGGGTTCCCGTTTGTTCAATCACGAGCTGACCTGTTGGCGTATCCAGTAGTCGCGCTTTGAACTTGTCCGCCAGCGCGCATATTTTCTGACGATCCCGGTCGTCCGCATCCACAAGATGCAACGCGAGTTCGCGTTCAATTGACGGGCCATCGTAAGTCAGGTCAACGATTTCATGAACAGAAATCACGTTCTTCAACTGCGCCCTGATCTGCCGAATGATGTCGTCATTCGCCGTACTGACAACGGTAATTCGCGAAAGATGGCCAGTATGGTCGATTTCAGTAACAGTCAGGCTTTCGATATTGAAACCCCGGCCCGCAAATAGCCCAACGATGCGCGCCAGAACACCGGCCTCATTATCCACAAGAATCGATAAGGTGTGGGTCTTGGCCGCGGACGGGCGCGATTTTCTCAGATCATAAGCCGAACGGCGGGACGCACCCTTTTTGAGATTGAGATTGGTCATGGTCTATCACATCATAAATCAGACAAGGACAGATTCGTTTTGCTGATCCGCCTTCTTGCGATCCGGCGGGCCAAGCCACATTTCGTTATGCGCGTTGCCGGCTGGTATCATTGGATAACAACCCTCGGTTTTGGCCACACGACAATCAAGAATCACGGGTCCATCATAAGCCAGCATTTCCTGAATCGCATTATCCAGCCTGTTTGGCTCTGACACCGAAATGCCCAGACAGCCGAACGCTTCAGCAAGTTTCACAAAGTCCGGCAGTGAACTGCAGTAGGACTGACTGTAATTTTCCTCATGCAACAACTCCTGCCATTGGCGTACCATACCAAGATACTCGTTGTTGAGAATAAACTGTTTGATTGGAGCGCGTTCCTGAATGGCGGTACACATTTCCTGCATATTCATCAACCAGCTGGCTTCACCTGCAACATTGATGACAAGTGCATTCGGAAAAGCCTTCTGGATTCCGAGTGAGGAGGGGAGCCCATAACCCATCGTGCCGAGACCTCCCGACGTCTGCCATCGGCGTGGCTCTTCAAACTTCAGGAATTGAGCGGCCCACATCTGATGTTGACCAACCTCGGTGGTGACGTAACGATCCATTCCCCGGGTCAAGGCCTCCAGTCGTTCCAACGCATATTGGGGCTTGATCAGCACCGGGTCAAACTCATAGGCAAAACAATCTTTTTTGCGCCAGTGATTAATCTGTTTCCACCATTCGACGAGACCGGCCTCGTCGGTGCGCCGCCCGCGGTGATCCCACGCTTCAAATAACATCTCCAGAGCGCGAGTGGCATCACCGATGATTTCAAGATCAACCTGGACATTCTTATTGATTGACGATGGATCAATATCGATATGTGCCTTTTTCGAATGTGGGCTGAAATGAGAAATCCGCCCGGTAATGCGGTCGTCGAATCGCGCGCCGACATTGATCATCAAATCGCAATCATGCATCGCGTTATTGGCTTCGTAACTGCCATGCATTCCCAACATTTCCAGCCAATTCCTTCCGGATGCCGGATAGCAGCCGAGTCCCATGACCGTCGAGGTCACTGGAAAGCCGGTCGCATCAACCAATTCACGCAGCAATACCGAAGCACGTTCTCCTGATCTTTCGACACCACCGCCGGTATAAAAGATCGGCCGCTTGGCACTCTCCATCCATGCAGCCAGAGTTGCGATTTTATCCGCATCAGGCTGTGTCACCGGATAATAGCGTCGTCGATGTTCTGATCCCGGCGGCTGATAGCGCCCCTTCGCAATCTGAACATTCTTGGGAATATCGATCAATACGGGGCCAGGGCGACCGGACTGCGCAATGTGGAAGGCCGAATGGATGACTTCCGCGATTTCGTCGGTATCCTTAACCAGCCAATTATGCTTCGTGCACGGGCGCGATATACCGACCGAATCCGCCTCTTGAAACGCATCCGTTCCAATCATGAAAGTCGGCACCTGGCCGGAGATCAGTATAATCGGCACCGAGTCCATCTTGGCATCTGCGAGTCCGGTGATGGAATTGGTGACGCCCGGGCCAGACGTAACGAGCACCACCCCAGGCTTGCCGGACGCCCGTGCATATCCTTCGGCCGCGTGGACCGCGCCTTGCTCATGTCTGACCAAAACATGGTGAATCGAATTTGAAGCGGCTCTGGGCAGCCAGTCATAAATGGGAAGAATCGCGCCACCGGGATATCCGAAGACGACTTCGACACCCTGATCCTTCAGGGCCTCAATGACAATCTGTGCGCCAGGAATCAATTCATCGTCATTATGCATGCCGGATCCATTGCCAATATCTTTTGAAGGAGTCGTCTGTTGACCAATATTCATGAAGACGGTTCCTTATGAGAAGCGGCAGCATTAATTTCCACAATCTATTGCGTCAACACCAGCTGCGATATTTTGATTGCGCAAGGGCCAGCTACAGAGCATTGATGGCAAAAAGGGTCTAAGAATTTGTCAGAACAACGACAGTAACTACTTGCCCCCGTTATCAGCTACCTTCGTAGAGGCAGTCAACGGCCTTTT
>JAPOTI010000051.1 GCA_026709265.1 Paracoccaceae bacterium | reverse complement strand
ACCGAGAAGATCAGGAAAGGAATGAAATACATGCTGATCACCGCCGCTGCCTACAAGTCATTCAAGCGACAGCAGTCGATGACGGTGTCAACTATGGACTAGTGACAGGCGCGGGAGGCCAAGTCCGGGGATGCCAAAGCCGATAAGATAAACCGTGAGAATGACCGGCACACCACGAAAAATGTCGGTAAAGGCCGCGCCAAAAATTCGCAGCGGAAACAAAGCGGCACTCCGCACATCACGGGACAGGGCGATCGCCATCCCGAGGAGCGCGATCGCGGGTGCACATCCGGCAAAGATCGCCACATCAATCAAAAAGGCGTCGAGCAGACCAGGGAAAGTGCGGACAAAAATATCCCAGTTAAAGAAACTCGCCTGGACGCGATCCCATCCGGGAGCCATGGGTACCAGGATGATGACACTGATTGCCACCACTGCCGTACTGACAGTGGCAATCGTCAATGATCGGCGCCGCTGCCGTTCTTCATAAATCTGTCTGCGTGTATTGCCCGCACCCGCCGCTTTCTCCGTTGCCGAAGCCATCTCTTCCGTTGTTGCGGACTTATCCATATCAGTCAATCAGCGGGACCCCGGTCGTCTGTTGCAGCCATTCCGCCTCAATCGCAGCAAGTTCACCGCTCACCGTCAACTTTTCGAGCGCTTCATCGACGCATTCCTTGAGCGCACTATCTTCTTCCATCAACAATCCGAACAGATCAGGATTTTCTCCGCGATCGGCGGGGAACTGTCCGATCACGGTCGAACCTTCAATCATGACGGCGCTGAGAAACAGGGCCGTGGGTAAATCAAACAGGGCTGCATCGATCTGGTTGGCCATCATGGCTGCATTGATGTCAGCATTGTCCCCATAGAGAAGAGGGGCAGAGCTGGGTTTGATCACTTCACTGAGCTTCGGGATCGCAGTGGTCGTACCAACAGCACCCCATTTCAGTTCGCGCAACTCTTCGAGTGTCGGTGCGACGTCGATTCCCGGTGCCACGAGAACTGCCATCGGTGACGCAAAATAGGGTTTTGAGAAGTCAACAAACTCATCACGTTCTGACGTGATCGAATATTGCTGGATGTTGAAATCAAAATTCTTTGTTCCAGGTTGGATTGCCTCATCAAACGAGGTGCGAACCCAAATCACATCATCGGTGGCGAAACCCATTTCCCGCGCCACGGCATAGGCCACAGCTGCTTCATACCCTTGTCCACTCTCGGGTGCGTCGTTCAACACCCATGGAAAATAGGCCGGATTGCCCGTAGCGATGGTCAGCTTCTCCGCGGTCAAGGTTTTTCCGGCCGCACAGTGACCATCCGCAAACACCGATGAGATAAATATCGGAACTGTCAGCAGCGTGGCGAATAACATTTTCAACATGACATGGATCCTTCAATTGAGGTCTAACTGAAGACGAATATTAGAGAATCAGTTGCGCAACGGAAACAGGTTTCTGTGTGGTCCTGTTTGCCACTGCAACGGCGCAATTCGGCAAAATCCTGCGCGGGATCTCCCGCGCGCTGGCCGCGACTCAGCCGTGCATCCCAGGACAATGACTGGTCAGGACAAAACGGGATTTCCCCATTTGCCTGCAGTGGTATAGAAACAAATATGTTTGACTGTGAAACAACGAGAATGAGGCTCATGGATATTCTGCGTCTGATCTTATTTGCCACGGCCACAATTCTTGTCGCCAGTCACAGCCATGCTCAAGTTGAACTCTTTTTTGACCCGACAAACCGGGATGGCCCGGTCGTGGTCAACGCCGGAAAAGCGGTTTTTGAGCGAGAGGCTGGAGTCACCACATTTTCGGAGAGTGTCAAAGTGACACATTCGGATCTTGTCCTGACATGCGAACAAGCCATCGTCAAAACAGGCACCTCCGGCGATAATGACATTGCCGAGATCCGTGTCGATGGCAATGTTCGTATGACAAACGAGGGGAGCGTCGCAACCAGTGCATGGGGAGTTTATCTTGTCCCCGAGGGGCGCATTGAAATGCATGGCGGCGTGCGCATCGAATCTCCATCCTTTACACTCTCCGGTCCGGCCTTTTTTTACGATCTGAAAACCGGTCAGGGGATACTGGAAGAAGGGACCGCCGCCGATGTTCGGATTCCGGGCGGATAATGCCAGCACATCACGAAATGCCGCAGGAGCACAATCAACAGGGGCTGGTCGTCAACAAAATCTGCAAGGCTTTCCGAGGCCGTGTCATTGTCAATTCGGTCAGTCTGCACGTCAACCCGCGGGAGATCGTGGGGCTTTTGGGGCGAAATGGTGCCGGCAAGACCAGCAGTTTCTATACCATTGTCGGGCTTGTGAGTCCGGATTCCGGGACCGTTTTGCTGGACGGGGTGGATATCACGAAATTGCCACTTTATCACCGTGCGCGTCTGGGAATCGGTTATCTTCCGCAAGAGGCATCGGTCTTCCGTGGACTCACGGTCGAAGAGAATATCCTGGCCGTCTTGCAACTGTGCATGCGGGGACGGATGGCACGACAGAACCAACTTGAAAAGCTCCTCTCAGAATTTTCAATTGAAACAATCCGATACAGCAAGGCGGGAACCCTTTCAGGTGGCGAGCGCCGCCGCGTGGAAATCGCAAGATGCCTCGCTTCCAACCCGAAATACATTCTTTTTGATGAGCCCTTTGCTGGCATTGATCCAATCGCCGCCCGCGATATCCGCAACCTGGTCTTCCATTTGCGGGATCGGAATGTCGGAATCCTGATCACCGACCATAACTGGCGTGAGACCCTGGATCTTGTGGAACGGGTCTATGTCCTTTCCGAAGGTGTTATTCTTGCCGAGGGAACCCCTGCTGAGGTGCTTGGCAATGAGAATTTCATTCGCGGATATTTGGGATCTGACGATGAGGTTGAATGACAGTCCTTTGGTTTGGCATGTTGGCGGGTGACAAGGGCTGCTGCCTTGCCTAAACTTGTGTCAAAAGTGAGAAATTGAGCGGGAAGGACCAAAGCTGGACATGGAAATACAGATCAGTGCACGACATATTGATGTCAGCGATGGGTTACGCCGTCATGTCGATCAGCGCTTGCGCATACTGCTGGACAAATTCGCCGCACGACCGACCGAGGCAGCAGCGACGTTTGCCGCAGACGGTCAAAGTCAACGATGTGAAATCACGGTCCATCTGTCGACCGGGTTGACAGTACAGGCCCGCTCCACAGCTGGCGAAGCCGGTGCGGCGTTTGACCTGGCTTGCGACAAGCTGACAAAGCAACTGCGCCGGTACAAGCGTCGGCTCAAGAATCACCACAGATCACGCACGTCGCCTGTGACCTATTCCGATGCGATGTCTTCCATATTGGCTTCGTCCGATGAACAGAAAGATGAGAACGGCGGTGAGGATTTGCAGCCGATCATCATTGCCGAGATGGAAACCCGGATCCCGACTCTCACTGTTGGTGAGGCCGTCATGCAAATGGAACTTGCCGAAACGGCCATGCTGCTGTTCCGCAATCAGGCACATGGCCGCCTCAATCTCGTTCATCAGCGAGAGGACGGAAATATCGGGTGGATTGATCCCCAGTTCAGTGATTGATCGGTGGACTTGCTATGGCGCGCATCACCGCGATCAAGGATGTGATCAACCGCGATTCCATCCTGATTGAAAAAAGGATCTTCAACAATATAGACGCGCTTTTTGCGGTCATTGCCGATACAGCCGTTACCGCTCATCAGCCATTAGCGGTGAAGAGCCGTCATCCTATTCCGTCAGAACAATTACAGCGTTCTTTGATGAAACGGGCCACGAAATATCCTTTCGGAACCGGTGGTGGCCTGCTCCTTCCGCTCGCAGAGATCAATGAGGTGCACGAATTCTTCGCCGTGTTCGTCAAGTTGACAGCGGGTCAATGGATCAAGGGGGCACCCGACGGAGAACTGGTGGATCTGGTCTTTGCGCTCTTTGGGCCCCGCGACTCGCGCCGCTCCGATCTCCGGCTTCTTGCGACCATGGCTCTCGCTCTCTCCAACAGGGACTTACGCGGCGAACTGCGAGAGGCGCGCACCATTGAACAGATTTATCAGGCGCTCATCAGCCCGATACCGGCATAGCGTGACTGCGTTCAGAATCTTCATCTCCGTGTGTCGAAGACACCGGAATTGCGATGGTTTCATGTGCCTCTCATCTGAATTCTCATCCCAGGCGGGCCTATTCTCGGATTGATTGAGGCACCCCACCTGTTCATCCCGACTCGCAAACAGATGGTGTAAACCCCGCCAAACCGCCGGAATGTGGTCTCGCGACGTGGGGTCCAGCCAGATATCCTGCCCTGTGCTTCCCCAGCCTCACCACCCGCCCTGCACGAATGCAGAGAGGAAGGACGGGGAAAGGCCCCGCCGTGCTCGGAGTCGTCTTGACGGGACAGGGGCTGCAAGCCCCCACAAAGGAATACCAAAGTCAACCACAAGCTGGTCGCTCTCTGAACACGCGAAGGATCGTCACCCGCATGGGCGGAGACAGCGCTGGCTTCGGGTACAGCCGAGAGCCCGATCCTGCGTCGCTGGAAGCTATGCAGGGCGCGCCCAATAATCAGTTAGAAAATTCCAGATCAGATACGCAAAGTATCAAATTTCGATACTTTGCGCGCGCGGATCAGACGCTCACGCCTGCTCCCGTACCAGGCCGTCCAAATCTTCCAGACGCAGCCGGTAGCGGATGACGTTACCTTCATGCAGCCCGCGCACCTGCTCGCCGACATAGGCGACCACATCGTCCCTGTCTTCTTCGGGAATATCGGCGGCAGCGGCCAGATCACGCACGGCATCCGCATCAAACGCTTTAAAGTCCAGCACACAGCACCGCACCGCTTCCCGCACAAACTCACGATAGGCGAGCGCTGCTTTTTCTGGGGTTTCGACCTCCGCGCGCAGCACACGATATTTCTCCGCAGAGGCAAGATAGGCGTCGATATAGACCTCGCACAGTAGTGCGACATTGTTAAGTTCATAGACGCCGATCAGCCCGGCTACATAGTCGCCGTCATCCATGGTCAGGAATGGCATGGGGGCAAGGTCAGCTTTCAGCAGTGGGATATTCGCGGCGACCCGCGAGGTACGCTTGTTGATATCAACGAAGGCCTGCAGATACGGAATGTGAACGAGCAGGAAGAAGGACTGCTCGAACGGATCGTCAATCTCCGCGGCCTTGGTTAGCAAAATATCAAACTCTTCATCAATGCTGACCGCATTATCAAGCGGACGGTAGCTTGAATGGGTGATCCCGACCGCACCGACACGTAGACGTCCGGCCATGCCGGGATCGGCCAGAAGGCCATCGGAAAGTAAAGCGTGGATGCCGAACAGATCGACACGGCGCAGCGCGATCTCATCGAGATTATCGACGACATACTGGATGGCCTCTTTGTGATTGAGGATCATCAGCGCTTCTTTGCGGTCTTTGCCCGCGGCCTCTTCGCCGTAGCGGATCAGCTTTTCTGTCTGGAGAATGTCATAGGTGTTGCCTTCCATCCGCGAGGACGCCCAGGACAGATCGACCAAAAGCTGCTCCAAAATACGGCGTGCGTAAGTACCTGCTTCTATCGGTCCACTGACCGGCTGTCCGGCCTCGTGCAAGTGCGCCTGATCCGCCTCCGGCAGATAGAAACTTTTGTTTGGCACATAGGCATCCAGGAATTCACGGCGGTAATTCACCGGCGTGCGCCGATTGTACGGTATGCTCAAATGCGCACGCACGACTGCCGCCCCGGCAACCGTGTAAACGGTCGCAGGCCCTCTGCCCGAGATTTCAAGCCGCCCTTCATCCACAAGACGCCGTAGCGCACGCCAGACGGTCGAGGGATCATTCTGCGGAGACACCGCACGGCGGATGACCGCCCGGCCCACACCGGGGTTCTCCGCTATATAGGCCAGATAGGCTTGATCAAAGTCCGCCATGCAACGATCACTGTGCCTTTCACAACGTTTACCTCCTTATAATACAATAATTTTCCAAAATTCACAACAAATCGTTGCACATAAATTGCAACGATTATGGCAGCCAAAGCCCCTTGCAACGATACCACGCAGCCGTGAAACGACTAACTATCTGAAATATATAGACTCTCAGAGATTCCGCTCAGATCGTTGCGGGCATTCTGCAACGATTGCATCGGAGAAGCTACATAGGAGTTCGGGAGGACGCAGCCTGCTTTGTCAGGCGCGAAAGATTTTCGTGAAGAATGCAACGCACGTCGTCTCTACCAATCTGCCAAAGCTCCGCAAGTCCTGTCTCGGCGACAGCGACATCCCAAGGAAATAGCGAGTGGCTTTCAAATATAGCAAAGGGTCCATCGGTCTCCGTCAGAACGCGCTCGCGCGGCATCTGTGAAACAAGCTTGCGGCCCCGCTCACCAGCCAGCATTGCAGGACCAACACTGAACCAGCAGTCGCAATCGACCGCGCGGTCGAGTTCCTTGTTGCTTCCTGAAAACCAGTGCAGCACGGGTGTTCCGGAGCGCGGAGAGGACTCGATCCGCTCAAGAACCGCGCTGGCGGCACGGCGGCTGTGGATTGACATGATGCGACCACCAGCATCTTCACAGGATCGAAGGGTATTCTCAAAAACATTGCATTGATCTTGCCAAGACTTGCGAAACTCGAGCGCGCCATCTAGGCCGATTTCTCCGACATAACGGGCGTGCGGAAGCAATTCATCAAACAGCGGCGATTGAGCCTTCAAGGACACCCGTGTGCCAGTGTACGCCCTTTTTGAGAACATCGAGAGTGGAGCCACCGTGAAGGAATTTCTTGAGTGGTATCCCGAGGTCAAGGCTTGGCAAGTAGCTGCTGTCCTCAAATACGAAGCTGAATCCCTCAGGGCACCCATCGAAGCATGAAAGTCCTGCTCGACCATGGAACTCCGGCGCCCCTTCGGCGGCATCTCCCAGAGCATTCCGTGGACCGGTGCGCGGAGAGGGATGGGAGTTGCTGGAAAACGGTGAACTGATCCGAATGGCTGAGGAAGACGGTTATGAGGTCATCGTCACAACGGATCAAAACATGCGGTGTAACTGCTCACCCCCATGATTCCGTCCTGATGCCGGGCCGCCCGCAGGCGCGGG
>JAPOTI010000033.1 GCA_026709265.1 Paracoccaceae bacterium | reverse complement strand
CCCAAAATGCGGCGGGAGATCACGCCAGGGTGTGCCTGTCCGGAACCGCCAGAGACCCCCTTCCCGACACAGACGATTGTCCACAGCTGTGCACCCCGGATCCGTCACCTGGCCCGGACACAGCGGTGCCACCCGCGCCCACATCCCATCCGTCAAAACTGTGCGATCTGCATTCATCCTGTCACCCACCGCGTCGGCTCGTGCCGCCACCTTCGGCGTGCAATGCCGACACAAAGACACGCCCAGCGCTCAAAACGCAAGGCAATTGTCAACGGGCCTTATAAAGAATCAACCATGTACAAAATCCAGCCATATGGGAATCACTCCCGTCATGAAGGGCCGTAAATATACTCTTTTGTCGACTTCATTTGCGAAGTTAACCAATTGGTGTATTTGGCCCTCTCTTGTGCCTATCAACAAATGTTCGGTCATATGGCCGTATGCCAAATATGGGAGATAATCATGAATAGAGTTTCAAGAGTTGCTGTCGGTATCGGTGTGGCCGCCAGCATGATGACGGCAGGCATCGTTCCTGCCACCGCGGAGGTCGATTTTTCGGGTCAGACGATTGAATGGACAATTCCATTCTCCGAAACCGGTGGTTCCGCAAAATGGGCCAATTTCTTTGCGCCGTTATTGTCGGAAGCCATGCCGGGGAACCCGAATGTCGTCGTCAAATTCATGCCGGGTGCTGGCTCCACCAAGGGTGCCAACTGGTTTCAAGAGCAAAAACATACTGATGGTACGGTGATGTTTGGCTCTTCCGGCTCAACCCAGTTCCCTTACCTGCTGGGTGACCCGCGTGTTCGCTACGAATACAACGACTGGAATCCGGTCATGGCGTCAGGGACCGGCGGTGTCGCCTATCTGAATGCCGAGGATGCCAGTCTTTTTGATGGTTCCGCCAATCAACTGAAAGGCAAAACCTTTATCTATGGTAACCAGCGCATCACAGGTCTTGATCTCATTCCAGCCCTGGCCTTCAACATGCTCGGCATGGATGTTGAACATGTGATGGGCATCAAAGGCCGCGGTGATGGCAGAAAAATGATGGAAGCCGGTGAATCGACGGTCGACTACCAGACGTCCTCGTCCTACCTGAGCGCGGTGGCTCCGCGCGCCGAAGCCGGAGAAGTCGTCCCGATCATGACCTGGGGGGCATTGGGGGCAGATGGCAGTATCGTGCGCGACCCCACCTTCCCCGATATTCCAACCTTCAAGGAGGTTTGCGAAGCCACCGATGGATGCGCAACATCGGGTGACGCATGGGAAGCATGGAAAGGTTTCTTTATTGCCGGATTTCCGTCACAGAAGATCGCATTCCTTCCCGCAGGAACACCGCAAGATGTGATCGATACCTATGCAACCGCTTTCGCCAAAATCACAAACCGTTCTGACTTTGCGGAGATCTCCGCCAAACGTCTCGGCAAATATCCGGTATTTGTCGGCGCTGATTCGAAAACGGCGCTTGATGGTGCGCTGCAGATATCAGACAGTGCCCGATCTTACGTTACCGGATGGCTCATGGATGATTTTGGCGTCTCGTTGAAATAGTCAAAGCATGAAAATCCCCTGCCCCTCAGGACCGGGGGATTTTTTTCAAGACAATGCAGGTCTTCATTGAGGCCATCCCGGCGCTGATCGAAGCCTGGGGGTTAATTCTGTCGCCGGCTGTCCTGAGCTATCTCCTGCTCGGCGTGGTCATGGGCCTGGCCATTGGTGTCTTCCCGGGGCTTGGTGGAATTGCTGGCCTGTCATTGATCCTGCCATTCATGTTCGGACTGGATCCGCTCATTGGGCTTGCACTCATGATTGGAATGGTCGCGGTCGTGCCGACCTCCGATACTTTTGCTTCGGTCCTCATGGGCATCCCGGGATCGTCCGCGAGTCAGGCGACAGTGCTCGACGGATTCCCACTCGCGAAACACGGCCAAGCCGCGAGAGCCCTCTCCGCAGCTTTTGCCTCCTCACTTTTCGGTGGATTGGTTGGTGCTGCCTTTCTGACCTTTTTCATTCTGATTGCCCGCCCGATTGTGCTGGAATTCAAGTCTCCAGAATTGCTGATGGTATCCATTTTTGGCCTGTCCATGGTGGGAATTCTTGCTGGCCGAGTCGCTCTCAAAGGCTTTGTGGCGGCAGGCGCTGGAATGCTTGTCGCATCTATCGGGGAAGGCCCCTTCAATGGCGAACTGCGAATGTCCAGCTATGATTATCCCTATTTCGTTGATGGGCTCAAACTCGTGATCGTCGGTCTTGGAATTTTTGCCATCCCCGAAATTATTACCCTCCTGCGCAAGGACCAGGCCATTGCCGACAGACCTGTTCTGGGCGCGGGCTGGCTCACCGGGGTGCGTGACTGGTGGCAGAACAAATGGTTGTCCATGCGTTGCGCGATCATCGGTGTCGTGGTCGGTGTCATTCCAGGGCTTGGCGGTTCTGTGGTGGATTGGATTGCTTATGGCCACGCCGTCCAGTCAACAAAAGAAAAGAAGGATTTTGGCGCGGGTGAGATCCGGGGTGTGATCGGTCCAGAAAGTTCAAACAATGCCAAGGAAGGCGGGGGATTGGTCCCGACTTTGCTTTTTGGCATACCCGGATCAGGCTCAATGGCCATCTTCATAGGTGCACTTGCCCTGCTCGGCTCAGGTGAACTCGAGGTCGGCCAGACAATGCTCAAGAACAACCTGAATTACACCTACGCGATTGTCTGGATGCTCGGACTTGCCAACGTCTTCGGTACCGTCCTGTGTATAGCCCTCTCGGGCACGATCGCCAAACTGACGAATATCAGATTTGCCCTGATTGCACCGTTCATTTTTATGATCATTGCCTTCGCGGCATTCCAGTCTGGGCAAGATCTGATGGATCTGGTGGCACTTTTTGCCATGGGCCTGATCGGCATACTCATGCGACGGTTTGACTGGTCCAGACCCGCATTTCTCATCGGCTTTGTACTGGCCAACCCCGTTGAAAACTACACCAATAACGCCACCCAGATTGCCGGTATTCGTTTTAACCGTGGTCTTGAAGCCGGGTTTGAATATATTGCCAGCCCGATCAATATTACACTTGTTGTCATCACCGTCATATCCGTTGTAGTCGGGTTACGTCAGGCACAGAATATCCGCGCTGAAGGCAAGGTCGCTTCCGGCGGCAAGCGGGCACCCCTGATGTTCCTGCTCGCCATGATCGGTTTCATCGTCTATGCCCTGATCGATACAGCCTCGATTCCCGGATATGCGTTTGTCGATGCCATCTTCCCGGTATTCGTTGCTTCTGTTTCACTGGTGGCCGCGTTGGTCTTGCTTGTCCAGATGATGCTGAAACCTGAAACAGATGATGTCTTTGCCGATCGAGAGGCCGGCGACGAGGCCAAGGAAATGCGCTTTGGACTGTGGCGAACCCTGGCGTGGTTTGCAGGTCTGTTACTCGCCACATCACTGTTCGGGTTCATGATTGCACTGACAGGCTTCCTGTTGTTGTTTTTTCATCTCAGGGCATGCGTCAATCCATTTCGGACCATCACCCTCTCTGCGCTTGGCATCCTGTTTATCATGTTTATGGCCTGGTTACTGAACCGGGACTTTCCTCAGGGATTGCTCCAGACAATGACAACATTACCCTGGCCTTTGGGGTAAACCGGCGATGTCACAAAGAGGGATTCCTTTTCTGTTCATGCGGGGTGGATCATCCCGGGGGCCTTATATGCGCCGCGATCATCTGCCTGAGGATCTTGATCAATGTGCCCGCGTGTTGATTGCTGCCCTTGGATCAGGTCACCCTCTCAATATTGACGGGATTGGTGGCGGAAATGCTGTAACCACCAAAGTCGCCATGCTCTCGCGATCCGATGATGCAGCCGATATTGATTATTTTTTTGCTCAAGTGAGTGTCGAGGATCAACGTGTCGACTTCGCTCCAACCTGTGGCAATATTCTTGCAGGTGTTGCATCGGCAGCCGTGGAAATGAAGCTGGTCGCTCCCACGAATGGAATCACTGACGTTCGAATCCGTGCTGTCAATACAGGGGCAAGGGTGCTGGCCCGGATACAGACACCGGACGGACACGTAACCTATGATGGCGCGACCACTCTTGATGGTGTTCCGGGAAGTGCTTCACCCGTGGAACTGAACTTCATGGATGTTGCCGGATCATCGACCGGATCGCTTCACCCGACAGGTCAGGCAACAGATCATATCGACGGAATTGACGTGACATGCATGGATGTTGCGATGCCGATGGTCATTGCCCGCGCACATGATTTCAATCTCAGTGGATCTGAGTCACGCGACGAACTTGAATCCAACAAAGAGTTCTTTTCCCATATGGAATCTGTTCGCCTCAAAGCGGCAAGATTGATGGGAATGGGTGACTGCAGCCAATCCGTAACGCCCAAATTTGGACTTGTTGCACCCCATGAGACCCCCGGTCATCTGATCGTCCGATATTTTATGCCATGGGCTGTGCATCCGACGATGGCGGTGACAGGGAGTCAATGCCTGGCGTCATGTGCACTCTCACCCGGGACGGTGGCTGACGGATTCATGAAAAAACCTGACACCAGGCCTGCGACGATCACGTTACATCACCCGATGGGTGTCATGGAGGTTATTGTCGATTACAGTATCGAAGACAACAATTTTATTCACCATTCAGCAGGTCTGGTCCGAACGGCGCGCAAACTCGCCGAGGGAACATTATTTGTCCCCTGGTCTGTTTGGCCAGAGTCGTGATCAATCCTTTTTCGAGGGACCAAGAAGGGAGATGATGGTTGGCAGAGCCAGGAAGATCATCACGACCCTGATGGTGTGATGGAAGGCCACGAAAGCGACATCAAAGCCAAAGATCAAGGCGAGCAATGTCACCTCGTAAAGTCCGCCAGGCACAAAGGCGAGCCAAAGGGAAAGAAATGTTTTTCCCGGGACAATGGCCAGTATCATCGCCGCAATCAGATAGCATGCCAGTATGATGCCACTGGCAACAATCGCATCTTTCAGAATTTCCACGACCTCACGGGCGGTCACACTGGCCAATCTTGCACCAATGCCGCCGCCAATGGTGAGCTGAGCGAGAATGACAAATTCGCCGATCCGGGGCAGTTCAAGAATACCGCTCATATGCGCCAGAATTGAGAGCCCCATAGGGCCGAGCAGATGGGGCATGGGCAACCGAATGAGCTTCGCCACACCGAAGCCAGCAAGGGCAAGACCAGCAAAAATCAGCCATTCACGTGCTGGCAAGTCGCCAAGCCCGGGCATTGTGGTGAGACGTTCATTTGATTGGATGACAGCGGCATTGCCTTCAACAATGGCAAGGAGAAAAGGTGTGGAAACAAAGACCACCGTGACCCTGACAAGATGAAATAAAGCCACAACATGATCCTTGCTGATCATCTGCCTGGCGAGAGCCAATGCTTCGGCCTGTCCACCGGGAATCGCGCAAAAAAACGCGAGTTGCGCATCATATCCACGATGATGATGAAGAAACCTGAACAGGATGGCTGTCACGATGATCGTGGTCAGCACCATCATCGTCATTGTCATCAGCCACTGGCTGGCATTGGCAATCAATTCAGGTCGGAAATTCGCGCCAATAAGCACCCCAAGCCCGATAACAACAGGGATGTGCAGCCAGCGTGCCACGCCAAGATACGGACGAAGACGCGGGATGAAACCGCCACAGATCCAGACACCAAACAGGCTCCCCATGAGGAAAGGTGCAGGAATACCGATCTGCAGGAAACTCCATCCGCAGGCAAGGGCGAGGCTAAAGGTCACTGCCAGCCGCCGCAAATCATCAAGCATCGTTCTGTTTCCGCTCGAGTCGTACCCGGAGAGCATTGCTGATATGAAATCGCATCGCACGTTCGGCACCTTCAGCATCAGACGCACTGATCGCTGCAGTAATCGCCTGGTGCTCTTCTGCGATTGAGGAGACGCGTGGTGGGATACAGTAAGCTGTTGGACCAATGAGAATCATCATACGATTGAGTCTTTCCAGACCTTCGAGCAGAAAAGCATTGCTGGATGCCTGGTGGATCGCATGATGAAAACGCCGGTTTTGTTTGGCCAATTCCGTAGCATCGGCTCCTGAATTGATCAGATCAGACTCTTCAGCACAAAGTTCTTCGATAATGGTACGCTCGACCTTGTGGGCATGAGTTGCAGCCAACCCCGCCGCCATCGATTCAAGCATGCCACGATAGGCGTAGAATGACCGGATATCCTGCCAGCCAAGTTGCCTGACAGCCAATCCGGTGCCATCACTTTCAACGATTCCCTCGGCGCGGAGCCCGGCGAGCACCTCACGTAGCGGCGTGCGGCTCACATCCAGAGCCTTCACTATTTCCGACTCCTTGAGTCGGGTCCCCGGGGTCAAGATTCCCGACTCGATCGCCGCAACGAGCATTCCGTGAATGCGTCGGGATGCAGAGATACCGGTTTTGACAGGACCTGCCTGCCTTTTGAGTTCAAGCCAATCGATCATGGGGAATCTGATCCCTTGACGACGTCACTCTGATATATCATTGTATACTAATGTATACAAGTAATGTCAGCCCGCGTCAGGACAATGTCGATGTTTTGGTCATCGGTTGTGGAAATGCGGGCCTTTGCGCCGCCATTACAGCCGCTGAATCGTGCTGTTCAGTCATGGTTGTTGACGCTGCCGACAAACCCATGCGTGGAGGTAATACCCGGCATACGCGCAATCTTCGGGTGATGCATGAATCTCCGACCGACATATTGACGGATTGTTACGGGCTTGAAGAGTATTTTGATGACCTGATGCGGGTCACCGCGGGTGCGACCAACCGCAAACTGGCGCGGCTAACCCTCAAAAACTCGTCAAAATTGGTGTCATGGCTTTCCGCCCGCGGTGTGCAGTTTCAGCCGCCCCTCTCGGGCACACTCAATCTCGACAGGACAAATGCTTTCTTTCTGGGCGGTGGCAGAACAATGCTCAACAGGCTCTGCCGATATGCAGAACAGGTGAACGTGCAATTCTCCTATCAAATGCCCGTCCGTGAATTGCTGATTGCTGATGGAACATGTCGTGGCGCACGGCTTGACAATGGGCAGATCATCGAGGCTGGTCAGTATGTGATTGCTTCCGGCGGATTTGAGGCCAATCTGGAATGGTTGGCTGAAGGGTGGGGCGCTGCCGCGCGTCATTTTCATGTACGTGGGACACGCTATAACACAGGTGCTGTCTTGAAGAGTTTGCTCGATGGTGGAGCACAACATGTCGGCTCTGTTGATCAGTGCCATGCTGTGGCTATTGACGCGCGTGCACCGCGTTTTGATGGTGGCATCGCCAGCCGCATTGATGGCGTCCCTTTCGGCCTTGTTGTCAACAAACATGCCACGCGATTCTACGATGAAGCAGAGGATTTCTGGCCTAAACGCTATGCAATCTGGGGCAGGCTTGTGGCTCGACAGCCGGATCAGATTGCTTTCGCCCTGCTCGACGCGGATGGGGTCAAACGTTTCATGCCCTCCGTCTTCGACCCGATCGAAGCCGATACAATTGAAGGATTGGCAGTCAAATTGGGGCTTGATCCAGCGGCAACATGCGACACTGTCAAGAGGTTTAATGCAGCATGCCCGGAAGGCCCCATTGATCCATCAGCTCTTGATGGAAAGGCCACATCGGGACTGGTGCCAGAAAAAACAAACTGGGCGGCCCCGATCACCACACCGCCCTTCACCGGCTATCCCCTCAGACCTGGAATCACCTTCACCTATATGGGGGTGGAAGTGAACGATCGGGCGGCGATCATCATGGATGATGGGTGCCCGGCCCGGAATCTCTATGCTGCGGGAGAGGTGATGGCGGGGAATATCCTGGGGCAGGGATATCTGGCCGGAATCGGCATGACAATTGGTGGTGTTTTTGGACATATTGCCGGCACCTCGGCAGCACAGAGCCACGTCAGGAGTTAATCCATGTCCGCATTGAATCTTGTTCATTTGGCACAAACACGTTCAGACAGGGAAGTGTCGCGTGTCATGCAGATTTGCAATGCCTGTCGCTATTGTGAAGGTTTCTGCGCCGTCTTTCCGGCAATGGAAAGGCGGCGCATCTTTGGCCCGGCTGACACAGCTGCCCTGTCCAATCTTTGCCATCACTGCAGTGCCTGTTACCATGCATGTCAATATGCCCCGCCCCATGAATTTGCGGTCAATGTTCCGCTGGCATTGGCCGCACGCAGGGCAGAAACCTGGGAATATTGTGCATGGCCAACACCGCTTGCCACATTATTCAGGAATAATGGCATGAAGGTGATGTACGTGACGACATCTGTATTGATCTTTCTGGTTGCCGCGATGCTTGTGTTGATCAATCCATCCCTGTTCTGGGACATCCATTTGGGTGAGGGAGCCTTCTACGTCATCATGCCCCATACAATCATGGCGGGTATCCCGCTGGGAATCTCATGCTTTGTCCTTCTTGCCCTTGTTCAGTCCTGGCGCCGTTACTGGAAAGCAACAAATGCCCGTTGGGGAGGTGTCATAGCATTCATGAATGCCTGCCACTCAGCCCTGACCCTGCGCCATTTGGGTGGCAACAACAATGCCAGAGGAGATGGCTGCCCGAATGAGGATGATCGAACCAGCAAGGCACGGCGAATTCATCATCATCTCACATTTTACGGATTCATGTTGTGCTTTGCCGCAACCAGCGCCGGGACTCTGTATCATTATCTCCTGGGACGTGAGGCTCCCTATGGATATTTTGAATTGCCGGTCGTCCTCGGGACAATAGGCGGGGTGATGTTATCCGCAGGCACAGCGGGACTGTGGCAGCTCAAGCGACAGATGGATCCAGAACTCAAGCCAGTCTCGCAACTGGGAATGGATTATGTCTTTATTGGCCTGCTGTTCTGGGTCAGCACCACAGGCCTGCTGCTTCTTGCATTGCGCGAGACCATGCTGATGGGGCTGCTGCTCGCCATTCATCTCGGGTTTGTCTACGCCTTCTTCCTTGTCCTTCCCTACTCGAAATTCGTTCATGGCCTTTACCGCTTTGCAGCTTTGCTGCAGGATGAAGGTGAAAGGCACATGACCCCTGGTAACAACGAAAAGCAATGCTGATTGCGGGTCCTGGTTCGAGTGAGGCTGACCGAAGCTCCCACGCGATGACCGCCTGCCGTGGCCGCACGTGCCTGGACGGATCCCCTGACCGATTTTGCAGCAGACCCCACCTGACCTGAAAGCACTGGTTGCAAGGCACCCCCCGGGACATCGGACGCGGTAGGGCCTTCAGAGCGCCAGTCGAACGGTTTGATTTTGATATCCGGGTCAATGGTAAGCACACATTCTCGCGTTCGAGCCGGGTGACTCTCTTCCAACTGTTGCAACTATAAAGAACACGAGAGTCTGAATTCTTTGACAAAATGGCATGATCGACCTACTATTTCGTACGAAAAGTTCGAGATAGTCGGAAATGTTGCACCTCGTTGGCGAAACAATCGACAAGCACCGCGCCCAATATGGCATCAAGACCGGCAGGCTTGTCCAGATCATGCGGGGGATTTATGTCGAATCGGAGGATGATGCTGACTCTGTTCTGTTTGATCACGCGCTTCGGATTGCTGTCTATCTCTACCCGAATACATATCTTTGTGGCTCCAGTGCCGAATTGCTCATGCCGACGCCGGACAGGTGCCTGTTCCTGAGCGGTCGGCGCAATGCACGCACGCGGTTGCGCAACCTGGAAATCGTGCAGACGCGCGCGCCCGATGCACCCGAAACGGAGACCGCTCAGACGGTGGATCCAATGGGTGAACTGAGGGTTCGGCGCTCGACGCTTCGCTTCAGGTATTTGGAATCCTTCCGGCGACGCAGCGAAGCCGGTGCAGCGATGCCAATCGACATGCAGGTCAATATCGCCATGCAACTCGTCACCATCGCTGGCGACAGGAGAACGGCGGTCATGGAGTGCTGGCAACTGGCCGAAGCCAACAGATGGCGGACCGAGGCCGGGCGGGCGGAAGCATTGATCACCACACCACTGCATGAGACACCAACCCGCGGGACAGTGCTCCATGTCGGATGGCACGGCAACAAGATTGGGATATTGTCGCATGATGGATTGATGTGGCGCTGGAAGCAAACCGCAGCAGGGGTTGTGACGCCGGTTCAGACCGGGGCGCCGGGACGCCTCCCGCCTTTCATCGAAAGCCTGTTACCGGAAGGCTGGCTTAAACGCATCCTGAAGCCCAAGTCGGAGCAAGAGTTGATAACCGGCGGCAAGCGTTACATGTCCAACATTGTCATCTCCAAGGACACAGACGATCTCCACGCTCATCCTGCCGACATACTGGAGGGCGGGCTCGATACATATACCAGAGAGGGTGCATTCACGGGTACCTACGCCGGGCCTGCACCTGAATTCGACGAGAAACTGGAAGACCGACTGGCCGCATTTGTGACTTCGGACGCGGCACCGCGACTTTCGGGGTTTCAGATCAAGGCACCGATGAACCTTTCCCTTGACGGTGTGTTGCGGTCCGCCGGAGGGGTGGCTTTCACACATATCCTCAAACCTGCGCCGGGGGGTGGCTTCGAAGATCTTCCCCGTGTCGAAGCGGCATGCCTGAAAGCAGCCCGGGCCTGCGGGTTCGAAACGGCTACACATGCACTGGTTACGATGCCTGGCAACCTGCCCGACGCGCTGCTTGTCGAACGTTTCGATATCCGGCAAGATCACAATGACCATCGAAGGATCGCAATGGAAGACATGGTGTCGGTTCGCGGTCTTGCGCCTTCGGAAAAATATACGGGGTCGATCGAGCAAGCCGCCCGGGCACTACGACGTGTCTCAAGCAACGTCGAAGCGGATGTTGCAATGCTGTTTGGACGCGCCGTGCTTGCCTGGCTCATCGCAGATGGCGATTGCCACTTGAAGAATCTGGCCGTTCTGCGGGTTGCCTCTGACAGGGCGAAGAATTTCTCGTCCACACGTCTGGCTCCGGTCTATGATGCTGTGACAACACGGGTCTTTCCTGGCCTCAAGAGCGATCACCTCGCCCTGTCTCTGGATGGTAAGCGGAATCGTTTATCGTCCCGAGAATTTATCCGCGCAGGCGTGACGATGGGTATGAATGCCCATGCGGCGAGTGATATTGTCACGTCTCTGTGTTGCCGTCTGAGCGCGCATCTCGAAGATCTTGAGCCCACCTCCGACCGTGTCAATCTTGCCGTTGAAATCTGGAAGGAGAGAATCGAGATGACTGCTGATTGACGCGCGTGACGCGCTTCAGGCTCTCAAATCGCCCACCTATTGCATTTCATGAAACAGGCGGCTCTCAATCCCGGTGATGGGAGATGGCTGTCTTGTCACGCGCCTGTTCAAATGCGGCAACGGCTTCTTCAAGACCAAATGCCTGGGAATAATGGCATCGTCTGCCATCGCCTTGATCACCATTTTCATCATGTCGATAGAATGGCTCAATCTGCTGATGAGAAGTTGTACGATCTGTCGCGTAGTAACGTCACGCAGGGAAGGAATGGGCAGACCCTGATTCTGACTCGTGGCAACAGCCGTGAAGGTCGGCACACGAGCCAACAATCATAGGATCAAAACGGACATTCAGCGATCCTTGGGACGGAATGACATCATCGCAATCCTGTTCCCGGATTCTAATGGGGGCACCATGATTCGGATAACGGCAACATACTTAAAATCCGATACCGTGCATGCTACGGTTTGATACGAATTGCATGCGGATTCGACACGTCGTCTGTCTGGAAGAAACACAGGAATTGTTGGCACCTCATTCCGTCATGTGACGACATCAGGAAACGAGAATGAAAATTGGCAAATCAGCGACCCAGAACACGGAACCAGACCAAGATCAAGAAGCCGGAATTCGTGGGCTGGCGCACCACCGATGACGAAGAGATGGCGCGGCGGCGATGGCGCGGAGCCACGGAAGTCGAATCCTTTGAAATCCTCGGGGATGGTCACGCCCCCTTCACAAACTATGAAGTCCCATCGACCAGCGGCGACCCATACCAGGTTGAAATCAGGGCTCTCGCGGCACGCGAGAACTCCTGCAGCTGCGCTGATTTTCACATCTCGCGCCTTGGAACTTGCAAACATATCGAAGGGGTTCTGCACCTTCTCCGTGCAAAAAAGAAGTTGGGTAAAAAAGGGACACAATCGCCACGTATTGAAGTCTACACCTCCAATGATGCGCATCGCCAGTTGAAGATCGCTATACCTGATCACGGTCTGTTGCCGGACGGTTTGCTGGACAAGGTCACAACACATTGTGATGCCCTTGGATAAAATCATGCACGTCGCGAGATTGAAATCCTCGAGAAACTTGCCGAGGCTTATCCGGATTTTCTGCGCGTATCGTCTCTTTGCGAACCGTGGCGTCGACACAACGAAGCCCGGCTCAGGTGCGAGATGAAACGTCAGGCCTTTATTGCAGGCGAGACGACGGGCCAACATTCACTCGATGTCCTGAATTTCCCGCTCTACCCCTACCAGCGCGACGGAGTCAGGCATCTGGCGTTGGGCGAGCGGCGTCTGCTGGCAGACGAAATGGGACTTGGAAAAACCGTGCAAGCGCTTGGCGCAAGTCAGCTCCTGCAAATCCAGGAGGGTGTCGAACGCGTATTGGTGATATGCCCCGCATCGCTCAAGACTGAATGGGCCGAACAAATCTCAGCAACAACCGCTCTGAGCTATGAGATCATCTCAGGGCCTCGCCAAAGACGGCTCGCACTCTACCAGGGAAAACAATTCTTCACATTGACCAATTATGAACAGGTCCTGTTGGATCTTGACGAGATGCAGGAATTTGTGAATCCCGACATCGTCATTCTTGATGAGGCGCAAAGAATCAAGAATTGGCGCACAAAGACAGCCAACGCGATCAAGCGTCTCGAGAGCCGTTTCGCCTTTGTCCTGACCGGAACGCCGCTTGAGAACCGAATCGACGAACTCTATTCGATCATGCAGTTCCTTGATCCAGAAATTCTCGGTCCACTCTTCCGTTTCAACCGCGACTATTACCAACTGGACGACCAGGGTCGTGCCATTAGCTACAAAAATCTCGATAAATTGCGGGAAAAAACGCGCAGTGTGATGTTGCGCCGCCGCAAAGCGGATGTCGAGGGGGACCTCCCGAACATGACAAGCCGCAACCATTATCTGCCGATGACCAAAGAACAGCAGATACGCTACGATGACTATGAATCCCAGGTGGCGATGATTGCTTCACGGGCCAGGCGTCGCCCTTTGACACCGGAAGAATTCAAACGACTCCAGATGGGTCTGGCCTGCATGCGGATGCTCTGTGACACGCCTTACATTCTCGACACGAATATACGCGACTGCCCCAAACTTGATGAACTCGAACGGGTCATTGAGGATATGCTTGAAGAACCGGATGCCAAGATCATCATTTTCTCCGAGTGGGTCCGCATGCTGCAACTGGTGCGCGGTCGAATTGAAGACCTTGGTATTGATTTTGCCTGGCATACCGGCGCGGTCCCGCAGGATCGCCGCAGAATCGAAATCAACCGTTTCAAGGATGACCCCGAATGCCGGATATTCCTGTCATCGGAAAGCGGTGGTGTCGGACTCAATCTTCAAGTCGCAAACAATGTCATCAATCTTGATCTACCATGGAATCCGGCGAAGCTGGAACAACGCATTGCCCGCGCATGGCGCAAGCATCAAAAACGTTCAGTGACAGTTGTCAACCTGGTCACCGCCAATTCCATTGAGCATCGTATGGTCAGTCTGTTGCAACAAAAACAGGACGTCGCCGACAATGTACTCGATGGGAATTCGGAACAAACCAAGATGGATCTTCCCTCAGGGCGTAAGGCTTTCATGGAACAACTCGAATCCATCATGAAGATCGCGCCAGCAGCGCTGCCCGACGAACCACCGGCTCAGGCGAGTCTGATGGACCGTCTCACCGCGGCTTTCGGGGACAATCTGTTCGCCGCGGAATTACGACAATCTTCAACAGGCGGAGATGTCTTGCTCGCGGTTGTTGATTCTGAAGAATTGATTGCTGATGCAGACATCGCCGTCGAAACCCACGAACCCCAGCTCGAGATTATCGACAAAAACATGTACGAGGCGATACTGCAGCTTGAATCAATTGGATTGATTCAATTCCCCAAACCTGACCAGCACGACCTCCTGCCTGTGACCGAAAAACCGGAAGACCGTCTGGAGGAGGCACGCAAGAACCGAAAGATGGCGCTCTCACATCTCGAACACGCCAAGCGCAAAAGACAGATGGCTACACTACTTTCGGGTGGTGGCTTCGAAGTTGAGGCTGAGGCTACAGCCCCCGATATCGCAAACTCTTCGCTGCGGGCTGTTGCCACCGATTTTGGACATCAGACTGGCGATGAGCAATGGACAGAAGAAAATATCTGGAACATTTGCGAGACCATGCGTAACGACGACATTCTCACGCAAGAGCAACAATTCAAGCTGACTTGGGTCTGTCAGGCAGAAAACGACGAGCTCTCACAACAAGAACAGGATTGCCGCAAACTGACTGATGCCATGGAGTTCCTGTCTTATGCCGAGGAATTGCTGAGCCGGCCTCTGGAATCCAGGTGGAAGACCGGAAGCTGACGTGACGATTGTTCACAACGGAGACCCTTCCGCGACACGTGAATTGATAACGCGCAGATTGGAGACTTAACCATTGCGTAACACAGAAAAACACGAACTGGTTGTTCAACAGCGCGAAAGCGGTGTCGCATATGTGACCATGAACCGCCCCGACGCCTATAATGCATTGTCATCTGCTCTGATGGCTGAACTTCAGCGGACATTCGATCTTATTTCGCAAGACCGCTCTGTCAAGATCGTCGTGCTTTCCGGTTCCGGTAAGGGATTCTGTGCCGGACATGACCTGAAAGAACTCCGCAGCCAAAAAGAGCCTGACTTCCACAAGACACTCTTTGATCAATGCTCTCACCTGATGCAGACCCTTGTCCGCCTGCCTCAACCGGTCATTGCACGCGTTCATGGCATTGCAACAGCCGCTGGATGTCAACTGGTTGCGAGCTGCGATCTTGCAGTTGCCAGCGAGGCGTCCTGGTTCGCGACCCCCGGGGTCAATATCGGCCTCTTCTGTTCAACCCCGATGGTGGCAGTCTCCCGAAAGGTTCCGCGCAAACAGGTCATGGCCATGCTGCTGACCGGCGACCGCCTGAATGCGACCGCAGCCGCTGCTGCCGGCTTGATCAACGAAGTGGTTCCACACGCGAAGCTCGAACAACGGGTGGACGAGATGGCTTCCGTTATAGCCGCCAAGTCTCCCAAGGTTCTCGCCATCGGCAAGGAGGCTTTCTACCGACAGCTGGAAATGCCCCTCGACGACGCCTATGCCTACACGTCCGAAGTGATGGTTCAGAATATGCAACTCGCGGATGCGGATGAAGGAATTTCCGCCTTTATTGAGAAACGCGCCCCTGTCTGGACGCGGTCATGACCCAAAAACAGCTTCCGGTTTGTGTTGACCACGATCACTATCCTGACTCGTATATCGGCGGAATCCTGCGTGCGGTCAAGACAATCGCCATGGTTGGGGTGAGTCCCGACTGGCATCGACCGTCCAATTTTGCGATGAAATATCTGCAGGCGAAGGGATATCGGGTTTTTCCGGTCAATCCAGCCACCGAAGAGGCAGAGATTCTTGGCGAACCGGTTTACGCAAACCTCCAGGAATTGCCCGAAACCGTCGATATGGTCGATATTTTTCGACATTCTGATGCGGCTGGCTTGATCGCCGACGAAGCCGTTCAGCATGGTGCTCAAGTCGTGTGGATGCAACTTGGTGTCCGCAATAACGCGGCCGCCAGACGGGCCGAAGAACATGGTCTCCGCGTGGTCATGAACCGCTGCCCAAAAATTGAATATTCACGCCTCAGTGGAGAATTGTCCTGGCATGGTTTCAACTCCAACCAGATCACTTCGCGCCGACACACGTTTGGCGCAGCCGGAGACGAATCCCAATCCCCGGGAGAGCCGCTCAGCAATCCGGGTTTTGAAACCCGCGCAATTCATGCCGGTGCCACGCCTGATGCGGTCACGGGGTCGCGGGCCACGCCCATCTTTCAGACCACTGCGTACGTATTTGATGATGCTGACCACGCCGCCTCGCTGTTCAACCTGCAGACTTTTGGCAACATCTATTCGCGGCTCTCCAACCCAACCACTTCTGTTTTGGAAGAACGGATCGCCAGCCTCGAAGGCGGACGCGGGGCGACTTGCACGGCTTCGGGTCATTCGGCACAACTTGTTGCGCTTCTCCCCCTGATGGAGGCGGGTGACCGGATTGTAGCATCAACTCGCCTCTATGGCGGCTCAATCACCCAGTTTGGCAAGACATTTCGCAAGTTTGGCTGGATCTGTGAATTTGTCGATATGGATGACTCGCACGCCGTGAGAGACGCGGTGCAGCTTCCGCGCGTCAAGGCTGTTTTTGCGGAATCGCTTGCCAATCCTGGCGGGGTCGTCACTGATCTGGAAATGCTGAAGGCCATTGCTGAAACGGCAGGAATCCCGCTGATCATCGATAATACGATGGCAACACCATATTTGTGTCGCCCGTTTGAGCATGGGGCCGATATCGTTGTCCATTCAACGACAAAATTTCTTTCCGGTCACGGGAATTCAATGGGCGGGGCGGTTGTGGATTCTGGCAGATTTGACTGGATGCAGAATGATCTGTTTCCCTCCCTGTCACAACCTGAGCCCGCCTATCACGGGCTCGTCTTCGGCGAAACATTTGGTGATCTGGCCTATACGACCTACGGCCATGCGGTTGGATTACGGGATCTCGGCCCCACGATGGCGCCTCTCAATGCATTCCTGACCATCATGGGCACCGAGACACTGGCATTGCGCATGCAGCGGCACGTCGAAAATGCGATGCAGGTCGCCACCTACCTGAATGATCATCCGGCAGTCCGCTGGGTATCCTATGCGGGCCTTCCCTCTTCGCCATATTACCAAATAGCAAAGCACTACCTGCCCCAAGGCGCAGGCTCCGTGTTTACATTTGGCATCGCGGGAGGATTTGATGCCGGAATTCGCTTCATTGAACGTTGCAATCTCTTTTCGCATCTCGCCAATATTGGCGACACACGATCACTGGCGCTGCATCCGGCCTCCACAACTCACCGCCAACTGACCGACAAACAACGCCAGGAAGCCGGTGCGGGCGATGATGTCCTGCGACTCTCCATTGGGCTGGAATCCATCGAGGATATCATTGCCGACCTCGACCAGGCACTGGCCTGACCTTACGGCATCAACCAGGGTGAGAGTTGTGCGCCAAAGAGTCCAATGATTATTGTCAGACTCAAGATTTCATGAACTTATGTGGCCATCATGTCCGATCCCCCGTGCAACAGCGGGCTGATTCATCATCGCTGAGAGCCCGAGGAGGGGAATTTGCTTCGGTCTCTGCAATCCTGAGTTCGTGCCATCAGCAACGTTCAATTCTTTTGCCAGTCAGCATGTGCCTCTCTGCAGGCGCAAGACAGATGTTGAGGTTCAGGCTCCATTGCGATGACACGAGGGCACGCATGCACAAGGCCGGAACGGGACCTGCACCTGGACTATGGATCTGCCAAAAACAAAACCTGAAAACACGCCCCCGAAATTTAGCCAATTCAGCCCTGAAATCATCACATGTGAACCGTTTTCGGGACAGGAAACAGTTCATGAAAATCATCTGTGCTGACAAACTGTCTTCTGGTGAATTCTGGGGTTTTCTATCTCTGTGTTTTCTGCATCCTGAACAGCAGAATAAACACAAATGCTGAGCCGATTGATGTGGTGACGATTCCCACCGGCAATTCCTGCGGTGCCAGGAGCCGTCTGCACAACATATCCGAACCCGTGAGCAATATGGCTCCCACAAAGGCTGCGGTTGGCAGCAGCTGGCGATGCAATGGCCCGACAATTCCACGCGCAAGGTGAGGGACCATCAGGCCCACAAAGCCGATCACGCCAGCGACAGACACAAACACAGCCGTGGCCAACGCAGCGACGAAAAACATGCTGAACCGTAAACCCTGCACTGGCACGCCAAGTGTCGATGCTGTGAGATCGCCCGTCAGGAGCGCGTCCAGCCAACGGCTATGATAAAGGGAATAGGCCAGGATGATCACCAAGCCGGTGCACACCAGCGGGAAGGTGTCCCATCGGGCCAGACCCAGGCCACCCAACATCCAGAAAATAACCGAATGCGCGGCGCGACTGTCGCCTGCGAAAATAAGATAGTTGGTGAGCGCGGCAAAGAGGAAGGACACGGCCAACCCGGCGAGAATCAATTTTTCCGGCGCGCTGGTGCGCAGACCCTGGACAAGCCCCAGCACAATACCCGAAGCCACGAGGCCACCGCAGAACGCCGCAAGCGGCAGCGTCCAGACACCCAGGATGTCGCCTGAGACCGTGATGACAAAGACAGCGCCGGCCGCAGCGCCAGATGACAGCCCGAACAGGAAGGGATCAGCCAGATCGTTGCGCGTGGTGGTCTGCAAAACGACACCGACAACCCCCAACCCGGCACCAATGAGGGCGGCAAAAAGCGCTCGCGGTAAGCGCAGATCCCACACAATCCGATGCAACGGGGATATATCGCCCTCCACAAACCCCGTATTCAGGGCAATCGCTCGGACAATGTCGGATAGCGGAATATGTGTCGTGCCAGACAGCGTCGACACCAATAAAAGGGCGGTCAGAGTGACCGCCCCCACGATATTGGCCACACGTGAGCGGATCAAGTCAGTTCAATCCAGGATGCATCGCTTGCGCCATTTTCCTGATGGCACCGATGTTGGCCGGACCCGGCGTCAACTCCTCATACCTCAAGCCAATCCAGCGTTCGTTTTTCACCGCATCGGTCTGCGACATGACCGGGTGCTCCTGCAGGAAGTTGAAAGTATCCACTGCGCCGTTTCCCGTCTGATAGTCGAGCAACACCAGAAACTCCGGATTGGCCGCCGCCACTGTTTCCCATGACGTGCGCCCCCAGCTCGTATTGAGATCATGGGTCACATTCACGCCGCCTGCCGCTGCGATCATGGCATCGGGAATGGCAAACTTGCCGGCGGTAAAGGGCGCGTCGGCGGGACCATCCAACAGGAAGACACGACGTTTCTCCCGCTCGGCGGTCTGCGCTTCGATGGCAGCGAGTTCGGCTTGCCAGCCCGCGACAAGCTGTTCGGCCCTATCTTCAACCTGCATGACGCGGCCCAGGCGCAACACATCGTCAAACAGCAGGTCCATGCTGGCAACGGGGCGATCCTTGTCGAGATGTACGCAGCTTTCGGTTAATATCAGGGTCTTGATGCCAAAGGGTGCCAGCGTTTCGGGCGTGATGTCACCACCAGGACGCATACCATAGTACCAGCCGGCAAAGAACAGATCCGGTTCCACTGAAACCAGATTCTCGAGGGTTGGATATTTGGGTGCCAACTCGGGGATGTCACCGCGCAGTCGATCAAAATCCGGACTGGTCTTGTACCAACCCGTGATGCCGGTCAGGCCGACAATCCTGTCCTGCAGTTTCAGTGCAAAGGCCATGTCGGTCATGTTCATGTCGTGCACCACAATCCGCGCGGGCGCCGTCTCAAAAACCAGCTCTTCACCGCAATTATCGACAGTTATGCTGTCAGCAGTTGCGGCACCGACGCAGGTGGCCACCAGCGTTGCCACCCATAAAACTCTCTTCATCGTTCACTCCATATTTCACTTACATCAGGATTTCATTTTTTCGGATATCCAGCACGGGAATCCGGCGCCCCTGGTGGGCGAGATGCAGGTACGTCACGCCAAAAATGTCTTGGACGTGCGCGGGCGTCAGCACCGCGTTGACAGGACCAAACCCGACAAGACGCGCGGCGCTGATCAGGGCCACATGGGTGGCAAATTCGGGGATCATCACCAGATCGTGGACGATCATCACCACGGTGATGCCCAATGCAGCCACCAATGACAGCATGCGGCCCTTGGCATCCGGATCGAGGTGGTTGGTGGGCTCATCCAGAAACAGGAGTGACGGAGCCTGTGCCAGGGCACGCGCAATATGCGCCCGCTGACGTTCCCCACCCGACAGCACCGCCATCCGCGTGTCCGCCAGATCGGTGAGGCTCGTGAGGTGCAAAATGCGCTCCAGATCAATCGCATGTGCATGACTGGATCGGTCCGCCTGGATCGGGACCTGCCCCAAGGCGACGTAATCACGCAGGAACAGCCGCCCATCGGGTTGTTCCTGCTGGCCGACCACAGCGATCATACGGGCCCGCTCGGTGGCCGAAAACTGTCTCAGATTGCGCCCACAAATCATCACATCACCGCTTGTCGGGGCGGCGACACCACTCAGGAGTCGCAAAAGGGTGGTTTTCCCGGCGCCGTTCGGCCCGGCGATGGCAAGAATGGTGCCTTCATTCACACTGAAGGACACGTCCTGCACCAACCCTGTGCCATTTTCTGCATCGTAGCGCAACTCATCGGCAACAAGGAACGCCTGTTCGGTCGCCTGACTCGTGTCCGCAGTGCGGCCACGGTGTTCGCTGGATGTCATGATTCCGCCTGCTGTCTGCAGATCCCGAGTGGCTTCAAACATGGCAGAACATCCCATGCGCAGGATCTCCTTCATCGAGTGGGGTGACGAGATCGGAGGCACTTCCAGGCGGCGGTAAGCGTCCAAGGATCCGCGCCTGCAGGGGTTCGGGCCGCACCTCGCGCCGTAGAAATCCTTCCGGCGCAGCAAGATAGAGAGGAATCAGTGCACTCAGCGCCACGACATGATCCGGTGCTGCAGCATCCAGATCGCCGAACATATACGAGAAGCGCCCATTGGCGCAGAGCGAGACAATACATGCACGCTTACACTGGCTCATGCACCGCACGCCCCGCAACGTGAACCCATGACGCTGCACAGCTCCAATATGCGACAGGAATGCCTGCGCGAGACGCGCTCCGCCACGAATATCTTCGTGAAAAGCCTCATGACCGTCTTGGCAGGTCATGCAGAAAGACAGGATCGGTTGGTGATGGTCCATGTTGAATCAATGTAATGTTGTAACATTGCGTACCCTATTCTTATCAACTACAATCGTCAAGAACAATGATGGCAAAACGACATAGAGGTGCCAAATGCCGCAGCAAAACGTTCGCCTGACCCATGCTGAAAGAGTCCTTAAGTTTCTGAAACGTCAAGAGCGCCCGCTTTCCGCCTACGAGATTCTGGAAGCGCTCCGCGGTGACGGTGTGGCCGCCGCGACAACGGTGTACAGGGCATTGGCCAAACTGCTCGAGACCGGACACGTGCATCGTATCGAGTCCTTGAATGCCTGGACAGTATGCCGTGCACCGCATCATTCCGAGATACCGGTCTTTGAGATCTGCGATGGGTGCGGCAGCGTTACGGAGCATGTGACCTCGCATCTTGCCCGCGACATTGCAGCCCTGAGTGCCGATTCAGGTTTCGTCCCGGACCGCTCGGTCATCGAGATCCACGGGCGTTGCAGCGATTGCAATCGACCCTCATCAATCACTTAAAAGGAATAAAAATGAATCAGCCTACACAAGTGCCCGTGACCGTGCTTACCGGATTCCTCGGCGCTGGCAAGACGACGCTTCTGAATCGTATCCTCACGGAGCGCCATGGAAAACGTTATGCGGTCATCGTCAACGAGTTTGGTGAGGAGGGCATCGATAACGATCTCGTCGTTGATGCCGACGAGGAAGTGTTCGAGATGAACAACGGCTGTATCTGCTGCACTGTCCGCGGCGACCTGATCCGGATCCTGAGTGGCCTGATGAAGCGAGGTGACCAGTTTGACGCCATCATCGTTGAGACCACCGGTCTTGCCGATCCCGCCCCCGTAGCGCAAACCTTCTTCGTCGACCAGGATGTTGCCGACCGCACGCGTCTCGATGCCATCGTGACCATCGCGGATGCCGTTCATCTTGATGCCCAGCTTGGCGAACATCACGAGGCCGAAGAACAGGTGGCATTTGCGGATGTTGTCCTGCTCAACAAGAACGACCTCGTGGAAGCCGATGGGCTTGAGCGGGTCGAAGCACGGATTCGCAAGATCAATCCATATGCAAAGATTATCCGTACCGCGCACTGCACGGCACCACTCGATGAAGTTCTTGGACTCAATGCGTTCAGCCTTGACCGCGTTCTGGAAGTGGAGCCCGATTTCCTAACCTCCGACCATGATCACGAACACGATGATGATGTCACCAGTGTCTCGTTTGTCTCGGAAACGCCGCTTGACCTCGACAGGTTCCAGAGTTGGTTCAGCCAGCTCCTGCAGCAGCGCGGTCAAGACATCCTGCGCTCCAAAGGCATCCTGGACTTTTCCGGGCATGACGACCGCTACGTTTTTCAGGGAGTACACATGCTGATGGATGGTTCACCGATGGGAAAATGGCCCGCAGGCAAGCCGCGGGTCTCTCGCGTGGTTTTCATCGGTCGTGACCTCGAGAATATGGGGCTGAAGGAAGGATTTGAGGCGTGCCGGGCGGCATGACGCCTGAACTGCCGAGATATACCAGTCAACAGGACGGTTTTCTCGAATCCGCATTTGAAAAACGCGGCCTGAAGCTTGAGATCGGCGCACCGGTCACAGGTGCAGTTCCGGCAGGTGGGACTGTCGCTGTCACTTCCGGTGATGGAACCGTTCGCTTCTTCCACCCGGAAAACGGCCCCACCACGAGACAGGCCCACGATGGTGCCGTGCTCTGTCTTGTGGCGCATGCCGACGGCGTATTGACAGGCGGCGATGATGGACGGTTTCTTCGCATATTGATTGATGGTCGGATCGAAGAGGTCGCCAATTTCGGCCCACGTTGGATTGACTGCGTTGCCTCTGGTCATGAACATTATGCGTGTTCCGCGGGTCGAATGGTTCATATCTGGCGCAAGAATAAAGCGACGGCAATATCGCTTGAACATGCCAGTACCATCGGGGGTCTCGCCTTCGACACGACCGGCAAACGCCTGGCTGTCGCCCATTATGGTGGCACAACCATTTGGACGCGAGGAGAGAGGCGCTGGAAATCCTCGAAGCTTGTCTGGAAAGGATCCCACGGGACCGTGACCTTTAGTCCAGATGGCAAATTTCTTGTCACGTCCATGCAGGAAAATGCGCTTCATGGCTGGCGCCTTCGTGACAAGGAACATATGGCCATGCAGGGATATCCAGCCAAGATCAAGAGCTTTGCTTGGGTCGGCGATATCCCTCATCTGGTGACGTCTGGCGCGAATGAAGCGATCTGCTGGCCCTTTGACGGGAATTACGGCCCCATGGGCCGAAGCCCGCTCTGCGTTGCCCATGACAGCGCACATCTCGTCACCTGTGTGCAGTCCTTGAAAGAGAAGAATGCCGTCTTTGTCGGATTTCAGGATGGTACCGTTCTCTTGGCCGCGCTCAATGACAACAAGGAGTCAATTGTCATTCGCGGCTCAACGGGCGCCGAAGTCACAGCCATTGCCGTCACCAAATCCCTGTCGCATGTCTTGATTGGCGATGCGCAGGGCAATGTTCTCTGGACGAGATTATGGGCAGGAGGAACAGATGAGCGGATTGTTTGATCGCAATCGTCCTGATCCGACCGCTGTGCGTCGGATCAAGATGCTCATTGCGGAACGGTTTGCTCTGACTGAAAGTTCAACGCTCGCTGTGGCGGAGCTGCGCTGCCATGAGCCGGATTGTCCGCCAGTTGAGACAGTGATCACGGCACTGGAGACCGATGGGTCGATGCGGGATTGGCGGATTGCCAAACCTCTCAGTGATGTTGACCGTGCCGACATCGAAATGTTGAGCGAACAACCATGATCATTGCAATGAAGCCAACGTCCCATCCCAAGAGTGTGGCGTGTCGATCAACCTGAGAATCCGTGCCAGTCAGGGGGAGAATTCTGGGTGGAGGCGGATGCTGTCTCCGATCCCCGCGGGGGTTGGAGACATAAAATTCTGTGCAATTCCACATTGACTTCAGCGACCATTCGAAGGCAATGCTGCAATCCTTCACCAAAGGCACCTGACACCGAAACAATCGAATACGGGATCAACTGAGACAACAGGGATCTCCCGGGTCGAAGCCCCGTTCACCAAGATGTCGTTCGCCGTCGGCGATCTACCAAAGGAACACATGGGTCCCCGCAACAGCAATGCGGCCGCCCCTCCTACGCTTCAAGCTCCTCCGCGAGTGACGGATCAAGACACCCGGATGACGTTGGACATTTGACGAGTCGCCGCCAGATGCTTAACATGTCGTCATGAAAGATGAGAGGGAAATTGCGCTGGAACTCGCCGAGCTGAAGGGAAAACTGGAAGGCGAGGTGACGGCAACGAAAGCGGAGATGACGACGATGCGCGCTGAATTCAAGGCAACCCAATCCGATTTTCGCGGAGTTCTTGAAGGTTTTCGTGCTGATATGGCGCAACGTGATGCAGATCGCGCCAAAGAATTGGCACAACGTGACAAAGAACTGGCACAACGTGACAAAGAACTGGCGCAACGTGATGCAGACCGCGCCCAAGAACTGGCGCAACGTGATGCAGACCGCGCCCAAGAGCTGGCACAACGTGACAAAGAATTGGCACAACGTGACAAGGATAATTTGCGCTGGCAGATCGGCCTGTGGGTCGCTGCCGTGGTGATCATTGGTGTCCTGATCCGCTGGCCCTCCTGATCTCGCCGCGATGAATTGAATATTCTCCTGACGGGCACACGCCTCGTCATGTCGCTGCACGCACTGACATCCCAACAGCTGGATACGTCGTCTCAAAAGCACATACACAAATGAACACGGGCAGACTGTCAGCATGTTGAGAATCAGTGAGTGTCCGTAAGATTTGCAGCAGCCGGCTCTCAACCCGCCAGAGACCTGTTCTCGACTGCAGGCGTCTCAGGGCAGCTCTGTGCGGGCCAGTTCAGACTGGATCGCCGCAGAATAGCGGTCTGCCCGTTCCTTCGAGAACATATCCACCACAAGTCCTGTCAAACCGATAAAGGCAAGGCTGACGGCAATCGCCCGCAGCAGGGGATGTTCTGAGAATACAAAGATCATCACAGCGCCGGTGAAAGCGCCGGCCGCACCGATGATCGTATAAGTATAGAGTCGCTGAAATGCCTCAACCCGCGCTTTCTCTGCCTGAACAAAAGCTACCGGATCCGCCTCAAAGGCGGCAGAAAAGGCAGCCAGCCTTTCAGTTGTTCCAAGAGATCCCAACACACCTGCTGCAAGAAAAATCAAAGCAACCACCACCAGAGGAAGCGCCAATGCCTGCCCCAACGCCGTGGGCGCAGACCGCCAGAGACCCACGGCCAGGATCAAGACAACACCGCCGGCGCCCGCGAGCACCATCATCTCAAACGCCTCGCCACGCTGCCATGCGATGGAATGATCAAGAAACGTCATGTCGGACTCATCTCCGATACGGTGCGCAGGCTGGTCATCGCGCGGCTGTGCGGCATCATTCACCCCATTGTTTGCCATCCAAGGTTACAAGGATGTGCGTCTTGCCATCTGTTCGTGTCTTTACCGATCTGGACGCATGAATGGAATGGTCAGGGGCATCAGCCATTTTCATGGCGATTGATCAACCCATGATTATCAGGTTGCGCGGAATGAAAATCCGTCACAGACCCATCACCTCCACACGCGGTGCCGGAATGAAAAATGTCTTGATTCGAACATATTGGGATGATAGATTTTACCTATGCTAAAAAGGGCACCGCAATTTCGTGAAGCATCAAAAGCTCTTGGTGCGGCCATTCGCACGCGCCGAATCGAGCTGAAATTGACCATGCAGTCTATCGCGGACGCGGCCGGCCTCTCTGTTGGGTTCATCAGCCAGGTAGAACGCGGCCTTACAGCTCCTTCGCTCGCATCCTTGGCGAATATTTCAGAAGTGCTCGGCCTCCCAATGACGGCATTTCTGGAAACACCGGAGCCAAAAGACATGTCGCGTCGGTCGAAACGCGTGAGTTACTCTGTTCCCGGCGCCGAGGTGACCTACGAACGCATTTCAACGACCTTTCCGGGATCTCGTCTGCATTCTGTTATCTTGCATGAACCTCCGGGTCATCGAAGTGAACCGATGAGTCACAAGGGTGAAGAAATGTTTTTTCTCCTGGCCGGGGAAATTACCGTCGAGATTGAAGGGCATTGCTCTGTGCTGCGGCAGGGCGACTCCATCCATTTTGACAGTTCACGGAAACATTCAACGTGGAACCATTCGACGGATATCGCATCGATTTTATGGGCTGGTACGATGGATGTCTTCGGCGACAAGCCCGTCCCAATCCACAAAAAGACGGCCGAAGACGCAGACAGGAATCAACCTTTAGGAAAGGAAAAATCATGAAAACCAAGACATGGCTGGCCGCAGGTCTGCTCGCTGCAATTGCTTTTACACCGTCGGCATATGCCGGTGGTACACTTCGTCTTGATGAGGTGGCAGTCGGCGAATTGGACCCTGCCAAAGCATCCGATTATGCGGACTCCATTTTAATGTTCAATGTCTATGACACACTGGTCCTGCCACGACAGGGCGGGGCCGGGCACGTTCCCCATCTCGCGAGCAACTGGGAGATTGATGGTGCAACCTACACTTTCAATCTTCGCGACGATGTTGCTTTCCAGTCCGGTAACCCTTTGCGTGCCGAGGACGTTGTTTATTCTGTCGAACGTATGACAGCTCTTGGTGCAGGGTATTCCTACCTGTTCCGGGGAGTCACGGCCACGGCGGTTGACAGCCTGACAGTCAGTTTTACCCTTGAGACGCCGTATTCCCCATTCATTGCTGCACTCGTGCGCCTGCCAATCGTCGACAAGGCACTGGTCGAGGACAACAAGGGCAATGAAGAATGGGGTGAAACCTTTCTCAGTTCCAACGGTGCGGGCACTGGGGCCTATATCGTGACATCGCACAATCCACAGGAAGAAACCGTCATGACCAAGAATGACAACTACTTCCTCGGTGTCGCTGAAGCAGCGCCGGATACGGTACGGCTACGATATGGCCTGGAAGCGGCGACGGTGCGCACGCTGATCGCGCGGGGCGAACACGACATCGCCAGTCAGTGGCTGCCCCCTGAAGTTGTGCGGGCACTATCCGAAGACGGTGCGCAGCTTTTCTCGGAAACTGGCACAGGTGCGTTTTATCTGAAGATGAACACGACGAAACCGCCACTCGACGATGTGAATTGCCGCCGTGCCTTTGCCGCAGCATTTGACTACGACACCGCCATTCAGATGATTGCAATCACCGATGATGTTTCAGCTGGCAGTCCCGCGACTGGTGCAATCCCGGTTGGAATGTTCGGTGCGAACGGTCCCGAAAGGGTCCAGACACAAAACATGGAGAAGGCAAGGGAATATCTGGCCACCTGTGCCTATGATCCGGCAGAGATCAGTCTGGAAGTGTCCTGGATCGCAGAAGTTCCGCTTGAGGAGCGTTTCGCACTTCTCTTCCAGTCCAATCTTGCCCAGTTGGGCGTCCAATCCGAAATCATCAAGCTCCCCTGGGCCCTTTTCTCGGAACAGGTTTCAAACCCGGAAAACACGCCGCATTTCAGCCAGATATTCGTGAATGCCGTGACCGGCGATCCCGACACGCTGCTCTATGGCATGTATCATTCCACCAGTGCCGGCACCTGGCAGTCGCCTGAAAACTTGAATGACGCTGAGGTTGACGCCTATCTCGAAGAAGGTCGCACGGCGACAACCGAGGCCGCGCGCGAAACTGCCTATTCGAAATTGAACACGCGCCTGATGGATTTGGCGCCGACGATTTACGGATTTGATCGCCAGTCGATTTTTGCAGCATCCAACCGCGTCAACGCTCCGGCGATCAGCGATCCGTCGCAGGCGTTCGGTCTCGATGGTATGGGCTTTAGCTTCCGTCTGATGGAAGTCGTGGACGACTAAATCACTCACTGCAACCTGCCGGGCCATGCGGCCCGGCTCTTTTCTCGGGCAACATATACTGAACTCACCACTTATCAGGCTGCTCCTGCAGCGGCTCGGAATTTCATTTATCGTCCTGATCGGGGTCTCAATGCTGATCTTTGTGATCGCACGCGTGATCCCCGGAGACCCTGCACGGATTGCACTTGGCCCGAATGCAGCACCGGAACAGGTGGCTTCATTGCGGGCGGCAATGCATCTGGACGATCCGATCGTCGTGCAATACGGGTTCTTTGTATTGGATGTGACCCGCGGTGATCTCGGAAAATCCCTCTATACCAACCGTCCTGTCACCGTCGATATTGTACAATTCCTGCCCGCAACGCTCGAACTGGTTTTCGCCGCAGGAATTATCATGGTGGGGCTTGGCCTGCCTCTGGGAATTCTGGCGGCACGCTATCATGGGCGATGGCCAGACAACGCCGTCCGCATCTTTGCCTTGCTGACCGTCTCGGCACCCAGTTTCGTCTGGGCGGTCATATTGATGCTTCTCTTTGCATTCTACTTGCCATTATTTCCAATCGCGGGGCGGATTTCGGACATTTATGAAATTGACCGCGTCACTGGATTCATGACTATCGACACACTGATCGCTGGCAATCTTGTGGCTTTTCAGGACGCGTTCAGCCACCTGGTTCTCCCTGCTGTTGCGCTTTCTCTATCCGGTATTGGCCAGGCGGCGCGTTTGACGCGCGCCAACATGGTTGAAACATACGAAAAGCCCTTTATCGAGATGGCGCAAGCTTATGGCTTCTTCCCGTCCCGAATCGCCCGGATATACGTATTCAAACCCTCTCTGATCCCGTCACTCACCATTATCGGGTTGGATTTCGCAGCAATGCTGGGAAATGCCTTTCTTGTTGAAGCGGTTTTTGCCTGGCCGGGACTCAGCCGATATGGAGTCGCCGTCATCCTCCGTAAGGATCTCAATGCCATCATGGGAACCGTACTGGTCATTGCCATTACGTTTCTCATCGTGAACATTCTGGTCGATCTCCTGATCGCCTTCCTGAACCCGCGCATTCGCTACTCGACACGTGTCGACGCATGATACGCACCCTCAGGATTGTCGGACAAAACCCGCTGTCCTTGCTTGGCCTGATTCTGGTGGCGCTCGTTGTTCTTGCGGCGGCTTTGGCCCCCTGGATTTCGCCATTCCCGAGCCATAATGGTGCTGTCGTCGATTTTGTTTATGCCAATCAGGGCCCGACCGCGCGCAACTGGATGGGGACCGATCTGGTCGGACGCGACATTTTGAGTCGAATCCTGTACGCTTATCAGATTTCTCTCTTCCTGAGCCTGGTGGTCCTTGCCATTGCACCGCCGGTCGGGACCCTGGTGGGGCTTCTGGCTGGTTATATGGGAGGTTGGGTTGAAACAATTCTGATGCGGATCGTGGACGTGTTCCTCTCCATTCCCCCACTGGTTCTGGCCATTGCCATGATGGGTGTTCTGGAACCGACATTGACCAATGCCATGCTCGCTGTCACCGTGATGTGGTGGCCTTGGTACGCCCGCCTCGTCTATTCTCTTGCACGCAGTGAGCGGGAAGAAGGCTATGTCCTCGCCGCTGAGGTGATCGGTGCCTCAACCGCACATATCACATTCCGCGAAATCCTGCCCAATTGCCTCCCCGCCATCATCACCAAGATGACCCTGGATATGGGCTTCGTGATCATCATTGCCTCGTCTTTGTCCTTTCTTGGATTGGGCGTGCAACCGCCCACACCCGATCTGGGCTCAATGGTCGCCGAAGGCGCACGTTATCTTCCCGACAGTTGGTGGCTCACAGTCTTTCCCGGACTTGCGATTCTGGTTGCCGTATTCGGATTCAACCTTTTGGGAGATGGGTTGCGCGACCTGCTCGGAGTCGACGAATGACCCCCCTTCTTGCCATCAACAGCCTGACTCTCGCATTCAAGAACCTGTTTCAACACACACCGGTGCTTCACGGAATTTCGCTGTCGATCGCCAAAGGCGAAAAGGTCGCGCTTGTTGGCGAAAGCGGTTCCGGCAAATCCGTCACAGCACGAATTATCCTGGGTCTGCTTCAAGAGACAGCGACAGCTGAAATCGGCGGTGAGGTCTGGTTTGAGGGTCGCGACATCAATGCCATGCGCAAGGCTGAGCGCGCCGCACTGCGCGGGACAGACATGTCGATGATTTTCCAGGATCCGACGTCATCGCTCAATCCCACCTATACGATCAGAAGCCAATTTGTGGAAGTGCTGCGCCGCAGGACAGCCGATCTGTCACGCGGAGATTGTGATGAACGAATGATATCCCTGCTGGAAGAGGTGCGTATTCCTGATCCCTTGAGGGTCTTGGAGGCTTATCCCTTTCAGCTTTCGGGGGGTATGAACCAGAGAGTCATGATTGCCATGGCACTTGCCAATCGCCCCAAACTCCTGCTCGCCGATGAGCCCGGGACGGCGCTGGATGTCTCTGTACAGGCACAAACCCTGAGTCTGATGCACCATCTGGTGGACAATCACCAAACCGCCGTCCTGTTTATTTCACACAATCTTGGCGTGATGCGGGAATTCGCGGATCGCGTCTATGTGATTTATCGTGGTCGCATCGTCGAATACGGATCAACCGGATCACTGTTCGCGGGTCCACTTCACCCGTATACCCAAGCCTTGATGGCAGCGGTTCCACGCATCACCGGTTCGGGACTGCCTGACCTCCCCGAGATCAGTGACACCTTTCTGGCACCCCCGGTCAGCCATGGTGGCACATTGTGACACTCCTGACTGTCAAGAATCTGTCCAAGACCTTCGATACGGGGAGAGGTCCGATTCATGCCGTCCGTGATGTCAGCTTGTCGGCAGGAGAAGGTGAATGTCTCGCGATCGTTGGCGAAAGCGGATCAGGAAAAACGACGTTTGCCAACATGCTTCTCGGGCTGCTCGCCGCCACATCGGGCGAAATCATCTTTGATGGCAAGCCTCTTCAGCCACGACGCAGTGCACGCGACAGGCAGGCCATTCAACTCGTACAGCAGAATCCGTTATCGTCGCTGAACCCCAAACGAACCATCGGCGCATCTGTACGCCTGGTGCTCGATACACATCGGATCGGGGACCGCGCAAACCGCTGGAAGACCGTCGAACGCGCCCTGGAAGCCGTTGGTATACCCGGCGACATGCGCACCCGTGCACCCTCCTCGCTCTCTGGCGGGCAGCGCCAGCGTGTCGGGATCGCCCGTGCGCTTGCGTGTCATCCGCGTCTTCTGGTTCTTGACGAACCGACATCAGCATTGGATGTCCTCGTGCAGGCCCGTATCTTGCGTTTGCTCAATCAATTGCGTGAAGATCGGGGACTCGCCTACATCTTTATCACGCATGATCTCGCCGTTGTGCGCAACATCGCAGATCGTGTGGCCGTGTTCCAATCCGGCAAGCTGGTTGAACTCGGAACAACAGAACAGATTTTTTCCTATCCGCAGGACGGTTACACGCGCAGCCTTATTGGTGCCGTCCCTGTCGTTGATGAAAACGAACTGGCTCTCAGAAACAAACTGGCTGTTACACCATGAACAGTTTTTCCCGCTGCATTGGCAGAATCACGCCAACCCGCAAAGACCTTTGTCACTGTCCACAACGCAACGATCAAGATTCCATGACATCATTTGCACCCAGAAAATTCGCTTGAAAGAAATCAGCATGCCCAATTCCAACTTACGCGTCGCCACCGATGTCGGTGGAACCTTCACAGATCTTGTTACCTTCGAGGCCCGACCGGACGGGACGACACGGATCGTGACAGCCAAATCCGACACCACAGCTCCCAATTTTGAAAAGGGCGTCATGGACGTATTGGCCGCGGGTGGCGTTGACCCCGCAGATGTGCAATTTCTTGCCCATGGGACAACGGTCGTCATCAACGCACTGACCGAACGCAAGGGTGTCCGTGTTGGGCTGATCACCACCGAGGGATTTCGGGACATTCTGGAGATCGCCCGCGGCAATCGTCCCGATTTCTTCAACCTGCATTATGAGAAACCGACACCGTTTGTATCACGCCATTTGCGTGCCGAGATTCCAGGCCGTATGACTTACCAGGGAAAAGAGCGACAGCCACTTGATCTCACCACGCTACCGGCAATCCTTGACGTTTTCCGCGCCGAGTCGGTGGAGGCGGTCGCGATCTGCCTGCTGCATTCATATGCGAATATTTGCCATGAAGAGTCGGTGCTGGCCGAGGTGCAGCGGCTGTGGCCTGCAGTCTCGGTCGTTGCCAGCCACCAGATCACGCGGGAGTGGCGCGAGTATGAGCGGAGCAACACCACGGTTCTGTCAGCCTATGTTCAACCAGTCGCCGCAAGATATCTGGAAAAGCTCGACGAAGGATTGCGCGCCGAAGGCTTCGAACACTCTCCTTTCATCATGCAGTCAAATTGCGGCGTGGACAGTCTGGCCGTCGCCTCCGCGGTGCCTATCACCATGATCGAGAGTGGCCCTGCCTCGGGAATTTGGGGAGCCGCGGAACTGGGCAAACTGATCGGCGCGCCCAATATCCTTGCGCTCGATATCGGCGGAACAACGGCCAAATGCTCCCTGATCGAGGACGGCGAGGTTCGCATCATGACCGATTACTGGATCGAACGCAGCCGTCAATCGGCGGGGTATCCGATCATGATACCGGTTGTCGACCTGGTCGAGATTGGAAATGGGGGTGGTTCAATTGCCTGGGTCGATGATTTTGGCAAACTGCATGTGGGTCCACAATCGGCGGGTGCGCTTCCGGGGCCGGCAGCCTATGGCAAAGGCGGTCATCATGCGACAACGACCGATGCCAATCTGTGGCTGGGCCGGATAAACAAGGATTATTTCTGCGGCGACACCATCAAGGCCGACATGGCAGCGACTGAATCGGTACTTGCGGATGTGGGCAGGAAGCTTGACGTGGACCCCACCGAGGCGGCCCGCGGAATCATTCGCATTGCCAATAACAATATGGTCAATGCCCTCAAGTTGGTTTCCCTGAACCGCGGCCATGACACGCGTGATTTCACCCTGCTGGCCTTCGGCGGAGGGGGATCCATGCATGCAGTTGCCCTCGCTCAAGAGCTTCAAATCAAGACAGTCATCGTTCCGGCAGCGGCCAGTGTCTTCTCGGCCTATGGGATGTTGATGTCTGATCTGCGTCGTGACTTCTTCGTCACCCAACTTGCCGATTTGACCGAAGATGGGGCAGGTGAGGTGATTGAAGGTGTTTTTGCCGAAGCCGAAGCCAAAGCCCGCAAAACCTATGAAGCCGAGGGATTTGGCGCCGATCAGATCACTTACCTGCGCTATGGAAAGTTCCGTTATCGCAACCAGGAACATACGACTGAAATCCTGATTTCCGGCACTGTCACGGATACGGATCTCGACCAGATTGATGCGGATTTCCGCAATTCCTATGAGCGCGAATATACATACCGACTCGATGCTCCCGTAGAAATGGTGGGGATCCATCTTGTCGCGCGCGCCGCGGTTGGCAAAATCGAAATGATCCCCGCGCCTTTGGGCAACACGGATGCAAGCTCCGCTGTGAAGGGCCAGCGTCGGGTCGATTACGCACTCGAGGGCATGCACGAGGCGATGATCTATGACGGCGATAAATTGATGCCGGGGATGGAACTTGTCGGGCCTGCCATCATTGAGGACAGCGGCACCACGGCCGTCATTCACCCGTCCAACCTGGTCTCAATCGACAGTTATCGTAACATTCACATTGCACTGGGGAACTGAACCATGGCCACCGATCCCATCACATTGGAAATCATCCAGAACTCTCTTCAGGCGGCTGCCGATGAGATGTTTGCCGCGATGCGCAAAACAGCCATGTCCTCGATCATCTACGAAGTTCTCGACATGGGAACAGGTATCACGGATGCACAGGGTCGCATTGCATCATCGGGCGCGGGTATCCCGGCCTTTATCGGTGTGCTGGACAAATCGGTGCAGTTTATCCTGTCTAAGCATGACGATGTCTGCCCGGGTGATGTGTTCATTACCAACGACCCCTGGCATGGAGGGGTGACTCATCTCAATGACCTGGTCCTGGCGATGCCGGTATTTCTGGATGGCCGCCTGATCGCCTGGACGGCAAATATTGCCCACAACTCGGATGTCGGCGGGATGGCACCCGGATCGCTTTCGGGACTCGCGACCGAGATATTCCAGGAGGGTCTGCGCCTGCCGGCTGTCAAGCTGATCCGGGCCGGCAAAACCGATCAGGCTGTGATGGACATCATCACCATCAACAGTCGTATGCCCGATTTCCTTTTGGGCGATGTGTGGGCTGCCATTGCCGCGGTGCGCGTGGGTGCGAAAAGACTGGAGGCATTGGCCAGGAAATATGGTGCTGATCCCTTCGTTGAGGCGATGGAGAGCTTCATGGATTTCGGTGAAGCCGCTGCCAAGGCCGAGTTGGCGCAGCTGCCAAAGGGAACGTTCGAACTCAGCGAAGAGCAGGATGATGGCCGCATTTTCAACGTCAAGATCACAATTTCAGACGAACAGTTGATTGTTGATTTGCGCGACAATCCCGACCAGGATCCGGCTTGCACCAATACCAGTCGTGATGGCACGGTGGTGTGTGCACAGATGCTGTTCAAGGCCATTATCGACCCGAAATCGCCCGCGAATGATGGCTCCTTCCGTCCACTCCGGGTGTTGACGCGGGAAGGCTCTGTCTTTCATGCGCAAGAACCCGCGGCAATCGGCTTCTATTTCGAAACCGAGGTCAGGGTGTATGACCTGATCTGGCGGTGCCTCGCGCCGCACATCCCGCAGCGGCTGCCGGTCGGGCACTTCTCCTCTATTTGTGGGACTTTCGTGGGGGGAATCCATCCGGACACCGGGCGGCAATATACGATCATTGAGCCGCAGCTTGGCGGTTGGGGCGCCTGGAACGGAAGAGACGGAAATTCCTGCATTTTCTCCGGTTTTCATGGAGAAACCTACAATACACCGGCTGAAATTTCCGAGGCGCGCAACGGATTGTTCGTCGATCGCATGGAATTGAACACCGAACCGGGAGGCGAGGGGCAATTCAATGGCGGGCGCGGCCTTGTCCTCGAATACCGCATTCGCACCGAAAACGGTTTTCTCACTGCCGGATATACCCGGTCCCGGATCAAACCGTGGTCGCTGGAGCAGGGCGAAGAGGGTTCGGGCAACTATTTTGAAATCATCAAACCTGACGGGCGGGAACGCGCCGCCTTTGTGTCCGAATACCCGCTGACAACGGATGATGTCGTTCGCATCGTGACCTCATCGGGCGCGGGATTTGGAAATCCGCGGGACCGCGCCCGCACGGCGGTTCTGGCTGACATCAAGAACGGAATCATCACGCCGGAACGCGCCAGGGACATTCATGGAATCGAAGTGGATTAAGGCCATGTATCGCGTGCTTTATCTCAGCCCGGTTGCGCCGCGCCCACGCCACGAAGAATTGTTTGCGGATATGGTCAGGGCACACAAATGGCCCGAGACTGAGGCGCGCGTCGCCTGCCTGCCTGCTCATGTCGGACAGTTCAATCATGTGGAATTTCGCAGTTATGAGGCCCTGGTGACGCCCGATCTCATTCGCGGCGTCCGGGCGGCGTCACGGGAGGGATTCGATGCCTGCGTCATCGGATGTTTCTACGACACGGCGGTGTTGGAGGCGCGCGAAATCTCGGGCGAGATGATCGTCACAGCCCCGTGTGAAGCGTCATGCGATATTGCGGCAACACTCTCCAATCGTTTTGGCATTATCGTTGGCCGCCAGAAATGGGTGAATCAGATGCAAAAAACCGTGCATCGGCTGGGTCATGGTGACCGTTTGACGGGTTTTTACGCGGTGGGTCTTGGTGTGACAGACTTCCAGACAGACCATGGCCTGACACGCCGCTGCCTCATGGAAACTGCTGACCGGGCCGTCAACAGGGATCATGCCGAGGCCCTGATTCTCGGTTGCACGATGGAGATCGGCTTTCACAAAGACCTGGAACGCATGTTTGGCGTGCCCGTCATTGATCCGAGCAGCGCCGCTTTCATGCGTGCCCAGTATTTTGCGCGACTCAAACAGCGCAGTGGCCTGAAACCCAGCCGCAAATGGTCTTGCGAAGCGCCGCCCGAAGACGAGATGCAGACATTGGATGTTTTTGAACAGCCGCCGTTCTTTGGCAACGAAATCAATATCCCCGCACAAGGAAACAGACAGTGACAGACACAAAACGCAAGATCATGTTCCTGAACCCGGTGGGCACATCGGTCTACGATCAGGTCTTCGCCGATATGGCGGCACGATATAAACTGCCGGGGTCGGAGATTCACGTGACCTCTCTCAACCCGTCGATCGGGAAATTCACGCATATTGAATTCCGTGCCTTTGAGGCCATGGTCACGGCCGGAATTATCAGGGCCACCCGTGCTGCATCGCGGGAGGGATTCGACGCACTGGCCATCGGATGTTTCTACGACACTGCACTTCACGATGCGCGCGAAGTCTCGCATGAAATGGTTGTAACCGCGCCCTGCCTGGCTTCCTGTCGGCTCGCCACGAACCTGTCCAACCGCTTCGGTGTCATTGTCGGACGCCAGAAATGGGTCGAACAGATGTCCGGCACGGTTCGAGACTATGGTTTTGGGGACGCGTGCGCAGGTTTCTATCCGGTGGGGCTTGGCGTGAATGACTTTCAGGCCGATCACGAACGCACCAACAGCTTGCTGATCCAGGCGGCAGAACGCGCGATTGAAGAGGGTCACGCGGAGTCGATTATATTGGGCTGCACGCTTGAAATCGGCTTTCATGAATGTCTGCAGGCCCAACTTGGCGTGCCGGTCATCGACGTCTCCATAGCCGCCCTCAAGGAGGCTGAATACGCGGCCGAAATGAAAACCATGGTCAACTGGGTCCCGAGCCGGAAATGGTCCTGCGAAGCGCCGCGTGAGGATGAGATCACGGCGATCGGCGTCTTTGATCAGAGTGACGTTTTTGGCAACAGAATCGTGGTGGGCGCATGAGGATCTCGCAAAAGACATTTGACGGACGGATCGCCTCTGTCCGCCGCCGTATGGCACGCGTGCCGGTCGATCTTGTCGTATTGGGCCCGGGTGCGCATCTGCAATGGCTGCAGGGACTGCATCCTCACGCCGATGAACGGCCATTCCTTTTCTGCCTGACCCAGGATGATATCGCTGTTCTGGTACCCGCGCTCGAAAAGGACAGTTTGGCCACCCAGACGGACCTGCCTTTTTTTGCGTGGAAAGATGCGGACGGGCCACAAGGCAGTTTTGCCGGATTGATTACGCATCTCAAGGCCGCGGCGGTGCGACATGTTGCGCTTGATGAGACAATGCGCGCTGATTTCGCCGGACTCGTTCACGATCACCTGCCCCATGCAGCATTCCAGTTCACTGCCTCGACTGTCGGGGCCGAGCGGATGCGCAAGGATCCAGAGGAATACCAATGCCTCAAACGCAGTGCCCTGATCGCCGACTGCGCGATGCAGGAGACCTGGTCTGCAATGCGCCCCGGTCTGAGCGAGCAGGAAGTCGCCGAACGTGTGCGGAGCAGTTTTGCACAACACGGTGCCCAGCCCTTGTTTCACATCATTGGCACGGGTCCAAATGGCGCATTTCCGCATCACCAGACCGGCGGTGACCTGTTGAAAGAGGGTGATGCAATTGTCATGGATATCGGCGGAATAATTGACGGATATCCGAGTGACATCACCCGCATGGCGGTCATCGGTGAGGCTCCGGACGAATATCACGAGATCCATTCAATTGTCGAAGCCGCGGTTGAGGCTGCCCTTGGCGTGGCTCGTCCCGGCATCCCGGCACGACAAATTGACAGGGCCGCACGCCAGGTGATTGTCGATGCCGGCTACGGGGATTTCTTCTTGCACCGCACCGGACATGGTCTGGGTATCGAAATTCATGAGCCGCCTGACATTTCCGGCGGTTCGGAAACCATTCTGGATGAAGGCATGGTGTTTTCGATTGAGCCGGGGATTTATCTCCCCAACCAGTTTGGTCTGCGTCTGGAAGAGATCGTCATGCTGCGTGCGGATGGTCTGGAAATTCTGTCGGACCTGCCGCGGGATGCAAGGATCATTGATGGTTGATACGTTCACTTCGGCTGTGCTGCAGGCCGGAATTGAATCGGCTGCCACCGAAATGTTTGAGACTTTGCGCAAAACCGCGATGAGCCCGATCATCTACGAGGTTCTGGATGTGGGCACCGGGATCACGGACGCACAGGGTGAACTCGTGAGTTCCGGTGCCGGCATTCCTTCCTTTGTCGGAGTTCTGGACAAGGCCATCAAGGCCATTATCGCACAGGAAGGTGACGCGGTGGCCGAAGGGGATATTTTCATCACCAATGACCCCAACTTCGGAGGTGTCACGCATCTCAATGACGTCGTGGTGGCCGAACCGGTCTTTCACAATGCAGCTTGTGTCGCCTGGGTCGCTTCAATTGCACATTGGGGCGATATCGGCGGCAAGACTGCCGGGTCGATGGCCGTCGATGTGACCGAGATTTTTGCCGAGGGACTGCGTTTGCCGATTGTCAGGTTGTTCGCAAGTGGTGTGCCAAACGCGGCGGTGTTTGACATCATTCATGCCAATTCGCGCCTGCCGGAATTCGTCGCGGGCGATTTATGGGCGCAGGTCGCCGCCGGGCGACGGGCTGCAAGCCTTTTGCGCAACTTGTGCGCGCGCTACGGGATCACTGCTTTTCGTGCCGCGGTCACCGAAGCCTGCGCGATGGGAGAGGCCCGAACTCTGGACGGTCTGTCAAGGCTGCCCAAGGGGCGTTTCCGTATCTGTGAGCCACAGGATGCGGGCGATCATTGGGATATTGGAATCGAGATCACAGAGGATAAAATGATCTTCGATCTGACTGCGGCACCGCCCCAATCGCCAGGACCCTATAACACCAGTCGCGATGGCGCGGTGATCGTTTGCCAGATGTTTTTCAAGGCCCTGACAGATCCTGCCCGCTTTGCCAATGCGGGCTCCTTTGCACCGCTTGACGTGCGGACCACACCCGGCACCATTTTCGATGCCGATGCGACGGCTGCACATGCCTATTATTTCGAGACGCGAATCCGCCTTTTTGATGCCCTCTGGCATTGTCTGGCGAAGGCGGTGCCGGGATTGCTTCCCGCGGGCCATTTTGCGTCGATTTTTGGCGTGGTGATTGCCGGCAGACATGCCGAGACCGGCCGCAAATATATCATGGTCGATCCCCAGATGGGTGGCTGGGGCGCGACCGCGGAGCGGCCAGGCATGAATGCGATGTATTCCACCAGTCACGGTGACACTTTCAACTGCCCGGTTGAAATTGCCGAGGCGCGATATGGGTTCAACATACATGAGAAATCGCTCAATCCCGCGCCCCGAATTGAAGGGCAGCATCATGGCGGAGATGGTGTGCTGACGCGGATTGAATTGACCGCACCTGCGCTCATCTCAACGGGTTATTCACACGGGAAGGAGCCTGTCTGGTCCCAGGCAGACGCCGCACCGGGCGGGCGCAACGCGTTGACCATCCGGGATGCACAGGATGGCCGCGAAACCGTTCACCAGTTTATCAGCGGCAAAACACTCGCCGCTGGGACCGAAGTCAGCATCTGCACGGCCTATGGTGGTGCCTATGGACATCAGGTCTAAGCACCCCAGGTGTCGCGCACGCGATAGCCAACAGGCCAGGGATCATCGGGATCAAGCATGTGCTGATGAATCCCCGTGATCCAAGCACGCCCGCTGATCTCAGGAATAATCGCAGGTCGACCCTGAATCTCAATTGTTTCTATGATACGTCCGGTAAAAGTTGATCCGATGATTGAAACCAGCTCAATCATCTGCCCAGGTGCAATTTCGCCCTTTGCGGCCATCAGAGCCAGACGTGCCGAAACCGCCGTGCCAGTAGGTGAACGGTCGACCTTGCCCGGACGAATGGCGACAGCAGACTTGCCGCGGAGTCTGGCTTCATGGGATTCCATCGGACCACAGAAAGCACAAAACGAGATATGATCCCAATCCGGGTTGTTCGGATGGGAAAAGCCGATCTGCTCATTGGCAGCATTGGTGATGGTGACGCCCAGATGAGCGATCTCCTTTGCCTCATGCTTAGCCAGCTCAAAACCTACCGAAGCGGCATCAATGACCACAAAACTGTCACCGCCAAAGGCGGTATCGACCGTGATGGTCCCAATACCTGATACCTCCAAAGGCACGGCCAAACGATCGGCAAAGCTGGGTACATTCTGTACGGAAATCCGCTCAGCCTTGCCATTGCGGCAGCTCGCACGGACAGAAACCAGCCCGCCGGGAGCTTCCAGGGTGAGGTGCGTTTCGGGCTCCCGCATGGGCAGGATTCCACCGTCCAGCAATACCGTGGCGACGCAAATAGAATTCGACCCCGACATCGGCGGCGTGTCAACAGGCTCCATGATAATGAAGGCCGCATCCGCTTGCGGATGTTTGGGTGGCACCAGCAGGTTTACGTGACGAAAGACGCCCCCACGTGGCTCGTTCAGCATAAAGTTCCTGAGGGACTGATCTTCTGCGATAAAGGTACGCTGATCCCAAAGTGTCTCTCCGGGCGGCGGGAACACACCGCCGATGATCACATCCCCAACCTCACCTTCTGCATGAGCCGAAATGACATGGATCGTTTGACAACTGCGCATTGAATGTCAGTGATCCCTTTTTTTGCCAGCAGAACTGATGCCGATCGCTGCGAGGATCACAAGGCCCGTGGTAAGGTCGCGATAGAATGGGTCTGCATTGAGGATATTGAACCCATTGTTGATCAGCGCCAACAGGAACACACCGGCAACGCTGCGCCAAACCGCGCCCACACCACCGAAAATACTCGTTCCGCCGAGGATCACGGCGGCAATCGCCTGCAACTCAAAGCCCGTGCCAGCAGAGGCCTGTCCCATCGAAATCCGCGAGGTGGCAATGGCCGAAGCCAACCCCGCCGCAAGACCTGCGATGGCAAAGGTCGCGATGCGGACGCGGTTCGCACGGATGCCTGACAGAATCGCCGCATCTGCGTTTCCTCCCACAGCCAAAACCTTGCGCCCGAAGCTGGTGCGCGTCAGCACAAAAGTCAGAATCAGTGCAAAAACAAGCAACACCCAAATGGACAGGAACACGCCGCCCAATTTCCCGCGCCCGATCCACGTAAAGGCGTCCATCCGCACCGGGATAAGTCGCCCATCCGAAATCACGATGGCGGCACCCTTGAAAATCAAACTCGTCGCAATTGTCGCGAGAAAAGAATGCACGTTCAGCGCGGTGATCACAATACCGTTCATCAACCCGAGGAGAAGACCCACAACAGGTGCCATCAAAAGGCCAAAATAGGGGTTTACATTGAGGGCAAGCCAAGCTGAACACACCGCCCCCACGGCAAATATCGAACCGACAGACAGGTCGAACCCTCCGGCAATGATCACGAGCGTCATAGCCGCGGCCATAATCGCCAATGGTGCATTCTGATTGAGAATGTTCAAGAGATTCGGCACGGTCAAAAAGCTGTCAGAAAGAAGCGTCAATGCGATCACCAACAGCACGATCATGATAAGTACGGCATAGGTCTGACAGAATCTGAGAACCGGGACGTAGGTCATGCAAAGACATCCAAACTGCTATCAGATTGAAATTTGAACAGCTGCTGCAACACATCAGCCGGGGTAACCTCTGCGGTCATGACCTGCTGCTTGATTCGCCCGCGATCGACGAGGCAAGCCCGATGGGCAACACCCAGAACCTCTTCGATCTCACTGGAGATCAACAACACGCCCACACCGCGTGCTGCAAGTTCAGCGATAGCTTCGTGGATCAGTTGACGTGCGCCCACATCTACACCACGGCTGGGTTCGTCAAAGATCACAGCTTTGGGGCCATCCACCAACCACTTGCCGATCAGGATCTTCTGCTGATTGCCACCGGAATAACGTGAAATATCCCCATCTACACTGGCAGGGCGCACTTGGAAGGTCTTGATCGTCTCTTCGGCCTGTGTCCGCTCGCGTCGCGACGACAGGATGCCACGTTGAGAAAACCGCCGCAGATGCGGCAGGGTCAAGTTGGCGCGGGCGGGCATAGTCATCACCAGACCTTGCTTTCGCCGATCCTCAGGAACCAATACAAGGCCGCGGTCGGTCGCACGCGCCGGGGTTCGGGCCTCAAAGGGTGTGCCGTCAAGCGTGACTGTTCCTGTGGAAGGGTCCGCACCAATGAGCGCACGCGCAATCTCTGTCCGGCCTGCGCCAACCAGCCCGGCCAAACCCACGATCTCACCCGCGCCGATTGTCAAATCCACGCCGTTGACGCCGAAAGGGCTACACAGATCGTAGACTTCCAGCAATGGGGTCGCAGCGGGTTTCGCTGACCGGTATTTTTTCGGGAATGGTGTCGTAGCCGTTTCGCTGCCCAACATGCTCGAGACCAAATCAACCTTCGTTTGTGTTTTGGTTTCAACAGTCTGCACGAGGTCACCATCACGGAGGACAGTAATCTGATCGGTCACCTCCAGAATGTCATCAAGGAAATGCGAGACATAGATCACTGTCCGCCCGGAATCACGCAAGTTACACATGGTGCCATGCAGGTGATCGATTTGATCGCGGCCGAGCGATGAAGTTGGCTCGTCCATGACGATAACCCGCGCATCTCGAGCCAGAGCTCGCAGGATTTCGACTTTCTGACGGTCAGCAATAGACAAGGTGCCGGCACGATCTTCGGAATTCAGGTGAAAGCCCGATTCTTCCATGAGTGCCAACAGCCGTATATTTTCTGTGTGACGCAATATGCCACTACGCTGTTCTTCGATGCCCAGAAAGACATTCTGCGCGACGGTCAGCGCAGGCACCAATTGTAACTCTTGATGCATGATGGCCACGCCCCTGGCCAATGCCTCGGGCGGGCCCCAAGTCTCTACTCTCTCACCGAAAACATCCAGTGTGCCAGTACTCGCGGTGTAATAACCGCCCAGCACTTTACCAAGCGTCGACTTACCCGCACCATTTTCACCGACGAGCCCGTGGATCTCACCGGCCATGATATCCACATCGACATTGCGCAGGACCGAAGTGCCGCCAAAAGAAACACCTATGCCACGTGCCGCAAGAGCGACATCTTGCTCTGTCACTTCCTTGGCTCGGAAGCTGAAGTATCCACTTCACCCGTCTCAGTGATCACAACACCATACAATTCCCGCGCGGCTGCGCGACTCACGAGACCACGCATCACATCAAGCTGCACGTCAGCAAAAGCTCGAGTTTTCGGGTTACCATTACCGCCACCGCCGCCAGTCATCGTTTCAATCACTGTACCAGCCGGGCAAACGCGCGCGCGCATCTTGAGGAGATTCTCTGTACGGTTATCAGGATGCCTGATTTCAACAAAAGGCCCGGTGCCGTCTCCACCACCATTCAGCCCCCAAGCGGGCGTCTTGGAACGTTCGAACCAGAGAGCGCCATGACAGTCTTCCAACATGCGATAGCGCCGAATCACGCCACATCCACCGCGATATTTGCCTGCACCCCCGCTGTCCGGGCGAATAGCGAATTCCTCCACCCGCACAGGAAACTTGGTCTCGTAAACTTCGGCGGGTATGTTGCGAAAACCACCATTGACGAGGTTGATCAGAGCACTTTCGCCGTCGCCGTCGATGCGCCCGCCCCAACCCCCCGCAGTAGCCTCCAGTGCAATCCATTGACCGCGCTCCGGATCGACAGAGAAAAACCCTGCAACCATGCTGTCACCATAATGCGCTGCAGTCGAACGTTCAGGCAGTGCTTCTGACATACAAGAGATGAAGAGATCAGCCAAAAGGCCAAGGCCAGTGAAGTACCACTCACAAGCGGCAGGCTCTTTGGCGTTGAACATACAATTATCTGGCACAACGACTTCCATCGTCTCAAACGAACCGCCAGTAATGGCGCGTTCAGGATTGATCATGGTCTTGTAAGCCAAACGCAGCAAGGATTCCGTCTGTTTGATCCCGCAATTGATGGATCCTGGAACGGGACCTGAAGAACCGGCAAGGTCGACAATCAGCCGATCACCCTTGACTGTGAGAGTCAGGCAGACCTTCACCGATTCGGTGCCAACCCCGTCATCATCGAGCCAACCTTCGCGTGACCACGTGCCGTCCTCAATGGCGGAAATTGCTTCACGATCCAACTTGCGGGCTTGTTCAAAAATATTCTGGCAGGCGTCACGGTAAACATCGACCCCAATACGGTCAAGAAGCTGCGACAGCCTTCGCTCACCTGTTCGGATCGCCGCAATCTGCGCGCCTAAATCTCCAATGGTTGCTTCCTCCAACCGGGTGTTGAGCCGCAGATGATCGTACCACTCGCGAATTTCCTGACCCTGACTGATGATGCGTGTCGGGCCGAGCCGGATGCCTTCCTGATAGATGTTTGTAGAGCCCATGACCGATCCCGGATCCATCGCGCCGATGTCCCCCCAATGGGCACGCGCGGCGCCGAATCCCACCATTTCATCCTGATGAAAAATCGGCCCGATGGCCGTTACGTCATGCAGGTGAGTTCCCTGCATGTAACTGTCGTTCATGATGAAAACGTCACCGGGATGGATGTCGTCGCCGTAATAGTCCTTGACCACGCTTACGCAGGCATCGATTGCCCCAATAAACAACGGGACACCGGTGGATTGACCCAGCATATTCCCGTTTTCATCCATCAGCGCCACGGCACTGTCCTTACCCTCGTAGATCACTGAGGAATGGGCAGAGCGCCAGAGCGAGGCATTCATGTCCTGCGCACAAGAGATCACGAAGTTACGAACCACTTCTGTGGTAATGGGGTCTGCCTGTCTCATGCCATCTGTTCCTTACGCAGTGCCATGTGACCGCCTTCGATGACTTGTGCTGTCCAGCCCGGCGGGAGCAATGTCGTTGTCGTTCCCTCTTCGATGATCGCTGGACCAGACAGTATTTTTCCGACCGCGAGAGCCGCCCGGTCCAGGATTCGCGTTGTCAGCGGCACACCATCAAAATAAACTTCGCGGCGACGTGCCGACTGAGCGGCAGGCCATTCAGGCGCGCTGTTGTCTGGACGCGGGATGGCAACGATAGCAGAAAGACGGATATTGGCCATCTCGACCCGGCCTTCAGGGCTTGAATGGCCGTATTGACGTTCGTAAGCTAAATCGAAACTCTGGCGGATCTGGTCCATGTCGAGAGGTCCGGTCGGTACTGGTATGGTCAGCACGTATTCTTGTCCGTGATAGCGAAAATCGATGCTGCGTTCAAAACTGAGATTGTCTGAAACTACATCCTCGGCCAGCATATAGGCACGGCCTTTGTCCTCGAGTGTGTCGAAGGCAGAAGTCAAATCGTCGACCGATGTCAGATCCCAGAACCCGTACATCGTTTCTTTGAAGTCATGCCGCATATCTGTCTGCAGCATACCCCAGGCGGAGAATGCCCCGGGGTGGGTCGGGATCATCACTTCGCCAATCTGTAGCTCTTCGGCAAGTGCTGCCGCCTGTGCCGGCCCGGCACCACCGAAGGCCACCAAAGTGAAATCCCGCGGGTCAATGCCTTGCTGTATTGTAATCGTGCGGATCGCATCAGCCATTTTGGCATTGATGATGTCGACAACACCCTGTGCCATTTGCATGGCACTCATGCCAAATTCTGTACCCATTTTCGCCAGAGCTTCGGTCGCAGAATTCCGGTCAAGCATGATTTTGCCGCCAAAATTTGCACTGTCGAGTCGCCCCAAAACCAGATTGGCATCGGATACCGTCGGCTCTGTCCCACCCAACCCGTAGCAAACGGGTCCAGGCATGGAACCCGCCGATTGTGGCCCAACACGCACGGCGCCAGCCTCGGTCCAGGCGAGTGATCCGCCTCCGGCCCCGATGACATGAATATCGACGACAGACATCTGCACCGGTAGCCCTTCGAGAACAGTCTCATTGGATGCTGAGGGTTGCCCTTCGATGATCAGGCTGGCATCGAAGCTGGTGCCACCCATATCAATACAAATCAGATTTTGTCGGCCAGTCTGCGCAGAAAGTGCCTTACCGCCGATGGTTCCGCCCACCGGTCCAGAAAGCAAAGTTTGCAAGGCATTCTTACTTGCCGTGCGTGCGCTCATCACACCGCCATTCGATTCCATGACATGCAGCCCATGGTCCTCGGGGAGGCGCGCCTCAAGCGCATCCATCAGGGTGGACAAGTATTTTCGAACCACAGGTGCAAGATAGCTGTCCATGACGGTGGTGGAGGTTCGATCAAACTCGCGCCATTCAGGCGAGACCTGATGCGACATAGTGATCGCAACACCTGGCAAGCGGGTCTCAAGATAGGATTTCGCGGCTATCTCATGGGCCGGATTGACATATGAAAACAAAAAGCTGATCGCGATTGCTTCATAACCCACGCGCTTCGCAGCCTCGACCAGCCTGTCGAGATCCTCTGTGGAAAGAGGAGCCACCTCCGTGCCATCCGCGGCGATCCGACCCGTTGCAACATAGGTATCTTCCAGCGTTACCAACGGTTTCGGCTTATCCCAACGAATTGAGAAAATCTCACCCCGATTATTGCCTTGAATCGTATAAACATCGCGGAAGTTTCGTGTCGTCAGCAAGGCAGTCCTGGCACCACTCCGCGTGAGCAGTGCATTCAAGCCAACCGTTGTGCCATGTACGAAGAAATCGATCTCGACATCATCAGATAACGCAATGTTGATGCCGTTCAGAACGGCAAGGGCCGGGTTGTCTGGAGTTGAGAGAACCTTTGCCGCCCCGCAAGCCCCTGTTTGGCAATCCTGGTAGACAATATCCGTAAAAGTTCCGCCAATGTCGGCAGCCACACGATAGCTCGACGGCATAAGCGGCCCTCCTATCAGGACAGGGAGAAGGGCACAATGCCCTTCGCCCTTAGATAATAACTATTGCTGCCACTCAGCTTCGAAGTCAGGATTGGCGTTCAGCACCTCTTTGGTGATCAATGCCTGCACCGGGCCTTCGAAATCCATGTTGATAGCATTGCGCACTGGTTTGCCTTCAATCGCGTTGGCAATCTGCTCCATTGCAAGTGCTCCCATAGTCTTTGGAAAATAGGCCAGTGTGGCGTCCCAACGGCCTTCACGCAGTGCTTCTATAGCAATATCTGCCGCGCCACCGCCCATGATATAGAGGTCGCTGACATTGTAACCGGCAGCTTCCAGCGCAATCTCGGCTCCCGCCATCTGCTGATCCGCGTTTGAGAGAACGGCATGCACGTCGGAATTGGCCTGCAGCATGTCTGTCATCGCGTTCAATCCAGTCTCTGGCGAATAGTACCCTTCACCGACAGCCAGGACCTTGATATTGTCATGCTGGGCCAGCACTGTTTGATACGTCTCAAGCCGCAGATTATCGAATGGGAAGATCTTGGCCCCGATCAGGATGATCACGTTACAAGGGTTCTTATCGACACAAAATTCGACGACAGCCTCGGCCTGCAAGGTGGCACCCGGTACCGGAGGCGAGGCGACAGTCGCAGTGATGCCCGGAACCTGGGGCTCAAGACTGTTCATCTCCGGGCCTATTGGAAAGAGGACTGTGGCGATTGGTTGACCGGCGGCGATCACCTGTTCGACAGCACCAGCAATACCCACATTGTCGTTTGGCGCGATTATGTATCCGGCAAAGTTTCCACTCGCCAAGACATCCTCGACTTGTGCGAATTGTACGGCGGCGTCGAATTGCCCGTCAAACACTTCGGTCTCATAACCGCGTGCGGCTGCCATCTCTTGCACACCTTCATAGGTGGCCTGATTGAATCCATTTTGTGAGGCAGCTGCAAAGTACGCGATTTTTCCTTTGGCAAAGGCATTGCCTGAAAGCGCGATGGACATAAGCATCGCAACGACAATTGTTCGTGACATAGTTGGCCTCCTTTTGTCTCGGTTGTTCATAGACAACATGATGTCAACAATACAAAATGAATTTAGAATTTCTGTCAACCAACATTAATCCAGACGTAAGTGCTCAAGAGGAGGTTATTCTTGTGCTTTTCGCCCATGTTTGTGTAGCCGATCAAGGTTTGAGAAACAGGCAAATATGTCTTTTGGATTCTGCAGTGTCTCATAAACAAAGCATGTTTTGTGCTTTACCGATCACTTACAAGGCAGCAGCAACGCGTTCGAGAGCACGATTGATGTTCTCAGTTGAATTGGCATAGGAAAATCGCACATAGCCCTCACCCCAACTGCCAAATGAAGTGCCGGATACGGTTGCAACACCTGCCTTTTCCAGCATGTGGTTCTGGAAGTCTCGTGATGTGAGGCCCGTTTCTTCAATATTGGGAAAGGCGTAAAAGGCCCCGGCGGCATCAACACACCGGACACCTGGAATCTTGTTCAATCCATCAACGATAATCCGGCGGCGGCCGTCAAATTCGGACACCATCTTATGCACAGCATCCTGTGGGCCCTTGAGTGCTGCGATCGCGGCTTGCTGGACAGCAGCATTGACACAGGAGTGATCATTGATACAGAGCCGCGTCACATATTCAACACAGCTCTCGGGCCAAACCGCATAACCAATCCGCCAGCCGGTCATGGCATAGGATTTTGACCAGCCATCCAGCATGATCAGCCGATCGCGCAGCGCAGGATATTGAAGAAATGAGGTATGCTGTCTGCCCCCATAGAGCATGTTCGAGTAGATCTCGTCAGACAGAACCGCCACATGTGGAAACCCCTCCAGTCCCTCGCAAAACTTGTCGATCTCCTCTTTCGGGGTGATACCGCCTGTCGGATTGGCCGGGGAATTCACAATGATGAGGCGCGTCAACTCATTAACCTGGCTGAGAACTGCCTCCGCCGAGAAGGCAAAGCCATTTGTTTCTTCCAGAGCGAAAGGGACGGCCTTCGCCCCTGAAAATCTGATCATGCTCTCATAAATCGGAAATCCAGGGTTGGGATACATGATTTCCGCACCTGGTTCCCCGAACATGAGCATGGCAAAGAACATTGTCGGTTTTCCGCCTGGAACGATCACGACATGATCTGGATTGACGTCCACACCATGCCGCCGATGCAGATCTTCCGCAACTGCCTCCCGCAACTGCGGAATACCGTTGGCAGGTGTATATCGATGATGGCCATCCCGCAGTGCCTTGACTGCTGCCTCGGTGATATGATCCGGCGTCTTGAAGTCGGGCTGCCCTATGCCAAGGTTAATGATGTCTTTACCGATCACCGCGAGTTGCCGGGCTCTCTCCAAGACCTCAAAAGCAGACTCCGTTCCAAGTCTGTCCAGACTCGCGGCCAAGTTCAGTCCTGCGCCATTATTTGACATCGTTTGTCTCCCCGTGTTCGGCTGAATTCAATGGACGTTCAAGGATAAACCCACCGCCCGGAGTTGGGCTTCCAATTGAAAACAATATGGCATGATCCTTCCGTTTCGGGAAGGTCGTAGATTCTCTCCTGAAAGAATGCTGTCTTTGTCTTGGACGCGCTGAAGATTGAACAGACACATCTTCAGTCAAGTCCCTTGACCCCGCCGGGAGTGATTCCCCTATGGCTGGGTTTGAACCACGGTTGATTCCTGATG
>JAPOTI010000137.1 GCA_026709265.1 Paracoccaceae bacterium | reverse complement strand
AAAAGGCCGTTGACTGCCTCTACGAAGGTAGCTGATAACGGGGGCAAGTAGTTACCCCATATGTTGTGATCGAACACATTTTTCCTGCACGGGACTACCATATCAAACCTCCTGATGCCATTCGGCTCTCTATTGAGTGGTCGTTGCGGCCCAGCACGATAACGCGCTTCCAGTTTGAGTGGGGCACATTATCCGACAAGACATTTTCAACGCCCCAGAATCTCACATATGTCTGATCAGGTACAGGCCGCGCGGCGGCACGTTCCACAAGTTGTACGATGTGCGGTCCCATCGCATCAACGATGCGGGCCACGCCGGCAGCATTTGGATGTATGCCATCATCCTGAAAATATGTCTGGAGAATTTCGGTCAGGCTGCCCGCCTCTTCGAGTGGTGCAAAGAAACTTGGAAACAGAAGGGTTTGATATTCATCGGCAAGTGAAGGGAAAATCGCCTCAAATTCCTGTTTGTAATCTTCTCCATAATTGGCGGGTGCACCCTGTCCGATCAACAAGACCGGCACCGCCGCTTCCTTGGTACGTGACAGGATTTCTTCCAGATTATGTCGTGTATCGCGAGGCAATAATCCACGCAGGACGTCATTCCCGCCAAGGGAAAGAATCAGGGCATCAGGATCCGAATCCAGCGTCCAGTCGATACGTGCCAGACCGCCTGCTGTAGTCTCACCGGATACGCCGGCATTGACAATTTCAGCATCAATCTCCCTGGCCGCCAACCAGTTTTGCAACTGGGGAACAAACCCGTCCTTGGGATTCAAGCCATAACCATGCACCAAACTGTCACCGAAAGCGAGCACCGTCACAGTCTGTGCCACTGAGGGTTGGCAGAACGATATCAACAGGAGCAGAACGGCACCCTGCTTGCAGAAAGAACGGCAGAACCCATATGGAAAGGGAAAAAACTCCCGCCATAGGCAAGTGATGGACAATATCGTTCTCAAGCTCAAAAATGTGTCGCTGACACTGACCGGGAATGCCGGCGATGTTGAAATCCTGAAAGACATTTCATTCTCTGTCGATAAAGGTGAAACCGTAGGGCTCACCGGCCCTTCGGGATCGGGAAAATCCTCGCTGCTGATGTTGATGGGCGGCCTTGAACAGGCCAGTGCTGGCGAGGTCAGCGTCCTCGGGCGCGATCTCAATACAATGAATGAAGACCAATTGGCACGTTTTCGCATGCGCCATTTTGGCATCGTATTTCAATCATTTCACCTTATTCCCACGATGACGGCGCTGGAAAATATCGCGACACCACTGGAGCTGGCGGGGCAGAGTCATGCCCGTGACAAGGCACGGCAAGCACTCGAGTCGGTGGGACTGGCCGACCGGGCTGATCACTATCCTTCACAAATGTCAGGTGGTGAGCAACAACGTACGGCCCTCGCCCGCGCTGCCGCTCCTTCACCCGATATTCTGCTGGCGGACGAACCCACCGGCAATCTCGATGAAGCCAATGGGAAGACAATTATGGATCTGATGTTCGGTCTGCGCGACGCACATGGCAGCACCCTGATTCTGGTCACCCATGATCACGCGATCGCCAGTCTCTGCAGCAAGTCGATCTCCCTCAGGGATGGGCGGCTTCAAGCGGCAAACCTCACGGCAAGCTGATGCATATTCCGGCCGCTTTCCGCATTGCACAGCGCGAGATGCGCGGCGGAATCAGGGGATTTCGTGTTCTGATCGCCTGCCTTGCCCTTGGCGTCGCGTCGGTTGCTGCAATTGGCACAGTGGGAGACAGGATCGAAGCCGGTCTCACAGAGCAGGGCGCCGTGTTGCTCGGGGGTGATGCGGAAATCCAGCTGAGCTACCGGTTCGCAACCGAGGATGAGAAACAATGGCTGCGGGCCCACGCACAGGAGGTCTCGGAAATCGTCGTATTTCGTTCAATGGCCACCACCGTTCCTGGTCGTGCCGGCGCGAGCAACACGGTTGCTGCAGATGCATCGAATCGTGCGCTCACCCAGATCAAGGCTGTTGACGACAGATACCCACTCTACGGTCGGACCGAACTGGACCCACCAATGGATCTGGACGCCGCTCTTGCACAAAAGGACGGGATTTACGGTGCCGTCATGCATGGAGATCTGATCAACCGACTGCAATTGAAAATCGGGGATATATTGACCTTGGGATCGCGTCAGTTTCAACTGCGTGCGCGTCTCCACACTGAACCTGACGGGGTCAACACCGGATTTGCTCTCGGGCCACGAACAATCGTGCGTCAGACTGGCCTCGAGGATTCCGGATTGATCGGCCCCGGCAGTCTGTATACGACCCGGTACAGACTCCGACTTGATCCGAATGTTGATCTTGATGTCTTCAGAGACGCGACCCAGACATCCCTGCCTGACTCGGGCCTCCAATGGGTCGATCGGCGCAACGGCAGTCCGGCGGCCCGTTCCTTTGTGCAGCGCGTTGGTTCATTTCTGGTGCTGATTGGTCTTGCCGGAATCGCAGTCGGGGGAATCGGCGTCTCGGCAGCGGTACGGACCTATCTGGAAAGCAAAACGGAGACCATCGCGACGCTCAAAACGCTCGGGGCGGAACGCGGCACAATTTTTCTGGCCTATCTGATGCAGGTCAGCGTCATGATTGCCCTCGGGATTGCCCTCGGCATCATGATCGGATCTCTGACGCCGCAACTGCTGAGGCCGCTTCTGGTGGCTCAGTTGCCGGTTCCTGTTGGAACTGGATTTCCTGTTGCGCCATTGGCAGAAGCCGCCCTCTATGGCGCACTCACCGGACTCACATTTTCCCTTTGGTCACTCTCAAAAACAGGAGAGGTCAAGCCCGCGGAACTCTACAGAATTGGTACGATTGAGAAACGCTCAATCCCATCCACCGCCCTCCTTCTCGCTATTTTCATGTGCGCCGCACTCCTCATTGCCGCTGCAAGCTGGCTGTCAAATGCGACGGAAATTGCTCTCTGGACTGCTGTCGGCTTGATCGGCTCTCTGATCGTCCTTGGATTCATGGCGACTTGCGTCCGCCGGGCAGCACGACATCTTGGGCGGTCCGGTTTTCTGCGCAACCTGACCGAGTTGCGGCTTGCCATGGGGTCGATCGGTGGACCCCACAGCGATGCCGGCCCAGCCATACTTTCGCTTGGTCTTGGTCTGACAATCCTCGCCGCGGTCGGCCAGATAGCATCCAATCTGGAGACGACGATTTCACGCAACATTCCCGAACGCGCACCGTCCTATTTCGTTATTGATATTCAGAATCATCAGTTTGACAGCTTTACCCGTCTGGTTAACAGTGCGCACCGCGTCAGTCAGCTCGACACAGCCCCCATGCTGCGGGGAATCATTTCGCGCATTAACGGCGTCGATGCTATCGAAGCCGCCGGACCACATTGGGTGTTACGCGGTGATCGCGGCGTCTCCTACGCCGCGCACCCGCCCGAGGGTACCGTGATCACGGCGGGAGAATGGTGGCCCGAGACTTACAGCGGCAAACCCCTGGTGAGTTTTGCCGATGACGAAGCGCGCGAGCTTGGTCTCAGGATCAACGACATTTTGACCCTCAATATCCTTGGGCGCGATATCGACGTTCAGGTGGCGAATTTTCGTGAAGTCGAATTCGAATCGATGGGCATCGGTTTCGTCATGATTGTCAATCCCGCCGCAATCGCCGCTGCTCCACACACGCATATCGCAACAATTTATGCCGAAGGTGATGACAATCAGACACTGTTCCGTCAAATTGCGTCGACATTTCCAAACGTGACCATCATCTCAGTCGCCGAAGGGATCGCACGCGCCGCGCAGATCCTCAATGGTCTGGCAACGGCGATTACCTATGGTTCGGGAGTGACCCTCGCCACAGGCCTTGTGGTGCTGATCGGCACCGCCGCAGCGGGAGAGCGACGACGGATCTATGAGGCCGCAATCCTCAAGACTCTTGGTGCGACACGTCGGCGAATCCTCACGGCCCTGGCATTGCGTGCGGCCATACTGGGGATCGCAGCAGGTCTCGTGGCAACCGTCGCGGGAGGGATCGCGGGCTGGGCCGTGCTGACCTTCGTTATGGACTCGGCATACCAGTTCAAACCGATTGCGGCGGCCGTTATTGTGTTGGCCGGGGGTATGGCTTCGCTGGTCGCCAGCCTACTTTTCGCATGGCGACCCCTGCAAGTGAAACCATCAAGAATTCTTCGTGCCCCCGATTGATTGCCCCCGATTGACGACAAAACCCTGCTGGAATTGATGGGTTTCCAGATTGGCGCACGGTCCAATCCAATCGACCACCGCGAACAATCCGGAACCTGAAAGCGGCGTCAGTACGCCATGCCAGACGTCTCGATGAATATTCACGCCTTGGTACGGCAAGGACTCAAATGCCTCTGGTAGGCCTGGTGTACCCCCGATATCGGACGCGACGATGACCAGCAGCGATGCGGTGCTGAGCGGCAAGAACGCCTGTGATCCGCGTGGATGGCGTTCCATCATTGTCAATTCGTAAGGAAACGTCCGAATTTCTGCTTCGAAAAGGCTGATTCCCATCCTTCCGTGCGAGTCACAATCCAACCTTGCCAGATCATTGTAGCGTTTACAGGCACCGTCATTGATGAACTGGAATCGGTCTCCCTTTTCAATAATATCGCCGTACTCAGCGAAGAATTCCGACGTCAGGGGCCTGGTTTCGATCTGCCGTTCTGACAGAACATTCATAACGTCATCTTGTCAGCTGACCATAATCGTGCATGCCGATTGACATCCTTGTAGAGCAAATATCTGAATGGCCCGGGGCCACCTGCATAACATGCCTGCGGGCAGAAAGCGCGCAGCCAGATAAAATCCCCTGCCTCGACTTCCACCCAATCATTATTCAGGCAATATGTGCCTTTCCCCTCGAGAATATAAAGCCCGTGTTCCATCACATGGGTCTCGAGAAACGGAATCGACGAACCGGGAGCAAAATTGACAATATTCACATGCATATCATGTCGCATGTCATCGGGATCAACGAAACGTGTCGTCGTCCAGCGGCCATCGGTATCGGGCATCGATTCCGGTGTCACTTCGCTCTCCCGGGTAAAAAATGTCCTGGGTGATTCGTGTCCGGGAACGACTTCATAACGTTTGCGAATCCAGTGAAAAACACAGGTTCCTGCCCCGTCTTCAGCTCGCAAATTCCACCGGCTGCCCGCCGCAATATAGGCATAACCGCCGGATTCCAATGTCATCGCCTGATCGCCGATCTCGATTGTGCATTGCCCATGGGTGATAAACAGTACACCCTCGACCCCCATATCCAACTCCGGCTCATCGCTGCCACCGCCCGGCTCGACTTCAAGGACATAGTGAGAAAAGGTCTCGGCAAAGCCTGAGAGCGGGCGCGCCAGCACCCATAACCGTGTTTCCCGCCAAAAGGGCAATCGACTGGTGACAATGTCACGCATGACGGTACGTGGAATGACCATATAGTGACTGGTGCAGATCGAACGGCCCGTGAGCAACTCTGATTCACCTGGGTGGCCGCCAACCGGACGGGCGTAACGTGTCTCTCTCATTCTTTGTGACCATTGAATATGGAATTGAGCCGGTGCCATGCGATCCGTTCAATCTGTGCGCAGGCTTCGTTGAATTCATCATCTTCGTTTTCGGCAACGCGACGGGCAAATGCGTCAAGAATTGATGCACGTGTATGGTCGCGCACGGCAATGATAAAAGGAAAACCAAAGCGATTCAGATACTCGGCATTCAAGGACGTGAAGCGAAACCTCTCTTCATCTGTCAGTGCGTCGAGACCTGCAGATGCCTGTTCGTTCGTCGATTCGGCGGTCAATCGACGGGCCTGCGCGAGTTTTCCGGCCAAATCCGGATGCGCCTTGATCACCTGCATTTTTTCGTCTCGTGAGGCTGCGCGAAAGGCACGACACAAGAGATGGTGAAGCCCATCGCAATTTTCATGTCCGGGTCCGAATTCGAGGTCAAAGGCACGTTCCGCGATCCAGGGTGAATGTTCGAAAACCGATCCATAGCAGGAGACAAAAGACCGCCGATCCATGGTGGCGAGCCGGGGCATGGACTCTCCCGAAGGCGGATAATTCTCGGCCCACCAGCGGGCGATGTCGATCCGACGTGCAAACCAGACACCTGTCTGCTTGTTGGCGTAATCCAGGAAACGTTTGAGCGCCCGCGCGCGCCCGGGCCGTCCGGCGAGTCGACAATGAAGCCCAACAGACATCATTTTCGCTGAACCGTGTGCACTCTCCTCGAGCAACTGATCGAGCGAATCCCGCAGATATTCGAAAAACTGGATCCCTGAATTGAAACCCTGGGCGGTGGCAAAACGCATGTCATTCGCATCCAGTGTGTAAGGTACAACCAATTGATCACGATCCTTGAATTTGAGCCAGTAGGGAAGATCATCAGCGTATGAATCCGACAGATATTCAAACAGGCCGGTCTCAGCAGCCAGGGACATCGTATTCATCGAACAACGCCCGGTGTACCAGCCGCGCGGTTCCTGACCCGTCACCGCGGTGTGAAGACGGACTGCAGTCTCCATGTGACGACGTTCCTCATCGCGGCTGAACCCGCGATATTCAATCCATTTCAATCCGTGACTGGCAATTTCCCAATCTGACTCCAACATGGCAGCTGTCTGTGAAGGTGAACGCGCCAGGGCCGTTGCCACGCCGAAGACCGTTGGCTTCACTCCGGCATCATTCAATATACGCCAGAGCCGCCAGAAACCGGCTCGGGCCCCATATTCATAGATTGATTCCATGTTCCAGTGGCGCGCGTCTGGCCATGATTCGGCGCCTACAATTTCAGAGAGAAAAGCTTCTGAACCGCTATCCCCGTGAAGCAGACAATTCTCTCCGCCCTCTTCATAATTGACCACAACTTGCACCGCGACGCGCGTGCCATTGGGCCAGGTCGACAGCGGAGGCATTCGGCCATATCCGTGCAAGTCGCGTTGATAATATTCCGCCCGAGCTCCCATTTGGATGTGTCTCCTACTGTGCTGTGGCCGTCAATCCACCCGTCTGCTGAATAAATGCGGCAACATTTCCGACACCTTCGCCGGCCCGTACATTGGCGAAGACAAACGGTCTGTCGCCCCGCATCTTTCGCGAATCCCTGTCCATCACATCAAGGTCAGCGCCGACGAAAGGCGCCAGATCCGTTTTGTTGATCACGAGAAGATCAGAGCGGGTGATACCCGGACCCCCTTTGCGTGGGATCTTGTCACCGGCTGAAACATCGATCACATAGATCGTAATATCGGCGAGTTCTGGGCTGAAAGTTGCTGCCAGGTTGTCACCGCCTGACTCAATGAGAATCAGATCCAGTTGCGGGAACCTGTTGTGCATGTCCTTCACCGCCGCCAGATTGATTGAAGCGTCTTCGCGGATTGCCGTATGCGGGCAGCCCCCGGTTTCCACCCCGGCAATACGTTCGGTTTCGAGAGCCCCGGAGCGACACAGAAACTGCGCATCTTCGCGCGTGTAAATGTCGTTCGTGATGACTGCAATTTCAAAATCATCGCGAAGCATCTTGCACAATGCGTCAACCAGCGCTGTCTTGCCCGTCCCAACCGGACCGCCAATTCCAACCCGGAGCGGACCATGTTCAATAGGATTCATTGGTATCTTCTTGTTGACTGCCATGAAAACTGCCATCGCCTGTTGCGACAATAGCGTCACCTGTTTCAAACACGTGAAGTAGCATGTCTGGTAACGCCGGCAGCATGTGTTTGTCTATAACCTCGGTGAAAAAGACATCAATCATATGCTTCAATCCGATCCCCCTGACACAACTGAAGCCACGTGACGCATTGTGGCTTGTGAACGGTCTGACTGCATCACCCGCACGCGAAGCAATTGAACGATGCCTGCAGGCACCGGCCAACCGACGAGCAAATGGTGTGCCATCCAAGACGAAGGCCCTGATACAGAACCCTGTCATGACCTCACTGGTCTTGTCCTGACAGCGGTCGCGTCGTCTATGCGGGGTGAAAGCAGTGTTGTCTGCCAGGACCCATCGAAATGATCGTGTCAACGCGCGCGATTGCAACTTGCGACAGCACCTCATTTGTTGCCCGCGGCAGAGCATGTCTGATGCAACCTCACGATCGAAAGAGTCGCGAATATTGTGTCTCATGTTGGATGGAGTCAATTTCAATAAGCGGTGCGGCCGAGCCCACATCTTCGATGGGGACATCCTGGACTTGCCGGGCGGCCTGCGTGACTGTTGACGATAGAGAGGCGAGAGCTTGCAATCCTTGCGTCTGACCCAGTGGTATCAATCGCACGCCGGCAGAAACCAGACCTGCCATCAGTGCATGATACCAACAGATCAGACTCAACTTCAGGGGCAGCGCATGCGCGGCACAAACAGCGGCCACTGCGACGCAATATGTCGGCGCGTCAAGCTTCGTGCGCGTCAGAAAATCCGTCGGCCAGACTGTTTGACACGCACTGAGAAAAGCACCGCCCTGGGCCAACGACTCGAGACCCAGTTCCTCGCTGGACAGCAATGACGCCGAGAGCTCGGCGATGTGCGCGAGGCGGTCTTCATCCGCCTCTGTCACCGCATGGTGGATTTCACAAAAGATGATGCCATCGGTGCGGCCGGTCCCCAACAAAAGCACAGTTTCTGTCCATTCGCAAAGATCCTTGATCCCGGTGACCGCCCCCTTGGCCACCGCGGTTTCCAAACCATGGGAATAGGCAAAGGACCCCACCGGAAAAGACGGTGAGAACCAGGTCAGAAACAGGTTGAGCTGATCACATGTCAGCGTCCTGCTGCTGTCACTCTCCATGTCCCTGTCCCGCCTCATGGTAGGCACCTTTCTCAGGATTGAAGACGGCGCGCACCGGTATCGGCGAACAACCCAGACCTCGCAACAACGATTCCATGACATGGTCGCGGCGAATCCGCAGCCGGCTGGCCGAGAGATCCGTTGGACAATGGTGGTTCCCCAAATGCCAGGCGATACGTACGAGACTGAATGAATCAACTGACGAGATTTCCAGAAGATCCTCGAGCGCGGCGTGGACATGAATCCAGCCACCATCCTTCAGTTTCAACCCGTCACCTTCAGCAAGGACAGATGCTTCGGGCAAATCCAGCAGCACGCGTCCGAATGAGCCGCAATCAAGGCTGATCCGCCGACGGTAGCGCGCGTCATAATCAAGCGTGACGGCAGCAGCAGCCTGGGAAGACGGCCAATGACCGCGCTTTGCAACGGCAACGGCGCGATGCATCAATACAGAAAATATCTCTGTGCCAGAGGAAGAACGTCTGCTGGAGCGCAAGTGAGCAACGTGCCGTCGGCACGAACCTCGTAGGTTTCCGGATCAACGTCAATCTTGGGCACAGTCGCATTGTGGATCATGGCGGACTTGCCGATACCCGCACGGGTATTGACAACCGGGACCAAATCTCGCGTCAGGCCGAGCGTTTCATCGACACCAAGGTCAATGGCGGCCTGGCTGACAAAACTGACTGCTGCGCGTGAACGCGCTTTTCCCAAAGCACCAAACATCGGGCGGTAATGAACCGGCTGAGGCGTGGGAATGGAAGCGTTTGGGTCCCCCATGGGTGCCGCGGCAATCATTCCGAATTTCAGGACCAGATGCGGCTTGACACCAAAGAAGGCCGGATCCCAGACCACAAGATCGGCCAGTTTCCCGGCCTCTATAGATCCCACATGCTGACTGATACCATGCGCAATTGCCGGATTGATGCAGTACTTGGCCACATAGCGCCGCGCCCGAAAATTGTCGTTGTCACCTGTTTCCTCTGGCAGTGTCCCGCGCTGTCGTTTCATCTTGTCCGCCGTCTGCCAGGTACGGATTATCACCTCGCCCGCCCTGCCCATGGCCTGACTGTCGGACGCCATCACCGACATGGCACCCATATCATGCAGAATGTCCTCGGCAGCAATTGTCTCCTTACGGATACGACTATCCGCAAACGCCAGATCTTCCGGAATTTTCGGGTCGAGATGGTGGCATACCATCAGCATGTCAAGATGCTCAGCCAGCGTATTCACTGTAAAGGGACGCGTCGGGTTGGTTGATGATGGAATGACATTACTCTCCCCACAAAGCCGAATAATGTCCGGTGCATGACCACCACCTGCGCCCTCCGTATGAAATGCATGGATGGTACGGCCGCCAATTGCTTCGGTCGTCGCCTCGACAAATCCCGATTCATTCAGCGTATCAGTATGAATGAGGACCTGGATATCCATATCATCCGCCACTCGCAGACAGGTATCGATTGCCGACGGTGTCGTCCCCCAGTCCTCATGCAGCTTGAGGGCACAGGCTCCGGCCGTAACCTGTTCGATCAACGGCTTGACTTGGGATGCATTACCCTTGCCAAAAAAGCCAAGATTAATGGGAAAAGCTTCCGCCGCCTCGAGCATGCGACTGATATGCCAGGCACCGGGAGTGCAGGTGGTTGCATTGGTTCCCGCCGCAGGACCAGTGCCGCCACCCATCATCGTGGTGATACCACTGTGAAGCGCATCTTCTGCCTGTTGCGGACAAATGAAGTGGATATGAACATCGAGCCCGCCGGGGGTCACAATCTTGCCCTCTCCGGCAATGATTTCCGTCCCTGGTCCGATCACGATGTCAACGCCAGGCTGAATATCAGGATTTCCGGCCTTGCCGATCCCCGCAATACGCCCATCGCGAATTCCGATATCAGCTTTGACAATACCCCAATGGTCGAGAATCACGGCATTGGTAATGACTGTATCTGCTGATCCTTCCGAACGGGCCATCTGGGACTGACCCATCCCGTCCCGGATAACCTTGCCGCCACCGAACTTGACCTCTTCCCCGTAGATTGTGTGGTCACTTTCCACCGCGATAAAGAGCTCGGTATCGGCCAGACGCAATTTGTCGCCCGTCGTCGGGCCAAATATCCCGGCATATTCGCTTCTCGGAACCTGTTGGGCCATGTTTCAGGCGTCCAGTGGACCGTTGATACGTGCCTGAAAGCCGCAGACCGTTCTCGTTCCGGCATAAGCGACGAGTTCAACCGTTCTTGTCTGGCCCGGCTCAAAGCGAATTGCTGACCCTGCGGTGACATTGAGGCGAAATCCGCGCGCCGCCTCACGATCAAATTCGAGCGCGCTGTTGGTTTCATAAAAGTGATAGTGCGAACCGACCTGTATGGGACGGTCCCCACGATTCACGACCTTGACCGAGATCGTCTGACGATCTTTATTGATCGTCAATGTCCCGGGGACTGTGATGACTTCACCTGGAATCATCGTGAATCCTCAGCGTATCGGAAGATGAACGGTCACCAACTTGGTGCCGTCCGGAAAAGTGGCTTCAACCTGAACATCGTGCAACATCTCCGGGATACCCTCCATGACCTGTTCGCGGTTGAGGACATTGGCACCCTCAACCATCAACTCGGCGACAGCCTTACCATCGCGTGCTCCCTCAACCACAAAGTCACTGATCAGTGCCACAGCCTCAGGATAATTCAGCCTGACTCCACGCTCCAAACGTCGTCGGGCCACCATGGCTGCAACTGAAATCAAGAGTTTGTCTTTTTCCCGCGGAGTCAACTGCATTTTCGTCCCTCACGAGCGTGCCAAATGTCGTTCGTTCATGTCGATTTGACGCAGCTAAAGATTCCACACGCGCGGTAAATCGTCTCCACTGAGACCAGCCTGCGGGCGCAACCCCAACCAGAGTCGTGCGATGAGATCGCGCAGCTCGGCAGCATCATCGCTGACGAACCTTCCGATAGTCAATCCGGCCACCATTGTAAAGCCACCGCCCGGAAAGTCACCGAGCAAATCGCGTGCAGACTCACGCATCTCCTGAGGATCCGATGTCTTGCAAACCATCAGCGCTGTCGCCGCAGTTTTGCCGAATGCCCAGGGTCGCTGCAAAGCATCGTTGATCCCGGACTCGATATGCAACCGATCCGACCAAGCGAGTTTTTGGTCCATCCGCACCTCCCAACTGTCGTGAAAATAACCGTGTGCGAAGGTCTCGTCGCGTGCGCGACGACCAAAAATCGTGATTTCACCGGCGATCAGGATGGAGTCCGCTGCAACCGAAATACGGTTATGACGCCGCAACTTTGCCCCTTCAAACAGAATGGTCTCCTGCGGCATCCACTCGACATGACAATTTGCACCAACAGCAACGGATGTCATGAGATGGCTGATCTCTTGGGCCGAACGATAGACTTTTTCTGCTGCCTGACTGGTGATGATGACGCGTGCTCCGTGCTGCGCAACGAAGCGTTGTTCAATTCGATCACCACCGACGATTCCACCTGCGGTATTGGCGATCACGGCCTCGACCGGTGAATTCAGCGCCTTGGCAGGAAAGAGAACACGGGAAGGCCAGTTCTGGCGCAAATGCCTGAGTCGGGTCACACCCTGTGCACCGCAAAATTCAGCTTCGGCGATGCCGTCTGCCCGTAGGATGTGGCGATTCATCGGCAAGTCTTGAAGGATTGATCCTGCCTCGGTCAGTGATTCATTACAGCTGGGAGGAGAGAGTCGATTCCCAACATCAACAATTGCTATGACATTTCGGCCCGGGCGTGAAGCGTTCGGCGGCACCGATTTGACAATAGTCTGATGAATGCCTCCCGGGTCCTGGGACGCGTTGAAAGCCTGTCACCGTCCCGGATGTCTTCGGATCGTGAATTTCACGCCCGCAATTCAACTGCGCGCCACGCCGAATTCCAGCGTGGCAGCAATCAATCTTCATGTCCCTGCTCAGGCTCTGCCATCTCGGAATTCTTTCCGGATTCGCTGAGATGCACGCCCAGGCAAATCAACCCTGTGATCAGGTGACTTTCGGTCTTTTGACCCGGGCAACCCGAATCCCATGATTGCGATATCGTCGTTGAGGTTGGAGGAAATAATGACCATGGCGAATTCAGGATGAACTGGACGATCTCCCATGGTGCCATCCTGGCAACCGGGACAAGATCCGCGGTCCTCGAAGCCAGTTCATAACCATCGGTTTGGTGTTTGAAAGCGATTGAGGCGCTGCCGAGCCCGTCCCTGAATTCCAGTCTCAAAGTTTGGGAATGATATACCTGACTACCCATCGTACTATAAGTAGTGGTTACGAGGGATTGATAATAGAATATGTAGTGGTTCGGGTGGTCAGGTATATAATCCCCAAAAGTTTCACGCAGAAAGGTGAAGCGGCACAAAATCAGGACTGCGGATCCCTTCGGGAAAACGCAAAGACACAGTGTTCCGGAAGCCACCACCTGACAGCAATATTCACATGCCAGATGCCGTCTCCGGACAATGTGCCAAAGCCAAAGATTGTCGCGTGTTACTTTATTCAATTCTCCACTGCTTCTGTTTATTGTTGGTGGCAGGGAGATTGCACAGGAGGTCGAGATGCAAACTGCGGAGACACCGATTCATCCGGGAATGAAGATCACGCCACTGGACAATCTGGCTCTGGACCACAGGCAGATCTTCGATGAATTATCCATGGATGTGTTCCTGCAAAATGCCGCCGGGGCGGACCCATCTTCCTTGCGACAATCAGTACTGACTACGCTTGAGGCGCAGAAAGAGTCAGCGACACAATCCCTGAGAAAAACGGCCCTGGAACAATTTTCAAGCAATCCGTTTGCCGCCCGGACCATCATTCGCTCATACGCCTATCTTGCTGACGGTTTGGTGCGTGCGGCGCTGAAACTGGCGACCCGGCCACAGATGAATATTGTGGATCCGGTCGAACGGTTCGCGGTCCTCGCAGTGGGTGGCTTCGGGCGTGCCGAGATGGCAGAACATTCGGATATTGATCTGTTGTTTCTCGTCGACGGAAAGATCGGCCCGTGGATCGAACATGTAATCGAGAATGTTCTGTACCTGTTGTGGGATCTCAAACTCAAAGTGGGGCACTCCTGCCGCACGGCCAAGGATTGTATTCGCCTTGGCCGTGAAGACTTCACCATTCGCACAGCCCTGCTCGAGAACCGGGTGATTTTTGGTGACGAAACCCTGGCAGAGGATCTCAACAACAGATTGTGGCATGAACTGTTCAAGGGAACCGGACGAGATTTTGTCGAGGCGAAGCTCGCCGAGCGGGATGCACGAAATACGCGGCAGAATGGCAACCGCTACCTCCTCGAACCCAATGTCAAGGAAGGCAAGGGTGGTCTGCGCGACCTGCAGACACTTTTTTGGATCTTCAAGTATCTTCACCGCATCAAGGACCCGCGTGAGTTGATCGATATCGGCGCATGCAGCATCGAGGAATTCGAAAAATTTATCAGTGCCGAAGCCTTTTTATGGTCTGTTCGATGCGTCCTTCATATCCTTGCAGGCAAGGCCCAGGATAAACTCAATTTCGAGGTCCAGGCCGAAGTGGCACGCGCCCTCGGTTATCAGGCCTCACCGGAACGTTCCGAAGCTGAACATTTCATGCAGGAATATTTTCGCTACGCCACCGATGTTGGCGAATTGACACGGATCTTTCTCACCGCACTGGAAGCACAGCATGTCAAACGTGAACCCCTGGTTCGTGGCCTGCTCACGAGCACGGGACTGCTACTCGGTACCAAGATCGGGCACGGTTACAAGACGCAGCATGGCCGTCTCGCAATCGCCGATGACGTCATGTTTCTGGCCGACAAGAGAAATATCCTGCGCTTGTTCGACGAAGCCTTGCGCACCGGTCTGCTCCTGCATCCTGATGCCATGCGCCTCGTGTCCGCCAATCTGTTCCTGATCGATGATGAGTTTCGCCGTGACCCTGAAAATAGCACCGTCTTCTTCAATTTGCTGCTCGAGCACGGAAACCCTGAACGCGCATTGCGGCGGATGAATGAATTGGGGGTGCTGGGCCGCTACCTGCCTGAATTTCAGAATATTGTCGCGATGACTCAACCCGGCGGTTACCATCAATATACTGTCGACGAACATACCATTCAGTGCATCTCAACCCTGTCACAGATCGAGCGGGGAGAATACCGGGAAGAGTTGCCCGTTGCTTCGGAAATCCTTGACAAGGGCGTGAACCGCAAGGTCCTCTACCTGGCACTGCTGCTCCATGACATTGGCAAGGGTTCGGGCCAGGATCATTCGGTTTACGGTGCCGAGATCGCACGTCAGGTCGCATCACGTCTTGGATTGAACGAGGCCGACATCGAAACTGTCGAATGGCTGGTGCGCCATCACCTTCTGATGTCCGACACATGTCAAAAACGTGATATCTCGGATCCCCGGACATTGTGGAATTTTGCCCTGCGGGTCGCAAGCCGTTCCCGGCTCAAACTGCTGACCGTGTTGACCGTCTGCGATATTCGTGGCGTCGGGCCCGGAATTTGGACCAACTGGAAGGCCCAATTGCTACGGGACCTCTTCCGTATGACTCATCAGGCTCTGACCGAGGGGCGTGGCGATCAGTTGGTCATTGCCGTTGAAGACGCAAAAGCGCGATTCAGCCAGGCATTTGCAAACCGCAGCGATGATGCGCTTGCGGCTGAATTCACGCGCTACCCGGATCCGTTCTGGCAAAATCTGACAACCGAGACTCAGGTCGTACTGGCACGTCTCCTCGAGGATATCCGACTCGACCAGATCAGGATGGATGCCAAACAGGATCCCGACCGCGACGCCACCCGGATCTGTTTCGCACTCGCCGATCATCCGGGATCTTTTGCCCGGATCGCTGGCGCTCTCTCGATTGCCGCAGCCAATGTGGTTGATGCCAAAACCTACACCACGTCAGACGGGTACGCAGTTTTGGTCTTCTGGGTTCAGGACCAAAACCGAAAACCCTATGGCAAGGCGCGATTCCAGCGCTTGTCGAAAGTGCTTGAACAGACCATGAAAGGTGAGGTCAAAACCGCTGAGGCATTGGAGGTACGCGAGAAAAACGTCAGTCTATCCGTTGCCGCACGGCGGACACGAAGCTTTGCTGTTCCAACAGAAATCACTTTTGACAATGAAGGTTCAGACATCTGCACCATTCTGGAAGTCGACACGCGCGATCGTCCGGGATTGATGTTCGATATTGCCTACACATTATTCAGGGCCAATGTGACCATTTCCAGTGCGATCATAGCAACCTACGGGATCCAGGCTGTCGATGTCTTTTATATCAAGGACATGGCCGGCCATAAACTCTATGCACAATCACGTATGGATTCGCTGCGTCAAAAACTGATGGAGAGGATCGCGCGCACCGGTAAAGACACAGCGCCCGCCGCAGACGCAATATGACTTGACTGCAGTTCAGTCGGCTTGCCGGATGGAAACCCCATCGCTCACCCGGTTGCAATATTCGGTCACGACTCACCCGCCGGTCAGGATGGACTCACGGAAGTTTCAGACAATCCCCGACCCAGTCATTCTGGCTGCTGATGAGATCCACGAGAAGAGCAGCCCCGTCCACCGCGGCATCAGGATATGCCGGTCCACGGCCTCCTCGTCACGACGTGCCAGCAGTGTTGGTGGCAGACACCTGACCCGACAGCCCAAGGTCCAAACCCGCGACCGCATCACGCAGATCAAGCTCGGCCCGGTACGGATCCTTCCGCAACAGGAGCACCAGATCATCCACGAAGCCCGTGTCCGGCAACTGCGCCGCGGCAGCCTGCATTGTGTTCGTGATTCGCTGTCACGCCCTATCCCTGTCCAGATCGGTCTTGGCAACAGGGGTGTCAAAATCCAGATGGATCATCAGAGCGCACATCATCAGGATTCAGAAAACCGCGCGTTATCAACGGGTTGAACATTCACGAGTTCGCCAAACAAGAACCACGCCCTGCGCGGGTGGTTGACCGGAGCGGCACCAAGGTTTAGTTTGTTGGGATGAGTGAGACACCCGACATCCACGATCTGGCCCGACAGATTGCACGACTGGAAGGTCGGATCACAGCCTTCAGAGCGGAGAATGATGCGATGGAATCACGAATTGAATCGCGGTTGGATACCGGTCTGGCGCTCCTGCGCGAGGACATGGCCAAGTGGGAAACTGCCGCCGCCAAAAGGGAAACGGAGGCTGTCAAACGGGAAACGGAGGCTGTCAAACGGGAAAAACAGCAACTTCTGGCGATTGCGGGCCTGATTGCCCTCGCCACCACCATCCTGGGTTTGTGGCTGGGAGGATAGATCGTGGCCTCTGCGGTGGGGAATAATCTCCGAGACCGTTCACTGTCTTGATCCTGTCATCGGCGGGATTTTCTCGTGGTCAACCCGTTGCACCGATGGCGGCCCGCCACTTGACGGTTCTGCAGCTGAGACTCTGGCCTGTCGGCCCCATCGCTGCCCATCATTGATGTCAGCACCGTGCATCACAAACGAAATGCTGTGGCGCGTCAATCAACCTGAGAATTTGCGACAATCAGGATGAGAATCTGAGGTCGCGGTGGAGTCCCATGATCTGCTCCGGCGGAAAATAGCAGTCGAATGTCTTGCGACCGATATCCAGCTGATCAATCACGCCTCCGATGAAAAGGTAATTCGGGCCTATCCTAACAATGATGTCAGACGAGACTCGTCACCCAAAACAAATCGGCCACAAGCAAAATACCGTCGCAGCCATAGGATCTATTCTCATTGATGAGCCGGTTCTTGTACCCAACAACAACTGCATCCTCTTTTGTATTGATTCCTGACTCGAAGACATATGAGAGGTACAGGGGGTTGATATAGGCCCAGATATTTCAAGTGCGTTAGCCCGACATGAAACCTGCTGTTCCATTGCAATATGCATGTAACACTGATACCTGCGCTCGCCACGCACCCGATTCCGGTGAGGGCCCGGGCAATTGAAATGCGAATTCAGGAGGACTCGAATGAAAAACCTTATACAGACAACCCTGCTGTCCGGCATTGTCGTCGGCAGCCTCTCGGTGGCAAGCGCCGTGACTGCGGCCGAGTGTATTGCACCTGCCAACCCCGGTGGAGGCTGGGACTTTACCTGCCGGACAATTGGCAAGATCATGTATGATATCGGTGCTGTCGACAAACCGATTCAGGTCACCAATATGGCGGGTGGTGGCGGCGGACTCGCTTTCAGCCATGTGGTCAATGAACGCGGTGATGACGGTGATCTCATCGTTGCAGCGTCTTCGGCGACCGCCACCAGGCTGGCACAAAATGCCTATGGCGGAATGACCGCCGATCAGGTGCAATTCCTGGGGGCCATCGGGGCTGACCCCGGCATCATCGCTGTGGCCAAGGACTCGCCCCACAAGTCGCTGACTGACCTGCTGAATGTGGTTATGGAAGACCCAACTTCGATCACTTTCGCCGGTGGTTCGGCAACCGGTGGATTTGACCATCTCAAGGTCCTCATGGCGCTGGGACGGCTTGGATATGACGATGTGACATCCGTCAAATATATCGGTGTTGATGGCGGCGCTGATGCGATTACCCAGACCATCGGGGGACACACCCAGGCAATGACCGGGGACATGTCAGAAATCGTTGGCTTCCTCGCCGCCGATGAGATCCGGGTCCTGGCCGTGTTCACCGACGAACGTGTGCCCGGTTTTGAACAGATTCCAACGGCGAAAGAGCAAGGCGTTGACATCGTGTCGGTCAACTGGCGCGGACTCTATGTGCCAAAAGGCATCAGCGAAGCCGAATATAATGAATGGTCGGATGCCCTGGCCTCGGTCGCCGCCTCTTCCGAGTGGGAAATGGCGATGCAAGCCAATGGCCTGGCACCTTTCACCAAGGTCGGAAGAGACTTTCAGGATTATGTCAACGGAGTCGTTGGCGAAATCGAAACGCTGTCGCGTGAAATTGGTGTCATCCAATAGTGACAAGCGACCGAATATTCGGTCTGGCTGTTCTGGCCGTTGCACTCTTCTATCTCTACAGTGCGACGGCCATTCAACTGGGTTTCCTTTCTGATCCGGTTGGCTCGCGCACGTTTCCTTACCTGATCGGTGCCGTTGCCGCCCTCTGTGGCATTTATATCTGTATCAAGCCTGACCCAGACCCCAACTGGCCCGCGTGGCCAATTATCGCCAAACTCGCTGCTGCAACCGCAGTGATGTATGTTTTCGCGCGTCTGCTCAAGCCAATGGGTTTTATCCTGCCGGCTGCAGTTGCCTCGGCACTGCTGAGCTATCTGATCTCTCCCAATGTGAAGGTTTCGATCATTGCGGGAATCTGCCTGTCGCTCGGGCTTTACCTTATTTTTCGTGCGGCCCTCGGATTGAGCCTCTCACCATTCGGTGATCTTTTCTAAGGCCAGCAGGGCGACATGGAGCTTTTTCAGAATCTGGCCCAGGGTTTTGCCGTTGCCCTGACATTGACCAATTTACTGCTTGCTGTCAGCGGATGTTTTCTGGGAACGGTCATCGGGTCTCTCCCGGGACTTGGCCCATCCAACGGTGTTGCCATACTGATTCCGCTCGCCTTTACCCTGGGGCTGGATGCGACCGAAGCACTGGTTCTGATGACCTCGGTCTATTATGGCGCGATGTATGGCGGGCGGATTTCTTCAATTCTGCTGAATATTCCCGGAGATGAACCCGCTCTGATGACAACTCTCGACGGGTATCCCATGGCCCGGAAAGGACGTCCGGGAGACGCACTGGTTCTCTCCGGTGTTGCCTCTTTCTTCGGGGCACTTCTGGCGACCATTGGCCTGATGCTCCTCGCCCCGATCCTTGCGGGTATCGCCTATCTGTTCGGGCCACCGGAATATTTTGCCCTTTATCTCCTCGCCTTTTGTACACTCGGCGGTCTGGCTTCGAAAAATCAGGCCAAATCCGCTCTCGCAGCCGCCATCGGTCTTGGTATTGCCATGATCGGTCTGGACAATTCGACCGGACTGCCGCGCTTCACTTATGGTGAAATACATCTGTTTGATGGGATCGATTTCCTCGTCGCCATTGTCGGGTTGTTCGCAGTTTCTGAAATATTCATTTTTATCGAGAGTCATGGCAAAAAGTCGGCAATTGGCGTGACACTCAGGAAAGTGACGATTCCGATAAAAGACATTATCCATTGTCTGCCGACGATGCTCCGGTCGACCTTGGTCGGCTTCGTCGCTGGCGTCTTACCGGGTGCCGGCGCATCATTGGGAAGCTTTCTTGCCTATATGGCGGAGAAATCCATCGCCCGTGACAAGAGCAAATTTGGACACGGGAATCCGCGCGGTGTCGCCGCGCCCGAAGCCGGCAACAATGCTGCTGCCGGGGGTGCGTTGGTCCCTATGCTGACATTGGGTGTACCCGGCTCAGGGACCACCGCGGTGCTTCTGGCCCTCCTCCTCACTTTGAATATCACGCCCGGGCCGTTGCTTTTTCAGGACCGTCCAGAGGTTGTATGGGGGTTGATCGCAGCGCTGCTCATCGCGAACTTCGTCCTCCTCATCATGAATGTGCCCCTGGTCCGTCTGTTTGTGTCGATTCTGTCGGTTCCACCCAATATCTTGCTGCCTGGCATCATGATGGTCTCCTTTGCCGGCATCTACTCGCTCTCAGGGAGCGGATTTGACCTGATCCTGATGATCTTGTTCGGCCTGCTTGGCTATCTTTGCCGCAAGGTTGGGGTTCCAACGGTTCCGATTATCCTGGGCATTCTTCTGGGCAACAAAATGGAAGATGCGTTGCGCGACGCCATGGTCATCTCCAATGGTGAAATCAGCTATCTGTTTTCTTCCGGAATCTCGATCGGACTCTGGGTCGCCGCCATAGTCGGCTTCGTTCTGCCGATTTTCCTCCGCCCTTTCCTCAAGACACCGCCGCGTCCGGCCGACTAGATTTGCCGACCCAGGTTCTTGTTCCCGCTGGCGTTCTGGGCCTTAAATTCGACAGAAGAGCATTGGCGCGGGGGCTGGACCGACAGCCGGATATTATCGCGATTGATGGAGGTTCCACCGATAGCGGCCCATACTATCTCGGTGCATCCGTTTCCAAATATTCGCGTGCAGTCACACGCGCTGAATGGACAGAACTGATGATTGCGCGCAACCGGAACAGGATTCCCCTGGTCTTGACAACAGCGGGAACCTGCGGGACCGACGCCTGCGTGGACTGGATGCTGGAGATCACCCGTGAGGTGGCTCATGACCTTGGCCAGACCCTGCGGGTCGCCACCATCAAGTCGTCGCAGGATAACACCAAGGTGGCCCAGAATCTTGATCATGGCCGTATCCATGAACTTGCTGATGCGCCATCAATCGACAGAGAGACCCTCCTCGCTTGTGACAATATTGTGGCACTTGCCGGCACTGAACAGGTGAGTGCGGCCCTGAGCACTGACTCCGACATCATCATCACCGGACGGGCAACAGATACGGCTGCGATTGCGGCACTTCCGCTGATGCGCGGCGCGCATCCCGGAGCTGCCTGGCATGGTGCCAAGATTGCCGAATGCGGCGCCCTCTGCTCGACCCGACCGTTAACCGGTGTGATCAGTGTGAATTTTGATTCAGACGGGTTTGAAGTTGAGGCAATGGCAGACAATGCGCATTGTACACCTCATTCAGTTTCCGCTCATATGCTCTATGAAAATGCCGACCCTTTTCAACTCGCTGAACCCGGTGGCGTCCTGGATGTCAGCAAGGCAAAATATACGGCGCTTGATGCTGGCAGGGTCAGGGTTCGAGGTTCGGTGTGGCGACCGTCTGACCGCTACTGCGTCAAGCTCGAAGGTGCACGATTCACCGGCTATCAGACGTCAATTCTCACGATTTTACGTCAGGAGCGATATGTCACACGGGCAGCGGAATGGGTCAAAAAACTGGAGAATTTCCTGCATGCCGAAATTGATGGAATTGACAATCCTGATATTCACCTTGAATTCCGCCTGATTGGTGCAAACGCGGCGCTGGGTCAACTCGAACGATGCCGCGCGACGGGTTGCGAAGTCGGCGTCCTGTGCCTGGTCACGGCGCCTGCCCAGGAAACAGCCAACCAGATTGCCAAATTGATCAATCCATACCTGCTGCATTTTCCACTTTCTGAGGACGAATCCCTGCCCACCTTCGCTTTCCCCTACTCTCCGGCCGAAAGTGAACGCGGCCAAATCTATGAATTCTGTCTGCAGCATGTCATGGAGCTCGATCATCCACTGGACGCTTTCAGATTGGAAACACATGAGATTGGTCGTGCCACGTCTCGGTGACCTGGTACAGGATGTCCGGTCAAAAAATGCCGGGCCATTTACGGTGACGATGGATATCTTTTGCGGTGCCGACGCGGTTTTTGAACGGATCCGGAAAGAATTGACAAATCACGATGTCGCGCGACTCTTCGCCACCGAACCGCACTCCCTGCGACGCTTTGAATTGCCTGATCTGCGCGTCGTCAAATTCAGTATGAGACGCCCACAAATTCAGGGAAGTCTCGCAGATCGCGATATGCATGCGGCACAATTCGCAGAACTCTTGCGCGAATATTCTCTCCCGGGATGTCCAGTCACGCCGGGTAAACCCCCAAAATCCTCAGGTTGATGCCAACGAATCTGCAGCCTCGGCCAAAATACGTCGAGCCAATTCCAGGCCCAACTGCGCCGCATCGCAGACTGGACCACGTAACTGGTCAGAATAGCAGACACTCCCATCAGGACTGAGAAGTTCACCGCTGATCAGAATGTCACCCTCACTATATTCTGCCAAAGCGCCAAGCGGCGTGTTGCAGTCACCACCGAGACCCGACAGCAACGAACGCTCCGCCGTTGCACGACATTTTGATTCGAAATCGTCCATCTGTTCCATCAATTCCCGCACCTGACGATCGTCGCTGCGCCATTGTAAACAGACACATCCCTGCGCCGGTGCGGGAAGCATGTCGGTGACCGGGACCGGCGTCATCTGGTCGCTCAATATGTCAAGCCGCCGCAGACCTGCCATTGCCAGCAATGTGGCATCCACCGCGCCCTGCGCCAGCTTATCCAGTCTGGTGTCCAGGTTGCCCCTGAAATTGACAATTTTCAATCCGGGGTTCAATTTCAGCAACTGGGCTTGTCGGCGCAGGCTGGACGTGCCGACGACGGCACCGTCAGGTAAATCACGCGGGTGTGTCGCAGAATGACAGATGAATGAATCGCGCACATCTTCGCGCGGCAACACGCAGTCGGCAATGAGCCCCTCGGGCTGTTTCACCGGAAGGTCCTTCATTGAATGTACGGCAATATCGATGCGACGATCCAGCAATGCCTGTTCGAGCTCTCGGCAAAAGACGCCTTTGCCCCCGATCATGCTGATCGGTGCGGTTGACTTCACATCTCCGGTTGTCCGGATAATATAAGTCTGCAGTGCATCGTGCTCATATTCTCCACATTCTGCAGCACGCTTGACCGCCTCTATCGTCTGGGCGCGTGCAAGTGGTGAGCCCCGGGTGCCAAATTTGAGAGAACGGCGTTTCATTGCCGGGCCGATCCGCACCGGAGTCTGGATTGTCTTGCAAAAGTCATGGCTGACTGATTACTTGCTGCTTCCTGTCTTGCCAAGTAATTTGCCATGCTGCTTCAACCTGACAGACGAAGACAGCATGACCTGCGCCAGCACCGATATCCCCACGGAGTGATTGGATGAATCAGCGAAAAGCCCTGCTTCGCGTTCTCAAAGGTGAGCGAACCGATCCACCGCCTGTGTGGATCATGCGCCAGGCCGGGCGGTATCTTCCCGAGTATCGTGAGTTGCGTCAACAGGCGGGGGACTTTCTCACTCTCTGCTACACACCGGAGATGGCTGCCGAAGTCACGCTGCAGCCGATTCGGCGATTTGGTTTTGACGCCGCCATCATTTTTGCTGATATTTTGCTGGTTCCACACGCGCTGGGCTCAGACCTCACCTTTGAAACAGGGACGGGGCCGTTGCTCTCGCCCATTGCCGATCCACGCGATGTCGACGCTCTTCGCACCGCTGACTCGGTGCATGAAAAACTGGCCCCGGTCGGCGAGGCCCTGCGGATCGTACGTTCTGCCCTTCCCCCGGAGACGACACTGATTGGATTTGCCGGGGCGCCGTGGACTGTTGCAACCTACATGATCGCCGGTCGTGCCGTGCCCGGACAGATTCCGGCACATGAGTTTTTACGCCGTCAGCCTGAAGCGTTCCGACGACTGATCAATCTGCTCACGGAAGCCACAATTGAATATCTGTCAGATCAGATTGCAGCAGGGGCCGAAACCATCAAGATTTTTGATAGTTGGGCGGGATCCCTCACGGGCCCGGAATTTCAACTCTATGTCACTGACCCCACGCAGACCATTGTGCGTGCCATTCGGAAGCGCCATCCCGGTGTTCCGATCATTGCCTTTCCCCGCGCTGCCGGCGATGCGCTGCCCGCATTTGTTGCCGATGCCAGGCCGGACTGCGTTGCCCTTGACCAATCCGTCAATCCAACATGGATCGCGGACAATCTTGATCAGCAGATTTGTGTTCAGGGTAATCTGGACCCGGCGCTTCTCGAATCCGGCGGAGATGAGCTGATCGCCGCCGTCGAATCAGTCCTCAACGGATTTGCGGGCCGCCCACATATCTTTAATCTGGGCCATGGCATCAACCCCGCTGCACAGATCGGCAATGTCGAAAAACTGCTGGAAACAGTCCGGTCATGGAGACCCGGTCAGGCGTCAGCCGCGTCGCGTCTACCGGGCAAATGACCGTTGAATCAAATATCCAGATCATGATGCGAACATGATAGGATGCTATGGCCACCGGGCGAGGGGTGGTAAACTCATCAGGACCGCATCCGGATCATGGCCCGATTCCAGGCCGAATTTGGTTCCCCGGTCATAGACCAGATTGAACTCCGCGTAGAGACCACGATGTATGAGCTGTTTCTCGCGATCAGCATCCATCCATTCTTCATCCATGCGTCGTAACACCAACGGCAAGTAGGCTTTCAGGAATGCCCGTCCGACATCCTGAACAAACTGAAAGTCCGTCCGCCAGTCACCGGTATTCAGATCATCAAAAAATATGCCGCCCACGCCGCGGGCGCGCTGGCGGTGAGTCACAAAAAAATAACGATCTGCCCATTCACGAAAACGCTGGTAATAGGCACCGTCAGTCCGGTCGCAGCATGTCCGCAAGGCAGCGTGAAAGTCGCGTGTATCATCATCATATTCGATACAGGGATTGAGATCAGTGCCGCCGCCGAACCACCAGCGCGATGGCGTCCAGAACATACGCGTATTGAAATGAACTGAAGGGACTCTCGGATTGCGCATATGTGCCACCAGAGAGACACCGGAAGCCCAGAATCGCGGATCATTCCTGATTCCATCGATTGATTTGCCTGCTGCCAGTCGATGCAATGAATCTTCATCCAGTACGCCGTAAACAGTCGACGCATTCACGCCCACTTTTTCAAACAGATTGCCATCCCGCATAACCGCCATCACACCGCCCCCACGATCCGAACCGTCGGCCGCCCGGGTGCTGGTCTCGCGCAACGCAAAGCTGGCCGGTGTGTCCGCGCCGCCAGCAACTGAGTCTGTCTCCAATTGTTCGAAACGCTGACAAACCGACTCCTGCACGTTCACAAACCATTCACGGGCCTGCCGTTTTTCGTCGTGCATCTCTTCATCTTGCTTCACGCCATCACCTCATCAATCCATTTTTTGCCACTATTTATAGCACCAATATGCCGAAACCTGCGGGGTTTTCTCTTCGACCCGTGCGTTCTCGGACCTTATCGGGCAATGGAATTGATCAACACCGGAACTGACAGATCTATTCCTGCCCTTGCCGCAGGTGGCCGGCGCAATGACCAAACAGCTGCAGGATGCCGGATCGGCATGGCTCCCAGACCGTTGCAAACATTCGACTCTCATTGATCAATAGGGTCTGCGGGAAATCATCGCAGCAGTGATCGTACCGCCATCAAGAAGATCAAGTTCACCGCCCATCGGCACACCCTGTCCGAGTTGTGTGACCCGAACGCCTCGTGCACTCAGCTGACCCGCAATGTAATGTGCCGTTGTTTGACCATCCACGGTGGCACTGAGCGCCAGAACCACCTCTTCGATCCCGTCTTCCGCCACTCTCTGCAGAAGCGCCGGAATTCGCAATTCCTCGGGGCCAATATGATCCAGCATCGACAGGAGTCCGCCCAGGATATGGTACCGCCCCTTGAATGCACCTGCCCTTTCCATTGCCCACAAGTCCGAGACGTCCTGCACCACACAAATCTCGTGACTTGAACGCTCCGCTGACACGCAGATCGGGCAGATATCGTCAGCACTGAAATTCCCACAGATGGAACAATTTTTCACACTTGCGGCGACATTCTGCATGGCGGTCGCGATTTCCGACATGCGCCCGTTGCGTGATTTCAAGAGATCCAGGACAATGCGACGGGATGAAACCGGCCCAAGACCGGGCAGCCGCGCCAGTTGGTCAATGAGATTGCGAATGGGCTTCAGTTCCTGGTTCACGCCATGAATCCTGCCACGAAATTCGAAATGACCGGGTTCAATCCGGCAAAGCGCGCACGACGGCGCCTGGAAAAGTCTCGATGACACTTTGCGACAATTCATGTTGCCGCACCTGTTCAAGAAACCGGTCGTGGTCTGCCTTGCTGTCACTTTGCACCTCCCTGTTTCCTTCAGGGACTTGATTGTCACGCACAGAAGGCGGCTCCGGCGATGGCTGGTCACCACCAGTTGGGGGCTGAGGAGTGACCACCTGGCGTGGGGCCATCTCTCTGTTCGCTGTCGACACCTCAGCCGTTTGTCCTCCCGTCAATTTACGCAACAGATCTGCTGGTGGTGGAATCTCTTGGACATAGCACAGGCGGATCACCGCCATTTCTGCCGCCATCATCGGACTCGGTGCGTTGGGAGCTTCGCCCGCGGCATGCAGGAGCATCTGCCAGGCGCGTGAAACCGCTCCCATTGGCAATCTCTCGGCGAGGTCCAGTCCGCGTTTCGCCTCATCGGGCGGCAAACCGACATCGCGCACGGTATCTGGCGACACTTTCAGGATCGCGATCAAATGAAAGGACTCGGCAAGGTCACGAATCATCGCGTTCGGATCGGCACCATCACGATATTGCCCATTCAACTCCTCGATTGCGCCCACGGCGTCTCCACGCATGATCAACTCCACAAGATCAAGCGTTCGCCCGCGATCAGCGAGACCCAGCATTTCACGCATTTCTGTGGGCCCGATCCTGTCGCCACTGGCCCCGGCAGCCTGGTCCAGCAGACTGACCGCATCGCGCACCGAGCCTTCGGCAGCGCGGGTGATCAGTTCAATGGCTTCGGCCGTGATCGGGATTTTCTCGGACTTCGCTATCGACAGAAGATGATCACGCATCACCGGAGGTTCAATTCTCTTGAGATCGAACCGCTGACAGCGCGACAACACAGTGACCGGCACTTTGCGAATCTCGGTCGTGGCAAAAATGAATTTGACGTGATCGGGTGGCTCTTCCAGGGTTTTCAACAGGGCATTGAATGCGTGTGTCGATAACATATGAATTTCATCGATCAGGTAAACGCGGTAGCGCCCTTCGACCGGTTCGAATGAGACATTTTCCAAAATCTCACGCATCTCATTGACCTGACTCCGCGACGCGGCGTCGAGTTCGAGAACATCCATGTGTCGGCCTTCTGAGACGCGCACGCAGCTATCGCAAACACCGCAAGGTTCAATCGCCCTCACTGAACCACCGGCGGTACAGTTCATACCCTTGGCAATGATTCGCGCCGTGGTCGTCTTGCCGACACCCCGCACACCAGTCAGAATATAGGCCTGTGGGATACGATTTTCGGCAAAAGCATTGCGCAGAATCCTGACCATCGCCTCCTGGCCAATCAGTTCCTGAAAAGTGCCAGGGCGATACTTGCGCGCCAAGACCTGGTAAGCAATGTTGGGATCCTCTGCCATCTTCCCTCATCACACATCTCTTGGCAACAAATTATCTGGCCCCAGTGAAGATTCCAAATCAGAATCAGATCCCGTTGCCACCCACAGACCCACCATGGCACACGCGACGTGTGCACGGGAAATAGCGTGAAGAATTCGGCTATTTCACCGCCAGATTGATGATCGCCTGAGCCGCCTCCTGGATTGCTGCCACCGTCTTCTGTCGCTGTGCCATCGATTTGAATTTCGGTAAAGGAATCCGCAATTCATGCTCGGATTCACCTGTTTTGCTGCCGTTAACCAGCGGATGCGCAATTGCATACGTCTCCTGAAATGCAGCCGCTTCATCCGAATTCATGTCGCAGATTCCAACCATCGTTTCGACATATTTTGATGGCAACGGCACATCATAGGAAGGATTGAAAATCTGGCTCACGAAACTCTTGCTGATCCCGGTTTCCCGCGCAATACGACTCCGTGTTCCGGCCGGGCAACGTTCCAATGCTCTCAGGAGGATTCGCTTATACTGCCTGACGGCTTGCCGTTGTCCTTCTGGCATGGTTGGCGCATTGCCCTCATTTGATAAAGCCCGACAAGTCGCATAGTCATGGCCCGTCGTTGCAAACCACTGGACAGGACGGGAACCAGCAATCGGCCCAGGCGGGTTTCGTTACGGCTGCTTCCTCTCGGACCTGACCGGGTTAGCGATCCGCGCGTCCGCGCTGGCTCCCGGTTCGGTTCCTATCGAACCTTCAATTTCGCATCAAGCGCGCAATCGAAATATCCTGTATTTTTCACCGCGCGGTGACCCCAGACAGTATCCAATATGCCAAGACAACAAACGATTCGGCATCGCCGCTCTCAATCGGTTTCATGAGCAACAGAAACCCGGCTATTCACGCTCCGCCCAACCGGCAAAAACCCATTCCAGTGCAACCACGATATAATAGAGCAGGATTCCGAGGCAGGCCAAGGCAATCAGAACCGCAAACATCAGGGGATAATCGGCATTGATCTTGCCACTGTCGAAAAGATGACCGAGCCCCTTTCCGTGCGGCTCGACAATCTCCATCAGATTGGTCCCGATAAATGCAAGCGTCACGGCGATTTTCAGTGCGCCGAAGAACTCCGGCAACGTCTTGGGGAGCGCAATCTTGATAAAGATCGTCGTCGGGGATGCGCCGAGTGCCCGCAAAATGTCGCGGTATTCCGGCTCCAGCGTGGACAGTCCGATGGAAACTGACACCGCAATGGGGAAAAAGGAAATCAGGAATGCGATCAAGACCGTGTTCAGATCATCCATACCGACAAGAATCAGTGCGAGCACGGGAACAATTGTAGCTTTGGGGATTGCATTAAAACCAACAAGCAGCGGATAAAGCGCATCCCGTGCCATCCGCGACAGACCCATCACCATGCCCAGAAATACACCTGTCAGAACCGCAAGGAACAGACCGGCGACCGTTCGCCATAAAGTATCCCAACCATATTCAAAAAACAGCCCACGGAATTCCCAGAATGCCGGCCAAAGATCGGACGGTGAAGCCATCTTGTAATTCGGCCAGCCATTGGCCCAAACCAGCAATTCCCACAGAATCAGAAAAACGATGATCGCTGCCATCGGCGCTAAAATTGTTCGGTATGATTTCACCGGTTTTTATCCTGAGCAATTTCGATATGCTGGCGCAGTTCCGTAAGCAAACCAGTCACCTTGGGGGCGTAGAGATCCCTGACCTGTCGATCCTCCCCCAGATCGACATTCGTGGTATACTGGACTTTTGCCGGGCGCTGCGAAAGCACAACGATATGATCGGAAAGAAAAACCGACTCCCGCAGATCATGGGTGATCAGCAGACAGGTGAATGGGCGGATCCGACGAAGATTATACATGACGCCCCACAACTCTTCGCGCGTGAATGCATCCAGCGCGCCGAAGGGTTCGTCGAGAATCAGGACATCGGGATCATGCACCAATGCACGGCACAATGAAACCCGCTGGCGCATACCCCCGGAGAGTTCGGACGGACGTTTGTCCTCAAAGCCTTCCAATGAGACCATTGACAGCAGTTCAAGAGCACGTTCCTCCCGTTTATTGCGTGGCATGTCGGGCGCGACGATCTCGAGCGGAAGAATGACATTCATGAGAACATTACGCCATTCAAGCATGACCGGATTCTGAAACGCCATTCCGACCGTCGGGCGGGGCGATACAACCTTGTCGCCAGCAAGGAAAATCTCGCCCGAATCCGGTTTGATCAGGCCCGATATCAAACGGGTCAGCGTTGATTTTCCACAACCCGAAGGGCCGACAACGGAGGTCAGTTCGTTTTTCTTGACCCGCAGCGATAATTCGTCGAGGACGGGTAAGGTCCCGCCCTCGACCGCAAATGCATGCGAGACATCGCGCAACTCAATCTGCGCACATCCTTCAATTGATTCCGTTGTGGGGGTCACGGCCGGTACCGGCACCGCGCCCAGTTTCTATTGGACCATCCGCTCGGCACTGTCGGGCAGATAGGCGTCGGTGAAATACAGACCTGCGTCCATCTCAACGATAAATTCACGGTTTTCGCGAAGTTGTGCAAGGGATCTCTCGAATCGCGCAGCGTCGATCCCACCCATGCCATTCTGCTTCACATAATCGGTCAGAACATTGGCATCGATCGCCAGTTGGAGGCGCCATCTCTCCAGATCAAGGTCTGCAGCGGGATTGCGTGCCACCACCATTGCAGCTCCGGCAGCAGGATCAGCAATCACATCTCTCCACCCGGCAATGACAGCCCTGATAAAGCCTTTAACGATTTCCGGATTCGCCGCCGCAAAGTCGGTATTGACAATAATCGCGTTGCCGTAGAGTTCGAGACCATGGTCGGCCATCAGGATGACGGAAATATCGTCTTCCGGAACACCGAGCCGGACCAGATTCAGAAAACTGGAAAACGAGTATCCGGTGACCGCGTCAACAATGCCTTCGGCAAGACTGGGTTCACGCGTCGGGAAACCGACCGGCTCGATGACGATTTTATCAACGTCCAACGAATTGGCGCTGGCGAAGGCCGGGAATTGTGCCCATGCCCCATCGGGCGGCGGCGCGCCAAGGATGCGCCCTTCAAGATCCTTGGGTTCATTGACACCAAGAGACGAGCGTCCCACCACGGCAAAGGGCGGCTTATCATAGACCATCATCACAGCCGTGATCGGTGCTCCCGGGTTTTCATCGAGGAATACGGCAAGACTGTTGATGTCGGCAAATCCGAAGGGAAAGGCTCCGGTTGCGACCTTGGGCATGGCATCACGTGAACCCTGTCCGGCGGAAATCGTGACATTCAATCCCGCATCTGCAAAATGGCCATTATCCACCGCGGCAAAGTAACCCGCACTTGGCCCTTCAAATTTCCAATCAAGGGTAAATTCGATATCTGTTTGCGCGTGGGAGACTGCCGTGGCCAAGCAGAAAATACCTGTTGCCAGCGTCATAACTCTTGACATAATTCATTCCTTCGGTGAACTTTCAAACCAATCAATCCATGTACTGAAGAAACAAAAAGGCTTCAATTCAAAAATGACCCGTTGCTCCCGACCGGGTGATTGCGTGACGATGGTGCTGTCGCCATGCGACTCGGGAGACGGCAACAGGCTGAGCAGGTGAAAAAGTTGCTGTGCATGACGGTTGTACGATTGAGAGCGAAGTCATCGGCAACCATGACATCCGCGTCACGGCCCCGGTAACATTCTCAGCAGAAAGCTCATCAATTCTGAAGCCGTTTCCCTTCGGTCTCCACGACGACCACATATCACTGGGCCGCATCCCTCATGATCTCCACCCGCGACCAATTCCAGACCTTGTTTCCAGACTTCGCCTTCAAAGCAAGCGGAATTCCGCGTTTTGCTGAACTCCGTGAAGATCCCGTTGAGACATCTCGTCTCACCTCGCAACCGGGTGCTGCTGTCCTCCCCTTCTATCGTGGTCAACCCCTGAAACGCATGGACTCCAGCTTGTGCTGGCTACCCCCGGACGACAGGATTTTTTCCGACAATCCGACTTTGGTCTTTGTCGGCAAAACCAAAGAAGAGAGGCTCCCCCGTTTTGCGGCGGCCATCTCCGACAATGACCCTTCCCGCAATGACCCGGTCACAACCGATGGCGTTTTTGATCCCGCACCGAGATATCACCCCCTGGTCCCGGACAATACTGAATTTGCTGATTTGCGCTCATTTATGGCCGCGCTACCAGCGACCGAGGCTGAATTTGCCGTCATGGGAAAAGCCCTTCTCAATTGGCATGCGTCTTTCCCGTATTGTCCCCGCTGCGGGTGCCGAATGGGGGTTGTTGCTGCCGGCTGGAGACTGGAATGCCACAATTGTGAATGCGTGCAATTCTGTCGAATTGACCCTGTCGTCATCATGCTGGTCACCCATCAGGACCAGCTCCTGCTGGGACGATCTCCGGGTTGGCCGGAAGGCATGCATTCGCTGCCAGCAGGTTTTGTCGAAGCCGGGGAAACAATCGAGGCAGCAGTTTGCCGTGAGACATTGGAAGAAACCGGAATCCGGGTCGATGATGTCAAATACGTGTTTTCACAGCCCTGGCCATTTCCCGCATCCCTGATGATCGGCTGCGCAGGTCGTGCGCGCAACACCGCAATTCGCATTGACCATGATGAACTGGAAACAGCCTTCTGGATCTCAAGACAGCAGATGGCTCAAGTCTTTGACGGGCAGGACCGGGTTATCCGACCACCGCGCCGTGGCTCCATTGCGCATGACATGATCAGGATGTGGCTACAAGGCAGGATCAACTGACCTGTAGCCCAAAATCGTGCAGGCGTACCATCAAGTGAAGTTGCGTCAGAAGTACAAAGGCATCGGGCTACAACAGTTCCGGCGCGCCCGGCGCATGATCAATCGCGCTCTGCTGCTGCCGGATAGACCCCGAGTATTTTGAGTTCGCTGGTAAAAAAGCCCAGTTCTTCCATCGCGAGAGCAACCGCATCATCGTCGGGATGACCTTCGATCTCAGCAAAGAAACGTGTCGCCTTGAATGAACCATGCAACATGTAGCTTTCCAGTTTGATCATATTGACCTGATTGGTGGCGAAACCGCCCAGCGCCTTGTACAGGGCGGCAGGAATGTTCCTGACCTGGAACATAAACCCGGTGATCATCCCGTTCGCACCGCGACGGCTGGTATCCGCATCCCGTGCCATGATGAAGAAGCGGGTACGGCTGAAACTCTTGTCCTCAACGCCGGATTTCACGGTCTGAAGCCCGTAAATCTGTCCGGCAAGGCGGGATGCCAGGGCGGCCATGGTGGGATCACCGCGCTCGCTCACAAATCGCGCGGCACCGGCTGTATCCGCCCATGTCACGGGACGAATAGCATGATCTGTCAGAAAGTCGTGGCATTGGCCAAGAAGGACAGTGTGACTGTAAGCCGTGCGAATGGTCTCGAGAGACGAGTCATGGCCCGCCAGTAAGCAAATCTCAATCCTGATCAATGCTTCGTCGATGATATGCAAACCGGATTTCGGCAGCAACTGGTGAATGTCGGCAACACGACCATAGATCGAATTCTCCACCGGCAAGGCGACCAGTTCAGCATCGCCATTGCGCACCGCCGCCGCAGCTGCGGAAAAAGACTCGCATGCGAGTGGTTCGTATTCGGGGCGGGCCTGACCGCACAGCTGGTGGGAATAGGCACCGAGTTCACCCTGAAAGGCGATTTTTGACATGGCCACATTTCTCCGCCGACCCCGTGGTGAAGCCTGCCTCCTACAACTTGCCAATTGGGAAAGGAAGGCGTTAGAAGACCTCCGAAATGGACGGTTCCACACTGAACAAAGTAAGGGTTGATTCGGATGCCAGATACCATGACCGGTGCAAAGACTGTTGGTGCTCTCTGCGGCGCTCTGTTGGTTTTGCTGCTTGGGCAGTGGGTCGCAGACTCGATCTATCATATCGGCAGTTCGAGTCATGGTGATGAGCATTCCGGATCAGTGATTTTTGCAGATCTTGTTGAAAGTCACGATTCGGAATCGGAAGAGGACGCTCCGGCTGTCGAGTTTGCGACCCTGCTGGCTGACGCCGATCCGGATTCCGGGGCCAGAGTCTATGCCAAATGCAAGGCCTGTCACAAGATTGATGAACCGGTCAATGGAGTCGGACCGCATCTGGTGGCGATTGTCGACCGCGTCGTGGGATCGATAGCCGATTTTCGTTATTCCTCACCCATGGCCGAACTTGGCGGAGTCTGGGACATCGAAAGATTGAATGCGTTTATCCTCAACCCGAAAGCCTATCTCCCGGGAACCAAGATGTCTTTTGCCGGACTGAGCAAGGACACCGACCGGGCCGACCTCGTCGCCTATCTCCAGTCCCTGCAGAACTGACCTCACCTCCGCTGAGTTTGACAGTGGCCGGTGAATTCTGACCTGTTGGAGGAATACGGGCGACAGCGGGATACCGGCGGCAGGCCGATACACGCGGCATCGTGCGGCCATGGGATGATCCTGCCTGGATATGCCGATCCTGCATCGGTGCCAATCACGCCACTTATCACTGGTCAGGCTTTTCAGAAGACCCCCCTTGTGATATTTTCGGCAACAATTCATATGGCATAAGGGGCGTCACGATGCTCTTCTCATTACCGGGCCGGATCATGCAATTGCCCCGGCAGATCAGGGTGATGGCACTCGTCGCCACAATCGGGCTAGTCGGTGTACAAGGCATGGCCGAAGGTGACGATGAGGTCATCCGATCGCATGGTATTTCGACATTCGGAAACCTCAAATACCCTGCCGACTTTGCGCATTTGGCCTATGTCAACCCTGAGGCTCCCAAGGGGGGCGAGATCGCAATCTGGGGTTTCGGAACTTTCGACTCGATGAATCCTTTCTCGCGTAATGGACGCGCGGGGGCCTTGTCTTCCATCTTTTTCGAGACTCTGCTCAGTGGGACGGCCGACGAAGTCAGTGCCAGTTATGGCTTGCTCGCCGAGAGTTTGGAGTATCCTCCGGATCGTGCCTGGGTTATCTTCAATCTGCGTCCCGAAGCGCGCTTCTCGGATGGATCCGAACTGCGCGCCGAGGATGTTCTCTTTTCCTATGAAAAGTTTCGTGACGAAGGGTTGACATCGTTTCGCGGTGAACTGGTCAAGGCTGTGAAGACAGTGGAGATCCTCGATCCATTGCGAATCAGGTTTGATTTTGACCAATCGGCTTCCACTCGGAACTATCCGTCACTGGTCGGTGGTATCCCGATCTTCTCCAAGGCCTGGTTCGAAGACACCGGTGCCACACTTGATGAGTCGCGTATGACCCCAGCCATTGGTTCGAGTCCCTACATTCTTGACTCGATTGAAGCGGGACGGCGCATCATCTATCGCCGCAACCCCGACTATTGGGGTTGGCACCTTCCCATCAATCGTGGAACCAACAATTTCGACCATATCCGTGTCGAGTATTTTGCCGATACGAGTGCCGCCTTTGAAGCCTTCAAGGGTGGTGCCTATACTTTTCGCAATGAGAATTTTTCGCTGCAATGGGCAACCGGATATGACTTTCCGGCGCTCAACAAAGGGTGGGTGGTCAAAAAGGAATTCAGCGACGGGACGCCGGCAGGCGGGCAATGTTTTGTTTTCAATCTGCGGCGCGACAAGTTCCGGGACCCGCGGGTACGCGAAGCCATCAGCCTTATGTTCAATTTCGAATGGTCAAATGAAACCTTATTTTATGGCCTCTATGAACGAATCCATTCATTTTGGGAAAATTCCGATCTGGCAGCAACCGGGATGCCATCCGCAGCTGAATTGGAACTGCTTGAGCCGCTGCGTGGACTGATACCGGACTCCGTGTTTTCAGAAGCGGCTGTCACCGCACCGGTTTCAGGAACCAGAAAACTTGATCGCGCCAACTTGCGTGAAGCATCGCGGCTTCTCGACGAGGCCGGTTGGCTGATAGGTGATGACGGAATCCGCCGCAACAGCAACGGTGAAAAGTTCGTGCTTGAATTCCTGGGAAGCAGCCCTTCATTCGACCGGATCATCAATCCTTTTGTGGAGAACCTGCGGGCGGCGGGAATTGATGCGACCTATACCCGGATTGATCCGGCACAATTCACCAACCGCGAGAGAAGCCGTGACTTCGATATTATCACGACCAGTTTTCCGGTCAGCCTGGAACCCAGCGGCGGCGGTCTGCGACAAATGTTCGGATCCGAACATGTCGATGGTGTCTTCAACGATTCCGGAATTGCCAGCGAAGGTGTCGACCGCCTGATTGACCATATTCAGGAAGCCGACACGATCGAAGAGTTGCAAACCGCCGTCCGTGCTCTTGACCGGGTCCTGCGCGCCGAACGTATCTGGGTTCCCCAATGGTTCAAAGCCATTCACACGGTTGCCTATTACGATATGTTTGAACATCCCGAAAAACTCCCGCCCTATAGTCTTGGTCATCTCTCGTTTTGGTGGGTTGATCCCGACAGAGCACGACAATTGGAAGACGAGGGCGCTTTCTGAGCCTGATCGAAGACTGATCCCATGGGTGCCTATCTTCTCCGCCGACTCGCTCTGGTAATTCCCACTTTGCTGGGAATCATGATCATTAATTTCTCCCTCGTCCAGTTTGTCCCCGGCGGGCCCATTGAGCAGATTCTGGCGCAGCTTGAAGGCGAAGGCGATGTTTTTGAAAGCATCGCCGGAAGCACCGGGGATGCCGGAATAGAATCGGCATCGGCAGGCGAAGAAAGATATCGCGGGGCGCGCGGGTTGCCGGAGGAATTCATCAAGGAACTGGAACAGCAGTTTGGATTTGACAAGCCTCCACTCGAGCGCTTTCTCGACATGATGTGGGGTTATTTGCGGTTCGATTTTGGCGAGAGTTACTTTCGTTCCATCAGCGTGGTCGATCTCGTCATCGAAAAACTCCCGGTCTCGATTTCATTGGGCCTGTGGTCCACACTGGTCGCCTATCTGGTCTCGATCCCACTCGGAATCCGCAAGGCGGTTCGCGATGGAACGCCATTTGACACCTGGACATCCGGAGCCATTATTGTCGGTTATGCGATACCGGGATTTCTCTTCGCCATTCTCCTCTTGGTTCTCTTTGCCGGCGGCTCCTATCTGCGGATTTTTCCGCTGCGCGGCCTGGTATCCGACAATTTTGTGGACCTCAGCCTGATCGGGAAAATTGCCGACTATTTTTGGCATATCACGCTTCCGGTTCTTGCCTCGACCATTTCAGCTTTTGCAACATTGACCCTGCTCACAAAGAACAGCTTTCTTGACGAAATCAAGAAACATTATGTCATCACGGCAAGAGCCAAAGGGTTGGCCGAACGACGAGTCCTTTACGGCCATGTCTTCCGCAACGCGATGCTGATTGTCATTGCCGGATTTCCCGCTGTCTTCGTTGCCGTATTTTTTGGTGGCTCACTCATCATTGAAACCATTTTCTCGCTCGACGGTCTTGGCAGGCTTGGCTACGAGGCGGCCGTGGCGCGTGATTATCCCGTGATTTTCGGAACCCTCTATGTTTTTGGCCTCCTCGGGTTGGTTGTCGGCATTCTCTCCGACCTGACATATGTCTGGATTGATCCTCGCATCGATTTTGAGACCCGGGAGACATGATGCAGCTTTCACCGCTTGCCCGCCGCCGACTGACCAGTTTCCGTGCCAATTCACGTGCATTCTGGTCACTCATTCTGTTCTGCATTCTGTTTGGATTTTCGTTGCTCGCCGAATTTGTTGCCAACGACAAACCGCTCATCGTGAATTACCGTGGGGATTTTTACTTTCCAATTGTTCAGTTTTACCCCGAAACCGCTTTCGGTGGGGATTTTCGTACCGAGGCAATTTACCGCGATATCGAGGTCCAGTGCCTGATTCAATCGGGTGGCCTGGTGTCCTGCCTCGACGATCCGGAAAGCACTCTGGACGGTCTTGCCGATGGCAATGTCAATGGACAGGAGATTGAGCGAGGGTGGCTACTCTGGCCACTGATCCCGTATGCATACGACACGGTGAATGATTTGGGACGCAGCGCCCCCTCACCTCCCGATAAAAATCATTGGTTGGGGACTGATGATACGGCTAGAGATGTATTGGCACGGGTGATTTACGGATTTCGACTGTCAGTGAATTTCACCATCGTGGTCACCCTCGCCACTTCAATGATCGGCGTGGCCGCGGGTGTGGTCCAAGGTTTCTTCGGCGGTGCCATCGATTTGTTTTTCCAGCGCCTCATTGAATTATGGGGATCCACGCCATCGCTTTACATTATTATCATCGTGGCGGCCATCTGGCAGATGGATTTCTGGTTGCTTGCCGGACTGATGACCTTGTTTGGCTGGACGGCCCTGGTCGGCGTGGTGCGCGCCGAGAGTCTGCGTGCGCGTAATCTGGAATATATTCGTGCGGCCCGCGCACTGGGACTGTCCAGCATTGCCATCATGTTCCGCCATGTCTTGCCGAATGCCATGGTGGCGACATTAACCCTTCTCCCATTCATCATCACCGGGGTGATCGGTTCACTGGCAGCCCTCGATTATCTTGGCTTCGGCCTGCCCTCTTCCGGCCCGTCACTGGGTGAGCTGACACTTCAGGCCAAGCGTAACCTGCAAGCACCGTGGCTCGGATTTACCGCCTTTTTCACCTTTGCCGTGATGCTGTCGCTACTGGTATTTATCTTTGAAGGTGTGCGAGATGCCTTCGATCCCCGCAAGAGCTTTAAATGAGCGCACCGCTCCTCAACATTGAAAATCTGTCTGTCACCTTCCGCCAGGGTGGCGACGTGATTCCTGCGGTCCAGAATGTTGACCTGCACATCGCGCGCGGGGAGACCGTCGCCATTGTCGGGGAATCGGGGTCCGGTAAATCCGTCACAGCCCTTTCCACCGTTGGCCTGTTACCGGAAAATGCCGAACTGACAGGATCAATTGAGTATGGCGGACGACAATTGCTTGGAGTCAACGAATCTGAACTGCGTCGACTGCGTGGCAATGACATCAGTTTCATTTTTCAAGAGCCAATGGTGTCGTTGAATCCACTGCATACACTTGAAAAACAAATCACCGAAAGTCTGGTGACACACCAGCAGATTTCAGCTGACAAATTGCGCGAGACCGCGATTTCGTTGCTGGAAAAAACCGGAATCGACAATCCGGAGCAAAGACTCAAATCTTATCCGCATCTGTTGTCGGGAGGGCAGCGGCAACGCGTCATGATCGCCATGGCCCTGGCCAACCAGCCACAACTCCTGATTGCCGACGAACCCACAACAGCACTTGATGTGACGATCCAGGCCCAGATCCTGAAACTTCTCGAAGAGTTGAAAACATCCGAAGGCATGAGTCTGCTATTCATTACCCATGACCTGAATATTGTCCGGCGCATGGCCAGTCGGGTTTATGTCATGCGTGCCGGTGAAATGGTCGAATACGGAACACGAGAGGCGATCTTCGTCTCTCCGCGTCACGATTACACAAAATCCCTGCTTGCCGCCGAGCCATCGGGTGCGCCTGATCCCATTCCCGCGACTGCTGATATCGTCCTGACGACTGACAAGCTGAAAATCTGGTTTCCCATTCAGCGTGGGCTTCTGCGCCGCACCGTCGGGCATATCAAGGCCGTCAGGGAAGCCAGCATCACGATTCGTGAAGGTGAAACCATCGGCATTGTCGGCGAATCAGGATCAGGGAAAACCACCCTGGCGCTGGCTTCTATGCGTTTGGTGTCATCAAAAGGCAGTATCGCCTTCACCGGCCAGGAAATACAAGGGCTCTCGCATCGCAACCTCCGCCCGTTTCGCCGCCATATGCAGATGGTCTTTCAAGACCCCTTCGGCTCACTATCGCCGCGTATGACGGTTGGTCAAATCGTCGGCGAAGGGTTGTCGGTTCACGGAATCGCGAATCCAGCGGAAAAAAACAGACTTGCCGAGAGTATATTGCGTGAAGTTGGCCTCAGTTCGGATGCCCTCCCACGCTATCCACATGAATTCTCCGGTGGGCAACGACAGCGAATTGCGATTGCACGCGCGATGATTCTGCGGCCGAAACTGGTGGTTCTGGATGAACCCACCTCCGCTCTCGACAGAACCGTGCAGGCGCAAATTATTGATCTGTTGTTGGCGTTGCAGCGCAAGCACCGGCTTGCCTACATCTTCATCAGCCACGATTTGCGCGTGGTTCGTGCCATGTCACATCAGATTATTGTCATGAAAGACGGAGATATTGTCGAGAGTGGAACCGCTGATTCACTCTTTGACAATCCCCGGACCGAATACGCCGCTTCGCTTCTCAAAGCGTCATTCGGCGAGATGGAACAGTCTCAGACCAAATAGTCTGGTACGATCAGGCGATACGGCGGTTCATCCTCCTCAATCGATGGAAATCGCGACAGGTCTTCGAAGAAGAAATTGTCGGTCTTGTCATCATTGACTGATGAAACCTCGCCAACCAGACTGGTCCCTCCGTGCCCCCAGAACGCGTGTGCACAATAAGGAACAAGTGTGATTGATTCACCGGGGGGCACAATGACCGTATCACCAGCCGGAATTTCATGCGAGATTCCATCCATGCGGAATGACACCGGGGATTTTTTGTCCAACTGGCCCGACGGGTCAAGATTATACAGGCGAACTGCCAGTGGTGAACCGCCCCTTACGATAATGTCCTCAGTCTTGCACTTGTGATAGTGCATGAGCGTGATCTGATCCTGACGCGAGACCAGAAGCTTTTCGGCATAAGGAATGGTTGTCCCGACGTCCCCGGGCGGCAATCCATTGCGCAGGGTGAAAAGCACCAGTCCGAACCGATCGAAGTCACCCTTGTTAAAGTCCGTGATGTCCCATCCTATTCCTGATCTCTTTACCAGGCTGAGTTGACCGTCCTGCCGCTCCCAATCCGCCGCAGACCAGGTGGCAACAGGAGGAAGCAAAAAGTTGCAGTCGGCAATAAAGGCCTCCGCATCATGGATAATCTCGTTGATTCGTGAACGTTTCATCGCTGTTCTGCTAATCCTCGGCGTGGGTCAGCGTACACCCAACATTCTGGGCATTCAGCCGGATACAGATCTTGCGTGCAATATCAGGCGTCAAACCCGTGAAACCGGCGGCAAAACCTGTTCTCTGTCTCTCAATACTCTTTCTGGCCACGGATAATGCACCAAATTCAAGCAAAGTCACACGCACAAGATGCCGATCGGCTGCGATGCTGGTGGTGAAGTCACCGAGGTGAATTCCGTTGATTCGCGCGATCTTGTGAGAGTCCTGGCTTCTCACAGGTCGCCGCATTGGCCGCGAATATGATGCCCGTTTAACAATGACAGGCTGATCGCCTGAGACGCGCACCGCCTCCTCGGCACGCGCGAGCGACTCACCGGGATCGGCATCCCCTTGGCTGTGCACATCACGTTGATCCGATGGTACGGCCTTCTGATATGCTGATGTTTCTCCCCGCGGGGGTCGTTTGAGTCGCCGTGATGCCTTCTCCACGTTCATATTGACACGGGAGACCCGGCCGAATGGGATTTCGGGTAGCAGTGGCGGTTGTAATGCAACCTTGTCGCGTGCCTGCTCAAATCCCGAATTCATCAATTTGGCTACATGTGCGTTGCGCGACTGACCCGAACGACCACCGAAAACTGTCACGATGATACGTTTGTTGCCGCGTTTGGCCGTCGCCGTCAGGTTAAAACCAGCCTTGTTGGTGAAACCCGTCTTTATGCCATCGGCACCATTATACTGTCGCAAGAAGTTCCGGTTGGTGTTACGCACAGATGTGCCGCCGACCTGTGCGGTCATCTTGGAATAGAGATGAAAATATTCCGGATAGTCATAAATCACATGGCGCCCCAAGACAGTCATATCCCGCGCTGTTGACAAATGACCGGACTGCGTCAGCCCATGCGCATTCTTGAAATGTGTTTTCGTCAGGCCCATTGCCTGCGCCGTGCGATTCATGCGGCTGGCAAAAGCTGATTCGCTGCCGGAAATCGCCTCAGCAATGGCTGTCGCAGCGTCATTGGCTGAACGTACCGCAGCGGCACGAATGAGATAGCGGAGCTTCACCCTTGATCCGGGTTTCAGATGAAGTTTGGATGGCGGTTCGCTGGCGGCGAATTGAGAAATCCTGACTCGGGTATCCCAATCAATCTCACCATTCTCAACGGCCTGAATCGCCACATAAACAGTCATCATCTTGGTCAGGGAAGCCGGGTGAAGCCGCTGGTTGGCATTTTCCTGGTGCAGGATTTGTCCACTGCGTGCGTCCATGATCATGGCCGCATAAGGTGCCGCTGAAACACCGCCAGCCAACAAAATCGTAAGTAGGAACAGCATCACAAGAATACCGGTTCCTGTGATCGCCCGAAACGCGAGGCGTATGACTGATTTCATTCCAAATGCCTTTACTCGTCGTCGGCGCTCCTAGGTCCAGATCGCCGCGTATACTGCCCGTGGGTCAGTTCGCCTGACCTCATTTGAATTCCAGTTCCCTAACATAAGGCCACAAAAAACAAAAGAGCCCAATTTTATGGAATTGACGCCGCCGACCCATGTTTGATCCCTCTGATACAATGCTGCCGACCCGACTTTCGATCTCAGCTCCATCATATTGGTCAGGCAACTTCGAGATCATTTCAACTTTGGTTGCGTTCGTCCTGATGGTTTCCGCGCGTTTGCCATTCATTTTGCGCAGAGCGGGAATCTGCTATAGTCGAAGTCTCGAAAGTGGAATCATGCCGTGAATATGACATTGTCAGCAGACATTTTTGCGAACTCCGGAGACGAGTTTGAACAGGATGGTGGCGATTTGGGCACCTCCGTGCTCACTCGTGAGAAAGAAAAGGTCGCGCGGGCTCCGATGTACAAGGTTCTGCTTTTGAACGATGATTACACGCCCATGGAGTTTGTCGTTGCAATTCTCGAACAGGTGTTTCGCATGCCGCGTGATCAGGCGATTTCCCTGATGCTGGATGTCCACCGGACGGGCGTCGGCGTCGCTGGTGTCTATGTCCATGAAATCGCAGAAACCAAAGCGGAGCAGGTCCTGCGAATCGCCCGAAACCACGAACATCCGCTACAATGCGTCATCGAAGAGGACTGACGATTCCCCGGCGGAACAGGCGCAGATTCTCCCGATCATGAGTTTTTCAATTACCGACAAGACGGCAATCGTCACTGGGGCTTCATCGGGAGTCGGGCTTGCCATCGCCCGGCATTTCGCTGAGCATGGGGCCAATGTTCTCTTTGCGGATGCGGATATGAAGGCTCTTCGCACAGCGATGGGCCCCGACAAGAAAAATATGGTTTGTTTCGCTGGTGACTTTCGGGAAAAACTATCGCGAACCAACCTGCTTCATGAAACCATCTCTCAATTCGGGCATGTTGACATTTTGGTCAATGCCGCGCGTCAGGTGACAATTGGAATGCCGGGAGACAACAACTCTTCGGCACTCGAAGAGATGATCGAGCGGAATCTCCGGCAAAATTATGACCTCTCGTGGTTGGTGGCCAAAAGATTCGTCGTGCAGGCAGAAAGTCGGGCAGAGAGCCATGACGTGATCGGGGCCATTGTCAATGTCTCCTCGATTGCCGCTCAGCGAACCGTTCCTGAATTGGTTGAATATTCGATCAGTTGCGCTGCTCAGGATCAATTGACGCGTACCATGGCTCTTGCGCTTGCACCGCAAAAAATACGGGTCAACGCGGTCTCATTTGGCTCGGTGATGAGCAAGAGCCTTGCGGGGCAGTTGAAAGAGAATCCTGGACACCGGGACGAAATCATCGATGCCACACCTCTTGGACGCATCGCCGAAGCCGAAGATGTGGCAGAAGCCGTTCAGTTTCTTGTGTCTGGGAGCTCCCGGTTTATTACTGGTCAGATCCTGAATGTCGATGGTGGCCGTTCACTTCTTGATCGTGCGCGCAGTCCCTATCACTGACTTTCCGTGAGCCCGCTCCCGAGTGAAAAATCACCGAGATTGAACAGCGGGGATTGATTCTTTTGATCGTCTTTTTTTGTGTCGTCGGTCGCGGTTAAACGCATCGACATTTCCATCAATTCAGACTGCTTGTGTTTTGCCGCGCGCTCACCGGCAATCCGCACCGCTTCATCAAGTTCAATCTGGCCACACAGCCCAAGTGCCACGGGATCGGTCGGCTGGATGTTTGAAATATTCCAATGCGTGCGATCTCGGACCTTATCAATGGTTGATTTGGTCGTGCCGATCAGTTTGGAAATCTGGCTTGCCGACATTTCCGGATGATTTTTCACCAACCAGGCAATGGCCGCGGGTCGATCCTGGCGCTTGGAGAGGGGAGTATATCGCTTCCCCCGTCGCCGCTCTTCGCCTTCTGCAGCCGGATTCTCCATCAACACCAGATCATAGTCGGGATCGGCTTCTCCACGTTGTATCTCTTCCGGTTCAAGCTGGAGATTGATAACCGGATCCAGTCCCTGCGTACCCACTGCAACTTCGTCGTCGGCGATTCCCTGCACTTCAAGCTGGTGAAGGCCGCAAAAGACGGCAATCTGACGGAAGGTGAGCGTCGTATTTTCGACAAGCCATACGGCTGTCGCAGTCGGCATTATCGGCTTGTTGGCCATGCTGCATCATCCTTTCACTGAGAGACGTTATTGCCCCTGCTGTGCAACGCAGGTTGCAGTTTATTGTTGTGTTCAGAGAGACGATAACCTTAACATTTGCCATTTGACCAGGCAAGTCAATTGTCCAATCCGGGGCAGGACGGAGCCAGCAGACAGTGCAGAACGCGTATCAAGACGGGCAAAATATGGCACGGATCACAGGCCCTCGATATTTCTGATATCGCGGTCTCGGATCGTGAGGATGATCTTGCCAATATGCACTGACGACTCCATATGGGCATGAGCCTGTGCTGCTTCTGCCAGCGGAAAGGTCGAATCAATAATCGGCGCAATTTTTCCTGATTCCAGCAGCGGCCAGACGCGCTGTCGCAGATCGTCGGCAATATCGGCTTTGGCCAGATCGCTTTGCGGGCGCAGTGTGCTGCCGGTCATTGTCAGGCGTCGGGTCATCAAAGGTGCAAAATTCAATTCAGCTCTGGGCCCCGACAGGAAAGCGATTTGCACCAACCGCCCCTCATCGGCCAGACATTTCAGGTTCCGGGCCATGTAACTCCCACCAACCATGTCGAGGATCACGTCGACCCCCTGCCCACCCGTGGCGGAACGAATCGACTCGACAAAATCTGCCGTGCGGTAATTGACGCAGAGTTTTGCGCCCAACTCTTCACATTTCCGGCATTTCTCGTCATTTCCGGCGGTCGCAAATACATCGGCACCGAGGCGCGAGGCCAATTGTATAGCCGTGGTTCCAATACCTGACGATCCCCCATGAACCAGAAATGCCTCTCCGGCCTTCAATTGACCGCGAAGAAAAACATTGCTCCAGACAGTGAAATGCGTCTCACAAAGGGCCGCTGCCGACACCATGTTCAATCCGGACGGCACGGCGAGCGCATGATCCTCGTGGGTGAGAGAATATTCCGCATACCCACCGCCTGGCAGTAATGCCGTCACCTGGTCGCCGATTTTCCAACGCGTGACCTCTGCACCCAGCGCACAGACTTCACCTGCGGATTCGAGGCCCGGAAGATCAGACGCACCCGGCGGGGGAAGATACAGCCCTGCACGCTGCAAGGCATCCGGTCGATTGACCCCCGCTGCCATATTCCTGATGAGGATCTGCCGATACCCGGGAGAGGGGATGTCCCGCCTGCTCTCATTGAGCGATTCAGGACCACCGGGTTGGGAAATTTCCACGACACGCATGCTGCCTGATGCCATCACTCCGCCCTCTCGTCGTCATCCCGGCTTCGCGTGCTGGCGGCCGCCGCACCCTGATGATTCGGCCGGCGAAACTGACGCCCCAGATTGTCAATTCCGCGCATCAGGGTGGAGAATGCTGGATTCTGCCGCATCCGTGACTTGAATCCTTCAATTTTCATGACGTCACCAATTCGGCGATCAATAAATTCCTGGCTGGCATTGCAGTTGGGGCTCAAATCATCCAGCCAATAAAGAAGCGATGCCCCGTATACGGCCGATAACGTCATGCGTTTCGTGTACCAGTTGACATCTTCAGAATCGTCCCCCAGGCAATTCCAGATCAGGTCGGCGGTTTGCCACGTCACGCGTGCACCCAGATGCGCGTTGAGCGGCAGGGCAAAGAGAGAGGTCGCACGACGAACGGCCTCTCTTTGACCGTCCATAATGGTCAGTCGGAGTAAAATGGCGCGGGCGACACGATCACGAAAACGCAATGTGGTGAGATCTTCGGCCAGCAACATAGTCTCCATCGTCGTATCACCACGCTGGAAGAAGGCCTGCACCAGGCCCTGTCCCTTGGCCGGGAAGACGGCACAAGCCTCCTCTTCACTGATATTGACAGATTGCGCCGCTTTGCGAAATGTCCGATCACTCCAACCCGTTGATCCCGCGAACACCAGTGCTGCATCCAACAGACGTTCATGGAGACTTGAATTTTCCGGCGCTGCCTCATCTTTCTGCATGACCAATATCTCTTTCTCTGATGTCAGCCTCATCCCCAAACCATTCCGTCGCGATGGGCCCATTGCGTCGCCCAAGAAGACAGCGCTCAATCCCGATACCATATCGTTTCAACATGATCAGCGCAGACCAATGCCGAAATTCACAAAAGTCATTTGACGTTTGAACATCCTGATACTATTTTAAGGCGGTTATGGGCAATTCACTGCCGATTGTGGATGACGGTCAGGTTGTTTTGCCTGAAAGACGCGTCGAATCTTCCCGCCGATTGTCGAGTGAAGCTGCTATGTGATCGGCTGGCCTTGCAGACGGTCGGAACATCTTTTGCGTTATGAATAAATGGGTCCCTTGACATGCAACTGCACGACATAGAATTCAGGAGAATTGACTGACATATGCTGATTCAAGTTCGCGACAACAATGTTGACCAAGCACTACGTGCCCTCAAGAAGAAACTTCAGCGTGAAGGCGTCTTCCGCGAAATGAAGCTGCGGCAGCATTATGAAAAACCGTCCCAGAAACGCGCAAGAGAAAAAGCTGAGGCCATTCGTCGTGCCCGTAAACTGGCACGCAAACGCGCACTCCGTGAGGGGGGCTGACAAGCCGCGCAAGGCCTGTGGCCACATTCATAACAGGGCAGCGATGCCGGATAAGCTGTCCGTGATCAGAACGGCAAGACCCCGCTCTTCACAACCGGGAAATTGACTTCAGACTGTCCACCTGTTGTGACCTTCGGCTGAGTTCATCGCCGCTTGGCAATCAATCGATTGCCGGAACTGTTCGACCTCTGGCCGACTCAGCTGTTGAAAATTGCGAGAAACACGAGTGCCGCAATGATGACAATCGTCACGCGCGTGGAGATTCGTAGAAAGCCTGCAAAGGCGCGTTCATGCTGGGTGATGTCCATTGAACCATGTTGATGTTCGGACATGACGCGCTCCAGTTTCTGCTGATTGAACAAACTGGCCCCACCCATAAGCCGGAATGGCATCAGGCGTCAACTGCGTGTAACATCCATCACAGCAATTCCTGCTCAATCCCGGTCCCATCGTCCTGCCCGACACCTCCACCGGAAAGGACAGCATGCCGAGCGCAGCAACCATCAGGGGCTGGGCTCACGTGAACCTCAGCCGACCTCCCCCAAAAAGAGTGCCAAGAGGCCAACCCGAAAGGGACAGGAGGCAATCAGGCACTGCGAATCATGGGCGCATGCCGATGGGGATGCGCCAGATCCCGGCGAATGTTGCATAATGGTTCGTGGCGGCCTGTAGTGCGACGGGTCAGACGCGTCATGCTCTGGCGCAGGGGCTCTGCGAGATGACGGATTGGCACGGTCCGACGGAGCATAATGTGTGGCTTCGGCCCGCCAGATGTTACCGTCGGCCTTGGCGGCACTGGATATGCGGCCTTCCCGCGCCGCAAGCAATTGATTGGAACTTGGTGCACCGCAGCTGTCCGAACGCGTCGAAGACGGCGTTGCGAGCGCGACGCGCCTGCACTAGCTCGTAAGCAATCTACATGCGCATCCTGTCAACATCACACGCTTAACTACAGACAGGGAGGCTTTGTAGGACTCTCCGACTACAGTTATGGGCGGACCTGTCCCAACCTTCACCCGTTCTCGTCTTCCCCGCTCTCCTTCGCGCCTCCCGCGTCCGCCCAGAGCGCATCCAGCGGAAAGCTGATCGCCTCGAAAGGGGGTTGCGAGACCGGGGCACTGCCGGTGAGGGTGGCCAACAGCAGCCATTGTCCCTTATGCAGCCTGAACACTTCCAGTGTTCTGGTGTCCGGATCGACGAACCAGAGATGTACGACACCTTCGCGGGCGTAGATCGTGCGCTTCTCACTCAGATCAATGCGGCGGGTTGAGGGTGACAGCACCTCGCAGATCCAGTCCGGAACGATTTCGAAATAAGCGACATCTGGATAGGTGGGCATCGTCGTGCGCCGCCAACCCGCGAGATCAGGCACCACGATATCCATCCTGAGATGCAATTCCGGTTCATCGATGATCCACCAGCCGCCGGGGCCACTGTCACCATAATCAAATGGCGTGCCGATTTTGGCCCCGAGTCCAGAGCTTGCCCGCGCATGGTGCGATGCAGGTCTTGGCTGCGTGTAGAGCGTTCCTGCAAGCACTTCCGCCACCCTGTGGGGCGGGGCATCCAGCACATCCTGATAGGTTGCCGTTCGCTCCTCTGCCTGGGCTGCAGCGGTCATCCTGTTCATACGTCTCTCCCCAACCGGGATCTGCTGATGACTGTAACCCCATTGGAACGTTTTGCAAAGCGTATGCGGGAGGGGGAATGTCCCGGATTCTATTGAAACTCTGCATTCAGTGTGGAGTTGCTTCCCATAAGCTTTATGGGCTTGGGAATTTAAAAAAGGGGCAGCCAAAGCCGCCCCTTTCAAACCTCTTGATCTGATGCAAAATCAGAATTTCATATGGATACCCAGATCGGCAACCGTGTTGCCATCAACAGGACCCACACCAGCTTTCAGCGTCGCACCACCGCCGAGATCGTGGCTGAAACCAACGCCAAAGGCGTCAACTTTCTTTTCGGTGGTTTTCCACATGCCATCAGCCGCAACGCTTGTGCCGATCTTAGCAAGATCAGCGAGTCCATCAATATCTTCTACAGCAGTCACTTCTGCCGCTACTGCAGCTTTCGCCGGAGTCCAGCTTGCGCTTTCCGACTTGTGTTGCGCTGCAACCAGAACGATTGAAGTCGTATCCGTCATTTTGTAAGTGACATCAACACCCATCGCCTGATTTTTCAGGTCAGGCATGTTGGGGTTGCGATTGGCTGCGCCTGTCACAGCAGCAAGCTTCTTGCCCGCATCTGCTCCTTTGAGAATGTATCGGCCAGCTTCATTGTCGTCTTCGTTAGAATCGCTATCGGTCGAAAACAGGGCATTCATTGAAATCTGACCTTGCTCAAAACCCATACCTACAGACATAACGCCATTGCTGTCAAAACCAGCACCGATCTTCACAGGCTCAACATTGAAACTGAAACCCGCCGCCCATTCGGCATCGCCTTTATTGTCACCGTAGGAAATGGCCACGGACGCCACTCCGGAATCTCCATCATAACGGACATCGGAAGCTGAACCGCCCCAAACCTTTTCGGCAATGTCATCAACACCATGCCGTCAAAACCGGGGTCAGTGAGACCGCCAGCAATCTTGTCAGCCGTATCCAGATCGGAACCGATGGTGAGCTTGTGCATGTCCATTGAGATATAGACTTTGGCATGATTGTCTACACTGTTGGCTTTTGAGGTTTCAATCTCGGTGGCCGTCATTGTGTCCCAATACGCCTCAGCTGAATTACCGGCTTCAAGGCCTGATCACACAAAAAACCCGGCTTTAATTGGCCGGGTTTGGTTTCAGGGGTGGGGTTGGCCTTCGGCCTCGCCCGGCTAGTTTCGGGTAGTCAGGTATATAAAATCCCTAAATTAACGGGAACTGCTGTACATCCATATCCCTTCAGCATTTAAATCTCGCTTGGCCTGCTTGGCATGCAATAACCAGTTCATATGTGCGATGGCTTCGATAATCGCCAATCCATATTCGCCATCGCCAATTGGACACCGAAAGAGAATGTCGAAAATATCATGGGCGGAAGATGGTGTCGCCCTGATCCGCTGCCTGATTCTTTCCAAGAACACTTGATGGCTTGCGGTGAGTTGGTGAAGACGCAATGGCAGACCAAAAAATGGTCTTTGGTGCCCCGGAAGAATCAGTTGCCTGCTGTCAGCATATTCAAGAAACTGTTCGCAGGACCCGAGAAATTCAGCCAGCGGATTGGCATCAGGCTCCGAGACATAGACTCCGATATTCGGCGTGATGTCGGGGAGGAACTGATCGCCCCCGATCACCATCTGCGAGTCTTCACTCCACAGGGTCAGGTGTGATGGCGCATGACCATGACCAACCCTAACCCACCAGTTCTCGTTGCCGAAACGGATCTGATCGCCATCCTGCAAACGCGTAAAGCCTGCGGGCAAAGGTCTGATATGATCGGCAAAATTGAAGGGGCGGCGCACAGTCAATTTTGCTAAGGCCCGTTGACAATTGCCTTGCGTTTTGAGCGCTGGGCGTGTATTTGTGTCGGCATTGCACGCCGAAAAAGGCGGCACGAGCAGACGAGGTGGGTGACAAGATGAATGCAGATCGCACAGTTTTGACGGATGAGATGTGGGCGCGGGTGGCCCCGCTGTGTCCGGGCAAGGTGACTGACCCGGGGTGCACGGCGGCGGACAATCGTC